>NZ_LNGA01000019.1:0-4494 GCF_018588215.1 Thermosipho sp. 1244
TCTACCCCATTGTCTGGATCCCCTACTTCTGGATCATATACATATCCACATACACTACATACATACCTCTTCATATTTCCCCCTCCTTTTATGAGAAAAAAATCACTATGCAATTATATTATAGCATTTTTTAGGATAAAAAAACAAAGTTCTATTGATTTTAGATTTGTTGTCCTTATATTTTAGTTTAGAATAAAAATAAGGGGCGACTTGCCCCTTATTTTGTAAGTTCTTTTTCTTTTTCAACTGAGATCATTCCGTTGTTTACATCAACTAAAACTATATCTCCTTCTTTAATTTCTCCAGCTATAATTTTCTTTGAAAGAGGTGTTTCAATTTCTCGTTCTATTAATCTTCTTAATGGTCTTGCTCCAAAGGCTGGATCATATCCTTTCTTTGCAAGGTATGCTTTTGCGTTATCTGTTAGTTTTATTTTTAGGCTCTTTTCTTTTAATCTCTTTTCAAGCCTTGAAATTAACTTTTCAACTATTTCTTTCATATGCTTTTCTGTAAGTGGTTTGAATATCACAACATGGTCAATTCTGTTTATGAACTCTGGTCTAAAATAGTGTTTTAAATCTTCCCTTACAGATTCTTCTATTTTTTCAAACTCTATTCCCGCTTCAACCTTTCTCAATATCTTATCGCTTGCGAGGTTACTGGTCATTATAATTATCGTGTTTCTAAAATCAACTGTGTTACCTTTTCCATCTGTTAATCTACCATCATCAAAAACTTGCAGTAATACGTTAAATACTTCTGGATGTGCTTTTTCAACCTCATCCAAAAGAATTACGCTATATGGTTTTCTTCTTACTTGTTCTGTTAATTGTCCGCCTTGATCATACCCCACATATCCTGGAGGTGCACCAATGAGTCTTGCAACTGAGTGTTTTTCCATGTACTCACTCATGTCTATTCTAATGAGCGCGTTTTCGGAACCAAATAAAAGTTCTGCAATGGTCTTTGCAAGTTCTGTTTTACCAACACCACTTGGACCTAAGAATAGGAAGGTACCAATTGGTCTATTGGGATCCTTTATACCTGCTCTTGCTTTTCTGATAGCATCTGCAACAACTTTGACTGCTTCTTCTTGGTCTACCATTCTTTGATGTACAAGTTCTTCAAATCTTAATAACTTTTCTTTTTCTGATTCCATCATTTTGGTTGCGGGTATACCAGTCCACGATTCTACAACCTTTGCAACTGTATCAGCGGTTACCTTGTCGGTTCCGTATTTCTTTTCAAGTTCTTCATATTGATTTTGAAGTTTATACATTTGTTGTTTCATTTCAGCTGCTTCTTTGTATTGGGAATTTATAGTAAGTTCATCGATTTTTTCACTTAAAGATTTTATTTTTTCCTTTAGTTCTGAGATTTTTGGATCGGCGGACTTTAAACTTATCTTTGCAGCAGCTTCATCAATCAAATCTATAGCTTTATCTGGCATAAATCTATCTTGGATGTATTTTGAAGATAACTTTGCTGCAGCTTCTATAGCTTCATCCGTTATTTCTACGTTGTGGTGTTTTTCGTATGTTTCTTTTAAACCTTTTAATATTTTTATAGTTTCTTCTACACTAGGTTCCTCAATTAGTACAGGCTGAAATCTTCTGGCAAGGGCTTTGTCCTTTTCTATGTGTTTTCTGTATTCTTCTAAAGTTGTTGCACCAATTGCATGTAGTTCTCCTCTGGCTAGTGCAGGTTTTAACATGTTAGATGCATCCATTGCACCTTCTGCAGCACCTGCTCCAACTATTGTATGAAGTTCGTCGATAAAGAGAATTACATTGTTTTTCATTTTATTTATTTCTTCCATTACCTTTTTCAATCTTTCTTCAAATTCGCCACGATACTTACTACCTGCAAGCATTTTTCCAAGATCAAGCATTAATATCTTTTTATTTTTAAGTTTTTCAGGGACTTTTCCTTCAACAATTTTTTGTGCAAGACCTTCAACAATAGCAGTTTTACCGACACCTGGATCGCCTATAAGCACGGGGTTGTTTTTTGTTTTTCTAGAGAGAATTTCAATAACTCTTTCAATTTCTTTTTCCCTACCGATAACAGGTGAAAGTTTACCCTCTCTTGCAAGTTTTGTTAAATCTACCGTGTATTTTGAAAGTACGTTTCCTTCTCCGTCTAATTCTCCATTCTCCACAAGTTCTTTTACCGATTTTAATACTTCTTCATATGTGATTCCGTATTTATTTAGTATGGCAGCAGCTTGAGTAGAGCTATCTTTAAGCAGTGCCAAAAGAAAATGAATAGGTGAAACTTTACTTGAACCGAGTAATTTTGCTTCTTTTCTGGAGAGTTCAAATATTCTGGAAAGTTCATTTGACATGTAAACTCCAGAACCAGAACCGTAGTATACCCCATATTGACTTTCGATTAATTCTTCAATTCTATCCAATATTTCATCTAAATTTATACGTGTTTTTATAAGTTTTTGCACTACATCATCTTGTAGAATTTCATAGAGCACATGCTCTGGTTTTAAAAGATTTTGCCTTTTTTGGGTCAAATTTTCTGCCGCTTGTTGGACTAATTCTTGCATTTTATTGTCTAAATACCTCAATTTAACCACCTCCAAAATTATTTTCTTTTTATCACTCACATATATAGACTGATAACATTTGTTTTTGGTTCACGGTTTGTTGTTACGTTTTTGTAAACAATAGTGTTTGACGATGTTTTTAATCAAATGTAAATGATTTGTTTTTGGTTGATTTTGAATGTTTTTATGTTTTATATTAGATATGTACGATTTGGAGGGGATAAAATGTATTTTATCTTGGGGTTAGTTGTAATTTTGGTTCTTTTTTTAATTTTTTCTTTGGTTTATATATTAAAGTTAAGAAATTTAGTTAATTTGGTGTTTGATAGTAAATCTTCAAAAATGGGTGTTGCAGTTTGGCATGGTGGAAAACTTAAATATTTTTCATCTAGTCTATTAAATTATGCTAAGATGTATAATGTAAATTTTTTTGATTTTAAAAATGTTACTGAAGATAAAATTAGAGTTTTTTCAAAGAAATATTCGCAATTAGAAGTGTTTTTTAATATGATTTTGAAAAATTACTATAAAGATAAATTAGAATTTGAGGTAGAAATTGAAATTGGTGGACAGATATTTCTTTTGAAGTTTTTCAGGATAAAGTCCAAAGGTTTGAGGTATTCAATACTTTTTTTGGTAAATATTTCAAGCAATGTATATTCGTATGCCAAAGATATTATCAAGCCTTTAAATAAAATTCCACAAAGTATTTTTTTGGATATTTTAAATAGAAAAACTCTTTCGGAAGTTTCAAAAAAGTTGTTTAATTTTTTAAAAGGACAGAAAATGATTGACTCTCTTGTTGTAGCAACTAGAAGAGGTGATGGAAGTACTTACATACATTATGCTAATATAGGTTTTGAGGAAAGGATGAATTTTGTTATTCCACCTAAAAAGAAGCCAATTGTTTCATATGTAATGGATTTTGGTAAGAAGTTATATATAAAAAATTCGGAAAGATTAGTCCTTCCAAAAGGATATGAAAGAATAGTGTTTGGAAAAAATAGAATTGTTTCCATTTATGGTGTTCCTTTAAAATTTGAAGAAGAGATTTTTGGTGCGGTGTTGTTTGAAAAAGGTGGAAAAAATGCATTTACATCTAAAGAATTATACATGTTTGATTTGTTATCTGAAATTTTGACTATAAATTTTAAGTTTAGAGAGGTCTTTAATAAGCTTGTTAAAGAAAAGAAGGAAACACTTAGAATTTCTTTATTTGATCCATTAACAGGTGCTTACAGCAGAAATTTCTTAAACAAGATGAATTTTGACGATAATTATTCTATAATATTTATAGATTTGGATGGTTTTAAAAAACTTAACGATACCTATGGACATGATTATGGCGATAAAGTATTGAAAAAGTTTGTAAAATTATGTAAGAAAAGTATAAGGAAAGAAGATAAAGTTGTAAGATACGGAGGAGACGAGTTTTTAATCTTTGTAAGTGGAAAAAATGCAAAACAAGTTGTTGATAGGATAAAACGAAAATCAAATATTGATTTTTCGTATGGAATTGTAAAGTACAACAAGCAAAAGAATTTTGGAGAAATTTTAAAAGAAGTGGATAGGAAAATGTATGAAATGAAAAAAAGTAAGAGACGCGGTTGATGTTTTGTTGATAACTCCGAAGAATTATGGGAGTGTTTCAAAAATAAGAGGAAGTGGTTCAAAAATAAAAGGGGAGATGATATAATCTCCCCTGATATGAGAAGAACTAACATAAAGAAAATACTCAAACTTGTTAAAAAATTTTACAACAATATTTTACCACAACTTCCTCAAAAATCTACCTCCAAAGGTAGACCTAAGAAATACCCAGACGCACTAATTCTTTCCTTAGCAGTTTTAAAAGAACTGTTTGCTCTTTCGTTTAGAGAGACATTAGAAATGGGTGCATTATACTTTAAGAGAGTTCCATCTCTTAGAGATTT
>NZ_LNGA01000020.1:0-13187 GCF_018588215.1 Thermosipho sp. 1244
TAAATCAATACTTATCAAATTTTAAATTATAATGTCTAAGTTAATATATAAGGTGTTTCCTCTTAGGAAACACCTTTTTAAAAAAGGAGGTGTTTTTAAATGACAACAAGTGAATTATTGGGAGTTGCTCTAAAGATTGAAGGTGCGGGATATTCATACTATACAAAACTATCAAATATTTCTTCTGGAAAATTAAAAGAGTTATTTTTAGAACTTGCTAACGAGGAAAGGGAACATGCAAAAATATTTGAAGATATATTAAAAGAACATGAAGATGAAAACCTAAATTTAAACGAAGAGGAAATCGGATATTTAAGAGCTTTTGCAGATAATATTATATTTCCAAAATTAAATATTGACAAGATTCCACAAAGTATAAAAGAAGCTTTAAAACTTGCAATAGAAGTTGAAAAAGATTCTATTATATTCTACAATGATATAAAAATGCTCATTTTAAATAACGATGCACTGGAAAAAATTATTGAAGAAGAAAAAAAACACATGAAAAAGCTAACTCTAAAATTAAATGAAAACGATACATTTGATATGTACAGTGAAGGTAGTAAGATTTAGATTATAATTAGTGGTACAAAGAGTTCTTCATAAGAAAGAGAACCATGCATTCCCTTGAGTTTTTGTTCTCCACCCGTGTAGGTATAAGTAAACGAATAGTTATCTTTACAAATAAGCACATAATCTCCTATCCGGTGCGCCGTTTCAGGGTGCGCCTTTCCTATACCAAAATATCCTTCCATTAAACACTCTTTAGATGGATAGATTTCAAATTTTCCGGAGTATTTTTCCTCCATATATTCTAGAAACCTTTCCTTTTTATTTTCTTGTACATAAAAATACATCATCCTCATCTCACCTGCTGGTGGAATCTTTAGGAATTTTAATAATTCACTCCCCATAAACTTATTTTTTTCATTTGGTGTGGTAATCATACCATGATCAGCCAATATAAATATTCTGGTTTTCTTGTCTGTATTTAATTTTTTAAACCATTCTAATATATACTTTGCCTCATATTCATATGAATCACTATCTGGTCCCATCTTGTGACCTATCCCATCTATAATTCCATAATATGTAAATAAAATTCCCTTAAAATCTTTCCTTAACATTCTCTCCAATTTTACAAGCATATCTAGTGTAGAATAATAAGTTAACACATTGGCGTTATTTTGTATGAGAAAAGAAAGCCCGGAATTTGCAATATTTTGAGCGGTAAGCACTCCACCATATAAACCTTCTTTTTTTAAAAGTTGAAAAACGTTTGGAAGTCTTTTGATATTTCTCTTTACAAGGGTTGCAAAACTGTTTTCACTCATTCCAGGAAAACTAAAATCTATCATATTAACCAATGTTCCTATTTCACGTAAAAATTGGACGTATCCTAAAAGACCATGTTCTTTTGGTGTAAGCCCGGTCATGATACTCGTAACAGCTGCAACTGTTGTAGTGGGGAAAACACTACTTAATCTTGTGTAATTTTCAAAAATTACACCTAATTCTTTAAATTTTTTAAAACCCAAACTATCCAATATAACTACTATGATCTTTTCTTTTTTTTCAAGAAATGGGAAAAGGTATTCTTCCATTTCCTTAAATTCATGATATGGAGAAACACCAAAGTGTTTCAATAAGACATTTACAAAAGACACAATACTCTTTTCATATACGGGTTTCATATACCTACCTCCAAAAAATAAATCCCCGGCTTTATTTTTCAAAAAACCGGGGATAATTTCAACTATCCTTTTACCGAACCCTTTGTCAAACCACCAACAAGATACTTTTGCATAGAAAGGAAGAGTATTACCATTGGGAGCATTCCTACAAGTGCCGCAGCTGAGAAAAGTCCCCATTCAGTCTCAAATGGCCCTGTTGAGAATGTCCAAAGCCCTACCGCATAAGTGTACTTTTCTACATCCTGGAGAATTATTTTTGCCAAAACAAATTCGTTAAATGTTCCCATAAAGGTTAATATTACCACAACAGACAATATAGGAGATGCAAGTGGAATAACTATTCTCCAAAATGTCTGCCACCTTGTAGCACCATCAATCATTGCCGCTTCTTCAAGAGAACTTGGAATTGTATCATAAAATCCTTTTATCAAATACATATTAAACGCTATATTCCCAAGATACACAAAAATCAATCCACCCAATGTATTTAATCCAAGCCATGGAATATACCTTCCTAAAAAGCTTAAAAATCCATACAGTGCAATCATATACATAATAGCTGGGAACATCTGAATTAATAACAACGACATTATACCATATTTCCTTCCCTTAAACCTCATTCTACTGAACGGATAAGCGGCCAATGCATTTACAAATGTGGTAATTATTGAAACAAGTCCTGCAACTACAACACTATTAAATATCCATTTCCAAAGATAATGTCTTTGCTTCTGTTTCCATATTTGATCAAATCTAAAAAGTCTTTTATCAATTTCCTTAAATTTTACATTTAACCCTTCAACGGGAAATTTATCAACCAAGTCAGCCGCAGCTTTTGAAGCAATACTCATACTAGATGCTATATTAGATGGATATTTTGATTGTACTTCTGTAAAAAGTTGAGAAAGAGATAATATTCTAATTTTAACACCATTTTTTGCAGAATAAATTGCATTCTCTCCTGTTTTTTTAATAGACTTGACATAATTATCAAAATTATCGAGAAATACTTTAACATCTTTTGAAAACTTTCCATACCTCTTGATTAAATCCCTGTAATCATCAATCCATTCCAGTTTTCTTAATTCACCTCTTACACTACTTTTTAACTCATTGTTTGAAATATAACTTAAAAATCCATTTATACTTTTTCTAAAAGACTTTAAAGCTATGTATAGTTTATTAATATCCTTCGGAAGGCTATACTTTGATACCTTACTTTCAAATCTTTCGATATCTTTAAATAATTTATCAGATAATATGTATGCCTTTGCATCTAAAAGTTGCATCTCCACATCGGCAAGTTTAACTTTTAAATTTTCATATTCTTTCCTCTTGCTTTTCAGCCTATTTGAAAGAAGTAAATATTTATTTGAAGTTTCTAAATAATCCATTTCAATAACTGCAAAATTTTCAAGCACATTTTTTGCTTCTTTTAACTGTTTAAAAGATTTCATGTTAAATTGGTTAATAATAGACAAAAAATCACCATAGCTTGTGACATTTTTTTGGTTATAGTTTTCCCACAAAGTTTTTACCTTAAGTGCATTGTTTGATAATTCATCAATTAAGTCTTTAAATTTATCCTTTAGTTGTATCTTTGAAATGTTCTTTATTACATCAAAAACTTTTAAGTATTGGGGAAATTCATCACTTTCTGTGATAAAAGCACTAATATTTGACGGATTTTCCAATATATTGTATGCTGCCATCAGCGTCTTATTAAAACTTTCCATTTGTGGAATAATTGAACCTTCAACTATAAACCTCAATCTTTCATATTCAACTTTTTGATTATCCATTTTTTTCTTTAAAATATTAATTTGTGACTCAATACTTTTTATCTCACTTTCTTTTTTTGAAACATCCTCTTTTAAAGATTTTACTTCCTTCATCCACATTTCTTTGTATTTTTGATCTATGTCTACATTTTTTATCTTTCCCTCGTCCAAAAGATCAAGCATCGCAAAAGAAAGCATCTTTTCAGAAGGCTTTTCAATATCTATTTTGTCTTTAATCTTACTTGAAGTGTCTAAAATCGTTTGGATAATATCTTTTGATTTTTCTTTCACAAAACTTTGGATTTCACTAAATTTTTTATCCGTAATATCAACCAATTTTCTGGACTCTTTTGAATAATCTTCCAACCTTTTTATATCCTCATTGAATTTTTCCACCAAAAATTCTACTGGCTTTTCATCATATGGTCTTGAATTGGTGGTAATGGATTCTATGTCACTTAACAACCTTAAAACATTTTCTTCTGGAAATAAAAGATCCCTGTAATTTTGCAAACTCATCCTAGAAGAAAACAATTTTGAAGAAAAAGCAGCATTATCCCTCCTCAGTGAGGTTGAAACAACCCACACCACGGGAAATAATATACCAACAATCAAGATTATTAAAATTATATGAACCAACCAATTGCCCTTTTTTACAACCATTATCTATTCACCTCTTCAAAAGAACCTGATATTCTAAAGTTAACGAAACTAATGCCTGCCACTATAAAGAATATCAGTATGGATATTGCACTTGCAAAGCCAAAATCTTGTCCTCTTCCTGCTTCAAATGCAAGTTTGTAGGTATAAGATATCAAAATATCTGTAGCACCTGCAGGAGTACTAGTGTTTGGAATGGCAGGCCCACCTGAAGTCAACAGGTATATGTTAACAAAGTTGTTGAAATTAAAGGCAAAACTTCCCACAAGCAATGGTGCAATAGTCGTCATTAAAAGTGGAAAAGTAATCTTCCAAAACCTTTTAGACCTAGACGCACCATCTATTGAAGCTGCTTCATATAACTCTTCTGGAATACTCTGCAGTGCACCTAAACTAACTGTCATCATATACGGAAAGCCAAGCCATGTGTTAACTATTAACACAGAAACCTTCGCCCAGAATGGATTGGTCATCCATTTAATAGATTCTTTGTTAAACAAGCCATTTACAACAAATCTATTCAAAACTCCATACGTTTCGTTAAAAAATCCATTCTTCCAAATCAAAACGGAAATAAACGCGGGAATAGCCCATGGAATAATAAGTAAAGTTCTATACAGGGTTCTTCCTTTCAAAGTATTGTTATTCAAAACCAAGGCAAAAATAAGTCCTATTGCAAATGTAAATACCACACTAAGTGCCGCATATGTAAAATTCCACAAAAAGATCTTTGTAAATGGTCCGGAAATTGTTGGATCAGTAAATATTTTTGTGAAATTCTTTCCACCTAAGTGAGAAATATACCCCAAAACGGGAACTTTATCCTCGTTTTCATCAAAATCATAAAAAGTACCATCTTCTTCCAAAAGCGGCCTATTAGTCAAATCGTTAATAAGCGTTGCTTTCACAACAGTTTTTCCATTTTCCACCACTTCTGAAAGCGCCATTCTATAAAGGTGTTTGATTTCAACTAACTTTAAAGTTCCATCGTTACTAAACCTCAAAGATAGGCGTTCCCTTCTATTGTTTACAATTTCAACTTTACTTAATATAGGAAATGCAATTTTCGATTTAAAAAACACTTCATTAATAGCCGTTTCTTTATCAACAGGTGAATAAAAATAATTATACGTTTTATCCCCGTCCATTATCGTAATTATTTTTCCATTTTCCTTCATAACTTCGTACTTTTCAAGTGATATTAAATGTGCTTCACCTAAAATCATCTTCCCCGCTTGCATTCTAATGGGCTTTATATTTCCAACAACATATTTTTCTCCGTTTTCATTGTAAACCAACATCTTAAAATCTCCCGTAGGATTAATTCCCTCGTATCTAACAAAAATTTCGTAAATGTAACTTTTCCCTTCATCGGGTACATACGTATAAACTGGATCCGTTAAAAGCCTATCGATTACCTCTTGACGAGTCATTATATGACCTGTTCCATAATTGGTAAAGGCCGTTTTAATTGTAAAAGCAATAGGGTACAATACCAAGATAAAAAGTAAAATAACGGCAGGAATCATATATCTATATGGATACGCACCTTTACTGAAAATAAAATAGTCGATTAGAAATAGCAAAACAAAAAAAGTAATAGAAAGTTCATAAAAACCTCTGGAAAATAAAAATAATGCTCCCCAGATAGAAAAAGCATTAAACAAAGCTAGAAATACATACCCTATAAATTTCCAAAACCTAATCATTTCATCTCCTCCCGATAAAAATGGGGGGCTACTCCCCCCTAAATATTTTTTACTTAATTCCAGCTAAAATCGTATCAACAGCTTCTTTCAAAGCTTGTTCTACTGGTATTCCTTGGTCAAGTACCTTTGAAAGTGCATCTCCCATTGCTCCCCATACACCTGCCATTTCAGGGACATTTGGCATTGGAAGCCCGTAATTTCCAAGGAATTCTGCAAATGCCTTTGTTACATCATCAACCATTGGCAATACGTCTTTTCTAGATGGTACCCTTGGATCCGCAAGATAAATTCTGTACATTACATCCTTTGTTGAAATGAATTTTGTCAAGAATTCAATTGCATAAAGTTTGTTTGGGGATTTTGCATTTACCATAAATCCCTGTGCACCAAAGAATGGTTTTGGTTTCACGCCTGGTTCAAGTTCAGGAATTGGAGCAACTCCAAAGTCTATACCTGCCTCTTTCCAACCAGGTACTGCCCAAGGTCCATTAATAATCATAGCAGCTTGTCCATCTTTAAACATATTGTCCATAACATTGTAATTGTCACCTGATTCAAGAAGACCTTCATCAACTAATCTCTTTATCAAAGACAATCCTTTTACTGCTCCTTCATTTGCAAGACCTATATCTTTTACATTTATTTTTCCATCTTTTTCACCAAATACATATCCTCCAAAGCCAAAGATTGCATAACTACTAAAGTAAAAGTTCTTGAAATCGTAAACTAATCCCCTTACTTCTCCTTCATATTCCTCTTGAATTTGCTTTGCAACCTTGATTAATTCATCAAATGTTTTTGGTGGATTCTCAACGTAATCTTTGTTGTAAATCAAAGCAGGTCCATCAAAAGCATATGGAATACCATAAAGCTTTCCGTTATAAGTAAATGCTTTAAGTGGAGTGGGTAAATATTTGTCTTTTTCCGGAAGAACTGGAATTGGTTCAATAAGACCATTTGCTGCAAGTTCTCCCACCCAGTCATGTGCTCCAACAATAATATCAGCACCTTCACCAGCTGGGGCTGCTGTTAAAAATTTGGATTTTATATCGTTAAAGTTAACTTGCACAACTTCTACGTCAATTCCATAAATAGATTTAAACTCATCACCTAATTTTGTAAGAATAGGTGCTTGTGCCTCAGATGTCCAAATGGTAATTTTTACTGCAAATACACTGAAAACCATCAGAATCATTAAAAGAGATACTAATAACTTTTTCATACACTTTCCCCTCCTTTTTTAAAATACTCCAAGATTATTTTACTACAACAAAAAAACTAGTTTACAACTTGTTGGAAACTGTTCCAACGTTATATTATATCATAAAACATCCGTTTTTATTACTTTAGAACAAGATTTTTTTACATTAACATCATTATTTTTATTATTTTTCTCTTCTACACTTATAAATATCTTGTTAAAACGTTTGCCTTTTTAATCTTCAAAAGTACTTTTTTTCACTATTTTCTCTTTGTACATCAAAAAATCCCCACAACTAACAACACTATCAATTTCCAAATTTTCATTTAACACAACTAAATCCGCATCATAACCTTTCTCTAATCTACCCTTAAATTTAAGTTTTAACACCCTAGAAGGATTAACTGTTATAGTCTTTAACGCTTCTTCTAACGGCAAATATCCTTTTTTCACACTTGTCTTTACAATTTCGTATAAAGAGGTAACTTCCCCAATTTGCAAACCTATAAAATTACCATCTTTGTCAAATTTTGGAAGACTTCCCTGGCCATCTGAAGTTAAAGTAACTCTATCAATTACTTTGGATTTATAACATTCCATTAAATAATTTACTGTTCTAATTTTATCCTCATTTGTTGAAAAACTTGTGGTTAAATCAAAAAAACCACCCATTTTTGCAAATTCTATCCCCTGTTCCAACAATTTTTTATTTCTATTCATATGGGTGGGATATAGATTGGTTATGGGAATTTCTGTGTCTTTTACAATATCAAACAAATAATCTATTCCAAATTTACCAGAACCAACGTGAAAATTAACAATACCTGCTTTTCCAGAGATAAGTCCTCCCAATCTAGCATTTGAAACTATCTTTTTTATCTCTTCCAAAGTCGGTTGAGTTGATCTATGGTCTGAAATTGCTATCTCTCCAACACCAATAACCCTATCAATTAATACAATATCCTTTGCTATACTACCTGTAAAGGTTACAGGTGGAACTGCATAAGAACCTGTGTAAATAAAAGCATTTATCCCTTCTTTGCTCAATGATTTTGCCTTTGCATACAAATTTTCAAGACTTCTAGTTATACCATCTGTTCCTAAACAACCTACTACAGTAGTAATTCCTCCCTTTATTAATTGCCTCAAATTAATTTCCGGCGTTCTAGTTGAAAAATCCCCCTCACCACCTCCGCCAGTAATATGGACATGCCCATCAATAAACCCTGGAACAACAATTTTTCCAGAAAAATCGTACATTTGAATATCCAATGGAAAATTATCGATATTTATCCCTTCTTCAATAATTGCAATCTTTCCGTTTAAAATTAAAATGTCCTTTTTTCCAATATACTTAGGCGTATAAACTGTGGCGTTCTTTATCAACTTTACCATTTAATCCCCCCTTTTTTTGATATAATTAACACGAGGTGATAAAATGAAAATTATTTTCCCTTTAATAAATATCTTTGCAATAATTCTTTTGTACATAACACTTTCTAAAAAAATATCCAATAAGTTATTTAAGACCACAAGGGATATCTTTAAAATTCAAACAATACTCTCTCCCATAACTATATTATACTCTATAACATTTGCTTACATATTAAAGATAAACATTAAAGAAATGGGATTTCAAATAGGTGATTTTAAGATAGGATTAACATTTATAGTAGTATTTGGAATACCCATTTTTATTATCTCTTACATCTTTGCAAAAAAAGCGAAAAAAGAAGAGATAGAAAATTTTAGTTATCTAAAAATAAGGTCAAAATGGCAGATAATCTATGTGTTTTTTTTTGTGGGGCTAACTGAGGAAACTTTTTTCAGAGGATTAATACAAACATATCTAAATAAAAGCATCAATCTTTTTATTTCTATTACTTTAACTAGTGTAATATTTTCACTGTTTCACATTTTAAACGTTAAAACTAAAAACGAAACATTTAAGGCCTTCTTACAACTTTTTCCCATTAGATTTGTAATTTCTCTAATCCTTGGATACACATTTCAACTTTCAAAAAGCTTAATCTATCCAGCACTTATCCACAATTTCATGGACGGAATAACGCTTTTGACAATAAAAAATAACAAATAATCAAGAAGCAATACCTTGTGAAAGGTCATCGTAAATTTTTTTGATCTCTAAATGATACTTTTTAAATATCTCCAAAATCTTTGGGTTAAAATCATCCGGAGATGTTCTTCCATCACCTTCAAGTATTATTTTTACTACTTCTTCGTGCGTATATCCCCTTTTATATGGCCTTGGAGACCTTAACGCATCATACACATCTGCAATAGCTACAATTTGTGCTTCTATTGGTATTTCATCCCCTTTTAAACCAAATGGATATCCTTTGCCGTTGTATTTTTCATGATGGTATAATGCTATTTTTTTTGCTGTTTCAAAATATGGATCATCTAAAAGTTTTGCACCATATATCGTATGTTTCTTCATTTCTTCAAATTCTTCATATGTTAACCCCCCGTTTTTCCTAATCAGTTTCTTACTGACAAATATCTTACCAATATCATGTAATGGGGCAAACGATTCTATTTCTTTCACTTTTTCCATTGGAAGATTTAATTTTTTCGCAATAAATCCAGAAATTTTTCCAACTCTATAAATATGCTCACCTGTTACATCGTCATACGCCTCCGCTATAGTCGAAAGTTTTTCTGCAAATCTCATAGATGCATTCTTTATCTCTTCAGTCGACTTTTTCTCAAGCCAAAAGGCTTTTACTAAATTCCCCAATCCCTTTATCAATTTCCTTGATTGTTCAGAAAAAGCCTCTTTGCTATTTACATCTATATCTAGCAAAAGTCTTATCCACAAATAAGGGGCCAATTGAATCTCATTAACCAAAGTTTCTTTCATGGGTTTTGAAGCATCTACCAATATTTCATACTCTTTTTTTGAAAGTTCTCTTACCTTATCGGTATTAATAATATCTTTCACTATCCTTATATCCTCACTTAAAGGTATTGTATTAAACATATTAATCTGCTTGAGTTTTTCTAAATCATGACCATATGCTGCAACAAACTTTGCTGTTTTGTCTTTTTCATTTACAAGGATTATACTTCCATAGTTTGCTTCTGGAACAATTTGTATAGCCGTCTCAAGCACATATTTACAAAAATTTTCTAAATCCTGTCCAGGTACCATTTTAGACAACAAATCAACCATTTTGTAAAGATTCTCAGAAAAATTTTTATTTTCTTTATACAAAATTTTCAATTTTTTGTTATTCTCCAAAAGTTCTTTCGTTGCTTTTTTCAATGCTTTTCTATGTAAATAAAGCGAAAAAGAAACAGTAAAAACTAAAATCAAACTTACAAAAACAACCATTTTTATCCAAATCGGTATTGTTTCATTATTAATTAACAAATATTTATCAAGTAATATATAATATATAGAACTATTGTCAGATTTCCATTTTTTTAAATAAAAATCAATTTTAGCTATTATTTCTCTGTCAATATCTTTGGAAAACCCAAAACGAATCTCGACTGGATAAAAAATTATCGGTGTCTTGAACAAAGAATACCTCTTCCCCAAATATATTCTACTAACTACTCCTGCGTATGCTTTCTTTTCACTTACCATCCTAAATACTTCTTCGTAAGATGCAACCTCTAGAAACTGTATATTTAATTTAAATCTTTCTGCAAGTTTTTTTATTCCTTCTTTTCCTACATAATAAATATCATCTTTTAAAACCGCTACAGTTTTATTATTCAAATCTAATATAGATTTCAAATTCTTATCATACGAATATATAAGTGCCCAATTAACAAAAACACTTTCATTGTTAAAACTAATCTCTCTCTCTCTTTCTTTTGAATACGCTAAATCCAAAAGTATATCTATTTTTCCTTGTTTTAATTTATTGTACAATACAGAAAAATTATCGTTATACACGTAATTTAACTTCCAATTTTCTTTTTTAGCTATCTCGTTTAAAATATCAACAAAAAAACCTTTAGGTTTTCCTTCTTCAAAATAAATTAATGGTTTGTTGTTATACAAACCTACAGTTAATTCCTTGCTAAACACACAACTAAAAAACACAAAAATTATTAGTGCAAGAAAAACAACCTTTTTTCGCACCTCTACCCTCCCCAAAAACCAAATTTCATATCCACATTTTAGACTATCAGAATAAAACTAAGTTCACATTAATTAAATCCTTTTAATAAAAAACCCAGCATCATGCTGGGTTAATCGTGTAAAAGCCCTTTTATAATTAATTCTGTTGCTTCATCTTCTGTAAGACCTTTTGCCATTAACATTTCTAATTGCTTTTGATTTACCCTTCCAATAGATGCCTCATGTGTAAGTTCTGCTAGGTCATCTTTTATTTTTAAAACTGGAACAGTTGCAACTTCTATCTTATCACCTTTAGTTATTTCTTCACATGATATATGTGCCCTAGAATAAGGAGCATTACCATATGCTTCATTTAAAACTTTTGCCTTTGATTTATCTAAAGCAACTACTATTGTTTTTGCAAGTCCTTTTGAGTTCTTTCCATCAAGCCTTAATATTTCATTTATGCTTACTTCATCACTTTTTGAGGCTTTCACTTTAGAGACCATTTCACCAACGGCAAAGTCTTCTAATTTTACATCCATGAGAACGTCTAATTTTCCCACTCGTGTTTTTGTCAAAGTAAAGGAATTCTTGTAAACACCGCCTTTTTTTACTACAGCATAAGTCTTTGTAATAAGATTTATAGTCCCAGAATCACTGTGATAGTGTTCATCTATATATTCCATAACGGCATTTTCTTCAACTACAACATTTGAAACAGCATTGTGAGTAAAATCCTCTGCTTGTGGAAAAACACAGTGTGATAAAAACTTTACCCTTGCACCTTTTCTAACCTTGATATTAAAAACCACATTTTGCAATCCTGTTTTCTCAATATATCCCGTACAAACGTGTATCGGCATTGGAATATGAGTATTTTCCATTATTTCCATATCAACTTGCACACCATTTTTTATTTGTTTTGGAACAAGTTTTATTCCTTCAATATTGTTCAAACCTAAAACTTTATCACCACTTATAATAATCGATGCAATTCTCTTATCTAGAAATTTAGATGCATCTGTTCCTAATTTTTCAACCGTTTTTACAATAGTTTCAAATTCTCTTTTAACGTCCATCGATTTTCAACTCCTTAGTTACAGGAACGTTAGGATGATCACAAGCATTGCATAAATTTTTAAATATTTCAATAACTTTTTTTGTGTTATCATGTGCTAGGATCTTTCCCGCACATAATAGATACGCCTCATCCGTATTATATGCCATTTCCTCTCTATGGGTAATAACTATTGGTGTGCCACCATAAGATACAACATAATCAACTATATTATTTATCATATCAAGACTCATTATATCTATCCCTGAATCAGGTTCATCAAATATCACATATTTTGGTTTTAAAAGAATGATTGAAGCAAGTTCGACTCTCTTTCTTTCTCCTCCACTTAAGCTTTTATCCACAAATCTTTTCATATAAAGCAATGGATCAAGTCCTACTTTCTCCAAGGCTTCCTCTACTTCATCTTTTGTCACATCCAACTTACCACCAAGTGTTAAATAAGTATAAACATTCAATCCTTCATATCTTGCAGGTTCCTGCCACATTAAAGTTATTCCCAATCTTGAACGTTCATACACATTTTTTTGGGTTATATCTTTTCCATCTAAAAAAATCTTTCCTTCCGTTGGTTTGTAATCTTCCAATCCCATAATTAAATATCCTATAGTACTTTTTCCAGCACCATTAGTACCTAAAATAGAATATTTCTTGCCTACAGAAAAACTTAAAGATATATTATCTAAAATCTTTTTATCTGAAACGCTATAAGAAATGTTCTCCAGTTTAAGCACGCAATAACACTCCTTAATTAAAAAGTCTAATAAAATTTTACCACAAATTAGACATTATAAATGTAACAAAATTAAAACATCATTCTTTGTTTTTATATTTATGCTTTATATTAAAAAATTGAATAATCTACCCATACAATAAAAAAAAGCAGGCGAAAGCCTGCAAAAAAATAAACCCGGGCGATACCTACTCTTGCAAGGGGCGTACCCCTTACTACCATCGGCCCA
>NZ_LNGA01000021.1:0-29982 GCF_018588215.1 Thermosipho sp. 1244
AAAATCTCTAAGAGATGGAACTCTCTTAAAGTATAATGCACCCATTTCTAATGTCTCTCTAAACGAAAGAGCAAACAGTTCTTTTAAAACTGCTAAGGAAAGAATTAGTGCGTCTGGGTATTTCTTAGGTCTACCTTTGGAGGTAGATTTTTGAGGAAGTTGTGGTAAAATATTGTTGTAAAATTTTTTAACAAGTTTGAGTATTTTCTTTATGTTAGTTCTTCTCATATCAGGGGAGATTATATCATCTCCCCTTTTATTTTTGAACCACTTCCTCTTATTTTTGAAACACTCCCTTACTTAGTTGACAAATGTAATTATCAGATGTAAAATATTTTCGGAGGTGAAGACAGATGAAACCAATGTTTTTGGGATTTGGAAATTCAACGAAGATAATTTTAAAAGAATTAAAAGATATTATTGATGATTTTTATTACTATGATGAGAAAAAAATAACAAGCGACTTGGGGATTAGATTAGAAAATTTTTCTATTCCAGAAGATTGTGATATGGTAATAGAATGTGCATCTGTTGGAGCGGTAAAAAAATATTACAGAGAAATTTTAGATTCAGGAAAAGATTTTTATATTTTAAGTACAGGTGCATTTGCAGATTCAACTTTTAGGAATAATTTTATGAAAAAAATTGTAGATTCTAAATCTAACATTTATATACCATCTGGGGCTATTGGAGGATTAGATGTTATTTATTCAATTAGAAAATATATTGATAAAGTATTTTTGAAAACTTTCAAACCACCAATTTCTTTTGGAAGAAATGATAAAAAAAGGGAGTTAATTTTTAGTGGAAGTGCAATAGATGCCATAAATAGATTCCCAAAAAATACCAATATTTCCGTCACTTTGTCGCTAGCAGTTGGAAGTTTTGAAAAAGTATTGGTGGAAATTTATTCAGATCCAAATGTTGAGAAGAATATACATAAAATTGAAGCAATTTCAAGTGTGGGAAATTACACATTTACCTTTGAAAATAATCAATCTCCCAATCCCAAAACAAGTTTGTTAGCTCCATTAACTTTAGCGGCGGTTTTGAGAAAAAATTTTGAAAAAATAAAGATAGGAGGTTAATATTTATGGAACTCTTGAAAAAAAAGATAAAAAAATTAGCAAAGGAAAAAGGATATATAATTCTTGCACATAATTATCAAAGTAGAGATATACAGGAAATAGCGGATTATTTGGGGGATTCTTTGCAACTTGCAAGGCTTGCTACAAGAATTAAAGACGAAAAAATCTTATTTTTAGGCGTAGATTTTATGGCAGAAACTATAAAGATTTTAAATCCTAATAAAAAAGTTATAGTTCCCGTGAGATCAGCTACTTGTCCGATGGCTAATTCCCTTACATCAGAGCTTATAATAGATGCGAAAAAAAAGTATAATGTTCCATTTGTCATATATGTTAATAGCACAGCACAATCAAAAATGTATGCAGATTTTGCATGTACTTCAGCAAACGCAGTAGAAATAGTTAAAAAAATAGATAGTGATACAGTTCTTTTCGGACCTGATAAGAATCTTGCAAGTTATGTAGCAGAAAAAACTGGAAAGAAAGTTATTCCTGTTCCTGGTGAAACAGGTTATTGTTATGTTCATAACTATATAACTAAAGAAGATGTTTTGGATTTAAAAAAGAAGTATCCCAAGGCAAAAGTTATATCGCATCCAGAGGTTTCTAAAGAAATAAGAGAAATATCTGATTATATTGGAAGTACATCACAAATGGAAAAGTTTCCTAAATTAGATAAAGGAAATGAATATATAGTTGTAACAGAAAAAGATATGGTTGTTAAGTTGAGAAAAATCTATCCAAAAAAGATGTTTATACAAATTGATGGTGCAATTTGTAATAACATGAAAAAGAATAATTTAAAGAATATTTTATTGGCATTGGAAAAAGAACAATTTGAAATAGAAGTTCCTTTGGAAGTCTCTGAAAAGGCAAAGATTCCAATAAAAAATATGTTTAAACTTATGGAGGCATAAAATGATAAATAAAATTATTGAATGGATCGAAAAGGATGAAGGGTTGATTGATTTTGCATCGTATCCTTTGAAAAATAAATATGTAGAGGCTGAAATAGTTTTAAAACAAGATGCGGTGTTATCGGGAATAAAGATTGTAAAGCATATTTTTAAGCATTATGATTTGGAATATAAAATAAATTTTTATGATGGCGATTTTGTAAAAAAAGATAGCATTTTATTAACTTTAAACGGCAATGCATACAACATTTTAGTAATAGAGAGAACTGTTCTAAATATTTTATCACTAATGAGTGGAATAGCTACAAAGGTGAGAAAGTTTGTGGATATTGCTAAAGATTTTGGGATTACAATATCTGCTACAAGAAAAATAATTCCTTTAATTGGAGATCTTGAAAAATTAGCAGTATTAGACGGCGGAGGAAACACACACAGATTAAATCTTTCTGATACTGTTATGATTAAAGATAACCACAAAAAAATATACGGATCAATAAAGAAAGCAGTTAATCAAATTTCAAAGATAAAGCCCTTTACCTCTAAAATAGAAGTAGAAATTGAAAACTTTAAAGAATTGGAAGAAGTATTAGATTTAGATGTGGATATTGTCATGTTGGATAATTTTACTCCACAAGATGCAAAAAAGGCTGTAGAATTAATAAGAAATAAAAAGAACATAATAGTAGAAGTTTCAGGTGGAATTTGTGAAGAAAATCTAAAAGATTATTTGATAAATGGAGTTGATGTAATTTCAATTGGAAGGTTAACAAGCGAAATAAAATACATTGATATTTCAATGGAAATTTGCTAGTAAATAAATTTTTAAAAATCCGGAGAATTCCCTCCGGATTTTTTTATTTTAAATTTAAATTATTGCAACAAACAAAATTGTGAATATGTGAAAAGCATAATATTTAAAAGTAATTATAAGTTTGCTTGACTTAAAAAAGTTAAATTGATATAATTTTATCAGATGATTTAAAGGAGGGTGATAATGTGAGAAGAGTTTTAATTACAGGTATGGGGACCATTAATCCGCTGGGAAAAAACGTAGAGGAATTTTCCAATAGCTTAAAAAATACAGTCGTAGGAATAGATAAGATCTCTAGCTTTGATCCTAGTGATTTGCCTGTCCAAATTGCTGGTGAAGTGAAAAATTTCAAACCAGAAGAATATATTGACAGAAAATTATCCAAAAGAATTGATAGATATTCACAATTTGCGTTAGTTGCAGCAAAAGAAGCGATTGAATCGTCTAGAATAAATTTTGAAGGGATAGAAGATAGAGTTGCGGTAATCATTGCAAGTGGAATGGGAGGATTTTTAACTTTAGATAATCAAAATGAAGTGTTTAAGAAAAGAGGAGCAAATAGAGTAAGCCCATTTATGATACCGATGTTGCTTTCCAATATGGCCAGTGGAGTTGTGTCGATGGTATATGGTTTGAAAGGTCCTAATTTTTCCGTGGTAAGTGCATGTGCAAGTTCAATTCATGCAATTGCTTTAGGGACGATGTTAATAAGACATGGATATGTGGATGTTGCTATAGTAGGAGGTGCAGAAGCTACAATTGCTCCACTGCCAATAGCAGGATTTGCTGCAATGAAAGCTCTTTCAACAAGAAATAATGACCCCAAAAAAGCTTCAAGACCTTTTGACAAGGACAGGGACGGATTTGTAATGTCAGAGGGTGCAGGAGTCTTAGTGTTGGAATCTGAAGATTTTGCAAGAAAGAGAAATACAGAAGTTTTAGCTGAGGTTAAAGGTTTTGGTATGAATGACGATGCATATCATTTTAGTGCGCCGCATCCTGAGGCAGCAGGTTCAAAAGCTGTAATGAAAATGGCTTTAAATGATGCAAAAATGGAGCCGAGTAACATAGACTTGGTAAGTTGCCATGCGACAAGTACTCCTGTAGGTGATGAACTTGAAGCCAAAGCAATTCTGGATATTTTTGGTGATAAAGATGTATTTGTTAATTCAACTAAAGCTTTAACAGGTCATCTTTTGGGGGCGGCAGGAGCTGTTGAAACAATAGCTGCTTTGATTGAAATGAAAGAAGGATTTATTCATGGAATGCCAAATTTGGAAAACCCAGATGAAAATTCATCAAAAATTAATATTGTAAAGGAAAGTGTAAATTATAGGGTAAATAACTTTTTGAAAAATTCTTTTGGTTTTGGTGGACACAATGCGTGTATTGTTGTAGGGAGGTATTAATATGGATAAAAACGAAATAATGAAAATACTTCCGCATAGAGAACCAATTCTTTTAGTTGATAGAGTGTTGAAAAAAGAAGAAAAAAAGATTATTGCAGAAAAAGATATTATATCAACCCTTGAAGTATTTAAAGGTCATTTTCCTGATTATCCGATATATCCTGGCGTGTATATAATAGAAGGGATGGCACAGGCGGCTGGAATTATGCTTTTAAAAGGTGATGATATTCCTTTATTTCTTGGAATTGATAATGCAAGATTCAAAAAAGAAGTAAGACCGGATTGTATATTGAGATACGAAGTTGAATTGAAGAATATTAAATCAAATATCGTATTTGTTGAAGGAAAAGCATACGTAGAAAATAAAGTTGTGGCTAAAGCAATACTAATGTTGGGAATGAAGAGGTGATTTAATGAATAGAATATGTAAGCTATTAGATATAAAATATCCCATCCTTATGGGTGGTATGTCTTGGGCGGGAACTGCAAAATTAGCTGCAGCTGTTTCAAATGCCGGTGGATTGGGAATTATTGGTGCAGGTCCACTGAAGGCAGATGATTTGGAAAATGAAATTGAAAGAGTAAGAAATTTAACGGATAAACCTTTCGGCATTAATATTATTTTGGTTTCTCCATATGTAGAAGAATTAATAGATGTAGTTATTGAAAAGAAAGTTCCAGTTGTTACATTTGGTGCAGGAAATCCTACAAAATACATAAAAAGATTAAAAGAGAATAATATTAAAGTAATTCCAGTAGTTGCTTCTGATAGTCTTGCAAGAATGGTAGAAAGAAGTGGAGCAGATGCAGTAATTGCTGAGGGTATGGAATCAGGCGGGCATATTGGTGAAGTTACGACCTTTGTTCTTATAAATGCAGTTTCAAGAAAGGTAAAAATTCCCGTTATTGCTGCCGGTGGGATATCTGATGGCAGAGGAATGGCTGCAGCATTCGCGTTAGGTGCAGAAGGAATACAAATGGGTACAAGATTTATAGCTTCCAAAGAAGCAGAAGTACATGAAAATTTCAAAAAATTAATATTAAAATCTGGAATTAGAGATACCGTAATAACTGGTGCTGCGTTAGGACATTCTGCGAGAGTTGTAAAGACAAAATTTTCAAAGGTAGTTCGTAAATTGGAAGTTTCAAGTCCACAAGAGGCAGAAAGTATTCTTGTGGGTAGTTTGAGAAAAGCAGTTATTGATGGTAATACAGATGAAGGTTCTTTTATGGCGGGTCAATCTGTAGGATTGATAGATGATGTAAAGACTGTTGATGAAATTATTCGAGAAATTGTAAGTGAATATAAGGAGGTAATTTTAGGGTTAAAGGGGGGATTTTAATGAAAACAAAAGAGTTGGCACTAGTTGCACTTTTTGTCACTCTAACTATTGTAGGGGCTCAAATAAGTATTCCAATTGGTACAGTACCAATTACTTTGCAGGTTTTAATGATTTTTATAACGGGATATTTTTTAAAACCATTTTATGCATTTTTAGTCCAGGTAATATATTTGGCTTTAGGTATAATTGGATTACCAGTTTTCGCCGGATTTTCCGGAGGAATAGTTCATCTTTTTGGTCCTACTGGAGGATACTTAATGGCTTTTCCGGTTGCGGCGTTAATTGTTGGTTTTTCTAAAAAAGATTATTTTTCTATGCTCATCTATGGAATTTTGGGACTTGCTATAATTTATTTATTTGGTTTTTCTGTGTTAGCATATCATTTGAAAAGTTTTTCAAAAGCGTTTTTTGTCGGTGTACTTCCATTTATTGGAATTGATTTTGTAAAGATGGTCTTAGCAGTTGTTATTTCAAAAAGAGTTTTGAAGGTGGTGGAAGCATGAGAGCGTTTTTGTTTCCAGGGCAAGGCTCGCAATATTCCGGAATGGCTGAAGATTTTTCCGTGTTACCAGATTGGAATTATTATAGTAAAAGGGCAGAAGAAGTTTTGAACTTAAATTTGATTGATATAATGAATGGTAATGAAGAAGTATTGAAACTTACAGAGAATGCACAACCTGCAATATATTTGGCAAGTTATGTTGGATATAAATTTTTAGAGAAAAATGGTGTAACCTATCATATTACAGCTGGACATAGTTTGGGAGAATATACAGCATTTGCTGCCGCAGGGGTTTATGATTTTGATTTTGGAATATACTTGGTAAGAAAGAGAGGAGAGTATATTTCAGAAGCAATAGAACCAGGTAAAGGTAGTATGGCAGCTGTCTTGAGAATTTCCCCATCACAAGTTGAAGAATTAGTGAAAAATTATGAAGGACTTTATGTTGCAAATTATAATTCGTCAACTCAAACTGTGATAAGTGGATTAAAAATATCTATAGACAAGTTTATAATTGATTGCAAAGAAAAAGGAATTAGAGTTGCAGAATTAGTAGTTTCAGGCCCATTTCATACTCCTTTTTTAAAAAGTGCAAGGGAAAAATTGATTGGTGAAATAGAACATGTTAAATTTAATAAACCAAAAGTCCCTATTGTTTTAAATAGTACAGGAAAAGCATCAACTGATCCAGAAGAGTTAAAATATTATTTATTGGAACAAATAGCTGGTCCGGTGTATTGGTATCAATCAATAAAATATATGTTAGCTTTAGGTGTAAACGAGTTTATTGAGATAGGGCCAAAGAATGTATTATTAAATATGTTAAAAAGAGAAAGAATAAATATAAAACATTTTAGAGAATTTGAAAATGTAAAGTTATAAAAATCCCCCGTCTTGGGGGATTTTTATTTTAAGTATTTAACTATAAAATTATAATACTACGAGAAAAATGAGGCTGTTTAAAAAATAAACAATAAATAAATTAAAAAGCACAAAATATCTCTTCTAGCAATAAACAAAAAATTGTTACATATAAGTTGTAGAATAGGAACTTTAATAAAGCTAATATTCCTGCCAAATCTTCTCTGTATGAATATACATATTCACCAAATTTTGTTTTTATATTACCAAATAATCCTTTTTTTCAGAATTACTTTGCGCCTTACATGATTTTTTACTTATCTTACACACATACATCTCATCCAGAAACATTCAAAATAACACTTTGTGAATGAATTTTCTAAGCTACTTTCTTAAAGTAAAGTGTTCCAATTTCTAATGTCTCTTTAAATGAAAGAACAAATAGTTCTTTTAAAACTGCTAAGGAAAAAATTAAAACATCTATGTATTTTTAGTTATACTTTTGAAGATAAATTTTTGATGATGTTGTGGTAGAATATTGTTGTGAAATTTTTTGATAAGTTTATGTTTGTTTTTTTCATATTACTTATAATAAGAGAATAGATCAATAATATTTTTTTAACAATGTATTCTTTTATTATAATAAGTACTTAGCTAATGATAAGCATTTCCAATTTATTATTTAAAACAAATATTGAACAAATAACAAATACAAAAATTAAAAATAACTAAAAATCTTAATAAAAAAATATTTAGATTATTAAAATATTATGGGGTGTTGAAAAATGAAACAATTAAATGCAATCAACACAATTTCTAGATTAGTTAAAAAGGATCCGGCTGTACGTGCAATATTTGTTAAAGGTTCAGTTGCACGTGGTGAAATGGATATTTATTCAGATGTTGATTTTTACTGTCTTGTGAAAAACGACAAATTAGAAGAATTTTTAAATAGGCGTTTACATTATCTGAAACAATACCGGCCATTACTTTACTGGTCCGAAGTAAATTTTGTTGGACCTCAAATTGTTGCTGTTTTTGACAACGGGCTACATTTTGATTTTTATACTGTCACTGTTAGTAATTTACCAAAAACTGACCAAATAAAAATAATCCACGATCCTGAAGGTCTTTTAAATAATTATAAAGCAGAAAAACTTTCTATAACTGAGGAAGATTTTATAAGATATTTCAATTCTTTTTCCTTTACCATGTTAGAATTTGTATCAGCTTACAAAAGAAATGATTTAATATGGGCTTCAAGACTTGGAAGTCATTTATGTGGAGATTTAGCTGTAATTTTAAGATATATTTACGATAGAAACAATTCAAAACTAGGATTTAAAAGGTTATACAAAAATTTAGACAAAAACTTGTATAAAAAATTACACAAGGCGATGGATTTTTTAGGCCCATCTTATTTACCCAAAGGTGTAATAATGTTAACTGAAATTTTAAAAGATACAATTGAAAAAATACCAAATGAAGTTATAAGAAAAATAAATATTAAATTTTTCGAATATATGTACGATAGAATTATCAAACTTAAACAAGAAGACAAAAAGAAAATTAGCACACCAAACTCAAAAGGGTGAAATTATGATATACAAAAAATTACACAATTGGAACATAACCCCAAAAGAAGCTATAAACATTCAAAATGAATTGAAAAAATTATTAAAATTTAAAAAGTTTGAAAAAGAAACCTTTCTAGTTGCGGGTGTTGATCTTTCATTTCCAAATAAATACGGATTGGCAGTAATTGTAGTTCTAGATCAAAAATTTAACATCAAAGAAATTGTACATCACATTGAAAAAGTAAAATTCCCTTACATCCCTGGATTACTCGCTTTTAGAGAAGGACCTATATTTTTAAAAGCTTGGGAAAAATTAAAAACAAATGTAGATATTGTTTTTTTTGATGGACATGGTATTGCACACCCAAGAAAACTAGGAATAGCTAGTCATATGGGGCTTTGGATTGAAAAACCAACAATTGGAATCGCAAAAAGTAAATTGGTAGGAAATTACAAAGAACCCGAAAAAAAACGTGGGAGTTTTTCATATCTTGAATACAGCGGTGAAAGACTAGGTATAGTATACAGAAGCAAAGATAATGTCAAGCCCATTTTTATATCACCTGGATATTTAATAGATATAACTTCTAGTCTCAAAATAACAAAATTATTTATCGGAAAATACAAACTTCCAGAACCAACAAGACTAGCTCACATTTACACACAAAAAATAAAGAAAAAATTTCTATCCTGTTAGAATAACTATAAAATCAATTGGAAACTTTATATAGCTTCTTTCAGAAGATAACGTTTCAATTATCAAATAATATTCCTCTAAGTAATCTTTTGCATATTTTATAGCAAACCTTCTTTTTGGATGCACTACTTTTACTATGTTACTGACAGTTTGAATATTTACACTTTCATCTAAAACATACACCGTATCTTCTTTTAAAGATAATTGGGGCAAGTTATATATTTTTTCTGGAATGAAACCTGCCGCCTTCCACATATAATATAAATTCACGTTGTATGTTCTTGTTTGAGTTTTCGTATTGTTTAATATATAAAAATTGAAACTATTCTCCTCTTTTTTCTCTCCATTAAAAGCTTCTCTATAATTTTTCAAATCACCTGGATAGATATTTCCATCCACATCATACTTTACGGGAAAAGATATATTTTTCAAATTAAACCCATTTCTAAAATTTACTGCTAAATAAACAAGTTCTGAAGTTTTAACATTTGTCTCTATCATATCAAAAACCTTTTTAAACGTTTTAGATAAAGTAAAGATATCTTTTTTAAGTGCTGTTTTTAAAAGCTGTTCAATAATATATTTTTGTCTTTCTATTCTTCCAAGATCACCTCTAAAATCCTTTCTAAATCTCATAAAAGCAAGGAGCTCTTCACCATATAAATTGTGTAATCCTGGTTCAAAATTAATTATCAAATTTTGAGAATAATCAGTATATTTCATAGGTTGATCTATATAAACCTCAACTGGACCTATTTCATCACCAATGATCTTTATTACATCATAATCAACTATTGCATATCTATCTATTTTCTTATTCAAAAATCCTTCTACTAATTTTATCAAAGCATCTAAACCATTTCTTTGATAATATGAGTTTATTTTTTTTCCATCTATTATTAGATCTCTTGGAATACTGGAAATTTTTATATTTTTTGTCTTAGCATTTACACTTAAAAACATTATTACATCTGTTCTTCTAGTACCTTGAATATCTTTATCTAAACCTAACACCAAAAAATTTGTTTCCTCCTTAAGAGGAGAATATATCACATATAATATTATCCTAAACCAAGGAATTAAAACTATTCCTAATGAAAACAATGTAATAATAACCCCAACTGTAATTAATAAACTTTTTCTCATTCCATATAACCTATATAAGGAATATTTCTATACTTTTCATCAAAATCCAAACCATATCCCACTACAAACTTATCTTCAATATCAAAACCAATAAAATCTGCACCAACAATTGGCTTCTTTGAAGGTTTTTTGAGCAAAGTAGCTACCTTCAAATCTTTAGGATTATATCTATTCAAATATCCTAAAATATACGATAACGTTTGCCCAGTATCTAAAATATCTTCAATCACTAAGACATATTTACTTTCAATAGGTTCATCTATCCAACTTTTTACCCTAATTCTTCCAGTAGATTCCATCCCACTATAACTTGAAACATGAATAAAAGAATATTCAACATTTAAATCAATATTTTCAACCAAATCCGTAAAAAAGTGTATAGCACCTTTCAGAACACAAACAGCATGAATTGTGTTCGTTTTTTCTTTATAATAATTCGTAATTTCAGCTCCTAACTCTCTAATACGATTTTTCAATTTTCCTTGATCAATCAAAACCTTTAAATCCATTCCATCCCTCCTCTTCAATAATTCCTGATACCACTACCGCTCCATCATCGTCATAAATTACTGCTATTTGGCCAGGAGTAATAGCAAATACCGGTTCTTCAGTCTCTACAAACAATCTTCCATCTAAAAAATACGCCTTACATTTAACTTCTTTAAACTTTTTTCTAACTTTAACATATCCTAGTAGAGAGTTAGATACATCTTGTAAAAAATTTAATTTCGAAACGGTAAACTTTTTGTTAAACACTTCATCTTTTTCGCCTACAATCAACAAATTATTTTCAAAATCTTTTTTTAACACATACAATCTTTTCCCAGTTGCAATTCCTATTTTTCGTTGTCCAATTGTGTAATTTGGTAATCCTTTGTGAGTCCCCAAAATATTTCCTTTAGTATCTAATATCAATCCTGGATTAAAATTCACACCATTCTCACTTAAAAAGTTATAAATATCGTTATCAGGTATAAAACACAAATCTTGAGAGTCTTCCTTTGAATGCACATGAATATCCAATTTTTTCGCAATTTTTCTAATTTCTTCTTTTTCATATTCACCATTTGGAAACAACAAATGTCCCAATTTTCCACGTTTTATAGAAGCTAAAAAATAGGACTGATCCTTCTCTTTACTCTTTGCCTTGTACAACTTACCGTTTTTTACAATTGCATAATGACCTGAAGCAACATAGTCATTACCATCTTCTAAGATTTCATCAAGCAAAACCCCAAACTTAATCCAATCATTACAAAAAAAACAAGGATTGGGAGTTCTTCCATTTCTATATTCATCTAAAAAATATTTAACTATCGTTTCCTTAAATACCTCTTCAACATGTACTATTTTCATTTCTACACCGAATTTCTTTGCTACTTTCATTGCATCAAAGGTATCAGATGGACTACAACAAACCTTATGTTTTATTTCCTTTGTCAAGTAAATCGAATCTGGAATTGTTTTAATATGATAAGCAGTAACATCATACCCTTTTTGCTTTAAAAGGTATAAAGCAACCGCACTATCAACTCCTCCACTTAACGCAACACCTACCTTTATAATTTGCTCCTCCTTTCATACTTCTCACACTTTTTTGTATAAGACTTTCGTAAATCTTCCAAAGTTACAGATCTCAATGACTGTGAAAACCTACCCATAACTATTTGCCATACTTCATTTACAGTACAAATTTCAGGTGAAGTCTTAATTTTCCCCGGTTCTACAAAACACGTAATCACAGAAGTTATATCATCCACAGTTGTTACAATATCGTAAATGGTTATTTCATCGGGATTTTTAATAAGCTTGTACCCTCCAAACTTTCCCCTAGATGATGATAAAATCCCGGCTGATACCAATTTGGACAAAATTTTTTGTGCAAATTCATATGGTATTTTATTTTTACACCTTTCAATCAATTCTTTTGTACTAAGTTGCTTATTTTCAACAGACAAAAGAAGCAACAACCTCAGCGCATATTCACTTTTCATCGTAACTGCCATATTTAAATACCTCCATTTTTTAGTATAAACACATCAAAATCTTTAACACTATTTTTTCTTGCAATATTTACATCTTCAATATATATATCTATCCTCTTTCCTTGTATCAAACTCCCAGTATCCTCCGCAACTAGTAGTTTTTTCAACTGCGGAATATATATATAACTACCCAAAGGAATCAACGTGGGATCAATTGCAGCTGTAATCCACTCTCTTGCCACTTTACCAGATCTTGTTAATCTAAAAGTAGGATGTAAAGGTATTTTTCCATCATCCCATGGGGTATAAAACGTTACCATAAATTTTCCCTTGTACTCAAATAATAATTTCAATGGATCCTTAGGCTCACCATCAACCCACAATTCAAAATGAAAGATTTTTTTAACCTTTCCCAGCGGTTTGTTAATATCCACCCAGTCATTTTCCTCTAAATTAGTTTCTATCCCCTTGTAAATTCCCAAAATACCATTTCCATGATCTATATACAGAACATCTTCACCCTTGATCGTAACTCTTCCAACTAAAATTGGATAAACTTCACTACCTGCAGCATCAATGTCTATTCCCAAATTGGTAATTCCATCTCTTGATTCCCCAAAATAACTTAAAATATTCCCAGGATCCACATCTATCGGAATTCTCAAAAATTTCTTAAAATCATCCACCGGAATTTTTATGACTTGACCTGGAATAATCTTCCTTGGATTCACTATTGCATTAAATGATATTAGCTTTTCAACTCCCCTATTTCCCAGATTAAATCTTTTACTTATACTATACAATGAATCTCCACTTCTTACAATATAAGAAATATACCCCTGCCTCAACTTCAATATATCAATAATATCTTCTCGACTAAAATTTTTCCTTAAAAAACTAATTTCAGAACTAATCTGTTTCACCAATGCCAATTCCTTTTCCAATCCTTCCTTAGATGAAATCTTATCAACTTTTAGTATCAAATCATTAACCACACTTTCCAATTTGTTTATCTTTTCAACCTGATTTATTATTTGAATTGCGGGTATACTCTTCTCGTCATTCTTACTTTTTACATTATCTATCTCCGACAATGTTTCACTTAGAGCCTGAATTTCCAATTCTAACTTCCTTAGCTTATCTGCTAAATTATAAATTTCCGCATATCCATTGTTATATTTTTCAATGGCATCATTTAAAAGCGCATTTACAGAACCCAAATCTAACTTTTGAACCAAGCCTTCTACCTCGTTTACCCTGTAAATAATTCCACGAATATTATACGATGTTAAATCAGCAGTTACTTTATTCAATTGATTTTCCATACTAGAAATTTGAAACGCTAATTTATGGGTGAAATCCTCAAGATAATCTACTTTATTTTCTAAATTAATGTTTTTTAACTCTTTATCTAATCTTTCAATATCCCTTTTCAAACTCTTTGAAAGACTAATATAATTTTTCTCAAGCTCTTCTATCTGTTTTTCATGTTTTTCCACAACATTTTCCATAGTAAATACTCTATTTTCCAATTGACTAAACTGTTCATATGTTACATAATTACAAGAAAACAAGAATAATAAAAGAACTACTATTGCCGCATACTTTGCCATCTATCTCTTCCCACCTTTGCATAATACGAAGAGCTTCTTCCATACTTTTTAATAAGTACAGAAAACCACTTTATAGATTCATCTTTTTTGTTAAAATACCTATTTAACTCTCCAAGATAAAATAAAACTTTCTCTTCGGGTTTTCCTTCTGGTATATCAGATTTCATATAACAATCTTCAAAATTTTTTAGCGCATGCGCAAGCGCTATATCTTCTTGATTTTTATCGCCTTTTTCTCTAAGTAACCACGCAACCTTCAAATATGCGTCTGCTAATTTACAATATTTTTTAGTAACAGTTGATAAAATTATAACTATTCCATATGCCTTTAAGGCAATATCTATATTTCTCTTCTCTACAAACTTACTTTTCATTCCTGAAAGTTTCTCTTTTAATTTATCCAATGCTTCAATTATCTTATCTTTTTCAACAACAGTTACAGTATTTTCAAATTTTGGTTCATACTCTGCGTAAAGGCAATACGGACATACAACAACTTCATATAAAAATGGATTAACTTCCAAAAAGTTAGGTTTCAAGTCTTCGTCATAACTTGAGATTTTCACTGAATCTATCCTTACCTTTTTACTTTTAAACTCTTTACCACATACAGGGCACTTATAATCCTTATCCCACAAACTATTCATATTATTCACCTTCCAAAAGTGCATTAACAAAATCTTCTGCATCAAACGGTTTTAAATCATCAATTCCTTCCCCTAAACCTACAAACTTTATTGGAATACCAAGTTCCTTTGCAATAGCAATTGCAATTCCACCTTTTGCTGTACCATCCAATTTGGTCAAAACTATTCCAGTAATATCCACAAATTCTTTAAAGACCTTTGCCTGTTGCAATCCATTTTGACCTGTAACAGCATCAATTACCAATAAAACTTCATGTGGTGCATTTTCAATCTTTTTCTTAATAACCCTGTTAATCTTTCTCAACTCTTCCATCAAATTCTTCTTTGTGTGCAACCTTCCCGCAGTGTCCAGTATTACAACATCTTTTTTCTTGGAAATTGCATGATTTACTGCATCAAAGGCTACTGCGGCAGAATCTGCACCTTCTTGATGTGCAATAATTGTTGCATTTGTCTTATCTCCCCACACCTTTAATTGATCAATTGCTGCAGCCCTAAAAGTATCACAAGCAGCCAAAACAACAGACTTGCCATTTTTTGAAAAGTATGAAGCTAGCTTCCCAGCAGTTGTTGTTTTTCCAGAGCCATTAACTCCAACCATACTTATAACAAATGGCAAATCGCTTATTATAAGATCATTATTTCCTCTCAAAATATCAATTAATACTTTTTTCAATGCCTCATATGCGTCATCTTCATCGGCTTCCTCTATCTTTTCTAAAATATATTCAGTTGCCTCATATCCGACATCTGACAAGATTAAAAGTTCTTCTATTTCCTCTTTTGTTTCCTCATTCAACTTTTTACCTTTTAAAATATTTTTTATCTTTCCAAAAAAAGTTTCTCTTGTTTTTTGAAGACCTTTCTTAAATTTTTCAAAAAATCCCATACTACACCTCCACCTTATTTATTACTCCATATACTACTCCACTTTTTCTAGAAACATACTCTTCATCAAAATATTTCCTTATTTCCTCGTACAAATTATCTCTTTTTAGAGTCTTGATTACCACTTTTTTCTTTGAAATCCTCAACATTTCTTCTAAATCATCCTTTGTCAGAGGCTCATACAAAGCAAAGGAGCGCAAAGGATTTAACGAATTACTCTCATATATTGGATTTTCAAACATAGGATCACAGTATACCACATCAAACGCTCGATCTTCTACTTTTCGAATAAAATCTTTATAATTTTCGTTTAATAATTCTATTTTTTCTTTTGACTTATTTATCCATTCTTCCTCAGAAACATAATTTGAAAGTCCCCACTTTACTACTCTATATATATGCACTGATCCTTCCGTTGCAATTACTTTTTTTGCATAATTTGCAATTAGAAGCGCATCCGATCCCAAACCACAAGTTGCATCATATACTACATCATTTTCACTTGGATTAATAGATTCTATTAAGTAATCTCTTTCACCATGTCTTATATTTTCCATTCTAATTTTTGCAATTCCTTGATGAAAAAAAAACTCCCCATCCCTCCATTTTATACTCAACATCTTTTTTTTATCTATAACATAATAAAAATCAATCAAACCTTTTTTTAAATATTTCGGCAAATGATTTCTATTTAAATACCTTACATCGTATTCTGTGGCAAGTTTTTTTGCAATTTCTATAAGCTCCTTACTTGGATTATACGATGTTGTCACTACAAAATTCATTCCTTTTCCCTGCCCTCTTTTAAATTTTTCAGATTATCGTACAAATTCAACATCTTTTCGTATTTTTTCTTTGTTTCTTCATACTCAGATTTTACCTTCTTATACTCTTCGAAATTAACATTATACCTTATTATAGAAGTAACAACATTCACAATTAAAAAAAGCAATAAAAATCCCACAAAGCTTATGTAAAAATATTTAAAAAAATCTTTTTTTCTATTTTTTTTCACTAAGACCACCCCTTATGGAAAAGAAAAAACTTGGACCTCATCGTAAACGTCTTTTAATATAACTTTATTTTCAATATTTTCATTTTTTAATATAGAATAATACTTCTTATTATCAGGTGTTACATAATAAATTTTTTCTTTTTCATCTGTCTCAACAAATTTAATTTCAAATGCAGGATCTATATTTAACTTTACACCAGTACCTTCATCTTCTAAATAAATTATAAAATACAAATTGTTTGTTTTTGATAAATCCAAATTCTCGTTAAATTGTGCAGTTAAAGTATAAGTTTTTTCATAGATTCCATCGATTAAAGTATAGATAACTTCAACGTCCATATTAATACTTGAAATGTTCTTTTCGACGGTAACCATTGGTTTTATTAAAATTCCTGAAGAAATCACATTTTTTTCCATCTCTTCGCCATTTAATGTCATTTTTACATTAACACTCTTTATATTATCCAACACAAAATCATCTTCGGAAATACCAAGTTTTTCTAAAAAAATACGTTTTAAATTATCTGAATAAAATGCCTGAAAATAAGCATTCAAATTAATAATTTGCTTATTTGTAGTATTAGGCAATATCTTATCCAACGTCAACGCACAACTTGATAAAAGAAAAAACATAATTACTAAAACTATTTGAAATTTATATTTGTAACTATTACCACGTATCCATCTTCCTCTTGACAATCTACCTTCACCCTTTCAGCAGGTACATTAAATTTAGCCGAAATAACCCTAATAACCTCTTTTTTTATTTCCTCAGAGTTTTTTTCAAAAACATCTTGTGGAATCTTTTGAATAATTTCCCTTCTCCTACTCATCATATTATCCAATCTTTTTAATGCCTCTTCTCTCGAATTCTTTTTTTCATGTTTTTTAAAAATATCCAGTATCCACATAGACTTCACCTCTTTTTAAAGAAAGAAAAAAACTTTGCTAAAAAATTACTTGCAGAAGGAAGATCACTTTCTAATGGAATTTCTTCTCCCTTTAACCGTCTTACTATGTTTACAAAATTCTTAGAAATACCATATTCACTTTCCAACACAACTGGCATTCCTCTATTTGTTGAAATAATAACATCATCAGATTCAGGAATAACACCAATTAACTCAATTGCAAGTGCTTTTTGGACATCCATTTCAGACAACATTTCTCCTTTACGAGCCATATTAACTTTAAACTTATTTAATATTAGTATTATATTCTTGTCATCAAAACCGTTGTTTTCCAATAATCCTATCACCCTATCGGCATCTGAAATAGCCGGCAATTCTGGTGTTGTAACAATTATCGCAAAATTTGCCGGGGCAATTGCATTTCTAAATCCCCTTTCAATTCCAGCAGGCGAATCAATCAATATGTAATCAAAATCTCCATTTAATTCTTCAACTATCTTTATCATATCCTCAGGTGTAATCATCTCTTTTGTTGCGATTTGTGAAGCTGGAAGTAAAAAAAGATTTTTCAAATTTTTGTGTCTTACTAAAGCATCCTTAGGTGAAACATTACCATTTACCACATCTAAAATGGTATATATTATCCTATTTTCAAGTCCTAACACGACATCTAAATTTTTTAAACCTACATCTGCATCTATAAGACATACTCTATTTCCATCTTTTGCCAATGCACATCCTAAATTTGCCGTTACCGTTGTTTTTCCAACCCCACCCTTTCCCGAAGTTAACACATAAACTTTTGCCATAAAACCACCTCTACTTCTTATTCCGGTTTTTTGCAAAATAAATTAACTCACTTTCAATGAATAAATCGATATCTCCATCCATAACAGCATCTATATTTCCAGTTTCAATATTTGTTCTGTGATCCTTTACCATAGTATAAGGTTGAAAGACATATGATCTAATCTGATTTCCCCATGAAATATCTTTTAACTCACCTTGTATTTCCTCAAGTTGTTTTTGCCTTTTTTCAAGTTCTAATTGATATAGCCTAGCTTTTAACACTTTCATTGCCGTTTCTTTATTCTGTAATTGAGATCTCTCTGTCTGACAAGTCACGACAATTCCCGTTGGTATATGGGTAATTCTCACAGCAGATTCCGTCTTATTTACATACTGTCCACCTGCGCCTGATGCCCTATACGTATCTATTCTCAAATCTTCTGGATTAATATCGATGTCAATATCATCTTCTATCTCCGGCATTACATTCACAGATGCAAAAGACGTATGACGTCTTTTGTTTGCATCAAAGGGTGAAATTCTCACCAATCTATGAACACCTCTTTCATACTTTAAATAACCATAGGCATACTCACCCTTTATGTAAAGTGTTGCACTTTTTATCCCCGCCTCTTCACCTGGTTGATAATCAACAACCTGCACATTAAATCCTCTTCTTTCTGCCCACCTCATATACATTCTAAGCAACATAGATGCCCAGTCTTGAGATTCCGTTCCACCCGCACCGGGATGAATTGTCAAATACGCATTACTTGCATCAAATTTTTCGTTTAATATCAACTCAAGTTCAAAAATCTTAACCTTCTTTTCTATTTCCTCAATCAATTGTTTTACAGTCTCCCAAAAAGTTACATCTTCTTCTACAAGTTCCAATCCGGCTTCTAAATCTTCCATTTTATTTTCTATATCTTTCATATCTTCTATTATCTTTCTTATTCTTTGCGCTTTTTGAGAAATTTCCTTTGCTTTTTTTTGATCACTCCAAAAATCCGAAGTTCCCATTAAACCTTCCAATTCTTTAAGTTCTTCCAATTTATCTTGTGGGTGAAATACCTTTACAATATCTTCGTATTTTTTCTTAACTTCATCTATTCTTTGTTTTAATTCATAATCGATCATATAAACCCTCCTCTATTTTAAAATCACATAAACTATTCCGGAAAATATCACAAAAAGACCTAAAATAGTAATTTCTTTTAGATAAGTGTATTTTTCCATATTTATTTTTACATTAGTATCCTTCATTACTTTTTCACTTTCATTATATGCAGTTACCACAACCAAATATTCACCTGTCTTCTTAATTCCGTTCCATTTGAAAATATTCTCACCAGGCACTCCAGAAAACCTATAACTCTCCACCTTTTCATTTTCGCTGAAAATATCAATGGTAATAGTTGCAAATGTTGTTAAAAAGATCTCCAAATCCCATTTATCTCTGTACCAATCACCATTAGGTGAAAATTCATCATAACTATTTCTCAGATACAAATCTAAATTTTTCTTGTGAAAATTTAATTCAACAGGAACCTTTTCTTTAAAACTAATCAAAATATCCTTTTCAATAACCTTGTATCCTGGTGAAAAAAACTTTAATTTATGTGCACCAATTGGAATTTTAAGCTCATCTTTCTTGTCTTTAACTACTCCATAAAAAGCATTATCAAGATAAACATTTACCGGATAAACATTTGAAAAAATCACAATACTTCCCGCTTTTTGGGGACGAATTTTTAAAATTACCCCATTTGCACTAATAAACACATTTTTTGATATTACCAGATAACTATCCGATTTAATTTCAACAAAATGATAACCTTCACGTCCAAAAGATATTTTCAACTGTCCAAAAATATCTGTTTGTCCAATATAGTCACCATCTATATACACATCTAAAAATGGTTCGGTAATTAAAATCAATGTGTAAGGTTCAACATCATAATTTCCAAACATTATCCCAAAATTTATAGAAAACTCTGAAAATATCATTAAACCAAATACTAGAAAAACACAAATTAAAGTCTTTCTCATTTTAATCGCTTCCTTTCTGAGTTTCAATAAAAGCTATTATTTCCGCAACTGCAACATACAATTTTTCTGGAATTTCCTGTAACACTTCTAATTTATACAATTCACTAACAAGCTTCGGGGATTTAACAATAGCGACTCCACTTTTTTCTGCAATATCTATAATTCTTTGTGCTACCTCTTCCTTTCCCTTTGCAATAACAAAAGGTATATAATCCGTATCTGGATTATACTTCAGTGCAACGGCAATCTTTTTCCTAAACGTAAACTCCTCCTTTAAATCCTTCAAATTTAATAAAAACATTCTTAAAATATTTACTCAATCTACTCTTTAATTCCTCCACATTTTCTATCACAGAAGATGTACTCAAAGAAATTTGCTCACCATTTACATATCCAACTATCACTTCTTTTTCATAAAAAATTTCAAATTTTTCAGACACCCTATCAAAAAATACCTTAATATCGCCAAAAGAGCGTAATCCATATCTTCCTGACAGTGCGTTTAAGTACACCTCAAATTCCAAATTTTCTTCATCCTTCATATTACTTTTAAAATACTTTTCAAACCTCTCCAAAAAATTCCTATTAATTTTTATCCTTTTTTCCAATTCTTCAAATATAACGGAAAGTCTTTCGATAAATCTAGGATCATCTGTGATTCTATTTGCTAAAAATATATACTTTATAGGTGGTAAATAACTTTTAGGACCTAATAAAATCTTTCCTTCATAATCTCCTTGTCCTATTTTTTTTACTTCAATTCTCAATCCTTTTGGAATCTTTTTATTTGATTTTAATACTAACTCGCCCTTTTTGGTTTTTAATTTTACCAAATTTTTGTAAGAATCTGAAACTATTCCATACATTACTTTTCACCTTAAAAATTCCCAGAGGCAAAGAGCTCAGAAAGCACACTGTGAATTTCAGAATCATACCTCATTGTTCTATAAAAAGCTTTCAATGCAAATATCCTTCTCTTTTGAAGTGGTACATCCCCACATTCTTCAAGACTTTTTATAACTTTCCCATAATCATCAGGATCAGAAATTACAACAACATCTCTATAATTCTTCGCAGCTGCTCTTAATAATGCAACTCCTCCTATATCTATATTTTCAATTAGCTTTTCTTCATTTCTAGTTCTCTTTGCAACTTCCTCAAAAGGATATAAGTTCACTACCACCATATCAATAGGCATAATATCATTCTTTGCCAAATCATTCAAATGTTCTTTGTTATCAAATCTCGCCAAAATAGCACCAAAAATTTTTGGATGAAGAGTTTTTACCCTCCCCCCCAAAATCTCTGGAAAACCGGTTATTTCAGAAACTTTTTTAACAGATATGTCATTTTCTTCCAAAAGCTTTGCAGTTCCACCAGTACTTATTATTTCAACATTAAACTCTCTTAATTTTTTTGAAAATTCAACAATCCCTCTCTTGTCTGAAACACTAATTAAAGCCCTTTTAATATTCATTTTTCACACTCCCCCTTTTTATTTTAACATATTTTTACTTTCTAACTAATATAGCAACTGATTCTGTATGATATGTTTGTGGGAACATATCAAATAACCTTATACTTTTTAACTTGTACTTTTCTAATAAAATACTTAAATCCCTTGAAAAGGTAGTGGGGTTACAGGAAATGTAAGCAATTTTTTCAGGATTGCGTTTTAAAATTTCCAATACCAAGCCCTTTTCCAACCCACTCCTTGGTGGATCTAAAACCAAAACATCAAAATTTCTGTTATATTCCTTCAAAAATTCATAGGCATCTGACTCAACAAATCTTATATTTCTGACATTATTTATATTAGCGTTTGCCCTTCCTGCCTTTACCGAAACATGATTTGATTCTACAGAAATTACAAATTTTGATAAAAGAGCTAACCTTATCGAAAAAGTTCCAAGACCACTAAAGAGATCTAAAACTACCTCATTATCTTTTAAATCTAATTGTTTTGTTAAATACTCCATCATTTTTTCCGTTATATAGTAATTATTTTGAAAAAAAGCGGTAGGTGGGATCTGAAATTTTTCCCAACTAAAATCGTATGTAATTACTCCCTCACCTTTTAAAATACGGTAAGGTCCTCTCAACACGACTTTATCGTTGCTGTTCATCACATGCACCACTGATTTCAACAAAGGTACTTTTTTAGCTAAAATTGCCGCAATTTTTTTACCATCTTTAAAAAATTCCGTTTTAGTCACAAAAATTACCATCAATTCACCATTAGGAGAATATCTTATAACCACATTTTTCAATGTACCTCTTTTGCCATTATATACATCAACCTTAAACATTTCCAAAACTTCAGGAATAAGCTTTAACAAATCATTGACTGGCTTTGGAGCAATTAAACAACTTTTTATCTCTATTATTTTATTCGAATTTTTCATTTTCAAACCAAGTTTTCTATCCTTTGTAATAGAAAACTCCATCTTTAACCTGTATCCGTACTCCTGGTTACTTTGTTCAACACCAATATCATCCAACTCTACTTTTGAAATTCTAAAAAGCTGTTCAAGAAAAACCTGTTTTTTTAATTCTATTTGTTTTTCATACCTTAAATCCAAAAAGTTACAACCACCACATCTTTTAAAATATGGACATTTTACAGCTCTTCTTTCAGGAATACGTTCCAAAACATTTAATACCCTGGCAATCGCATAGTCATTTTTATCCTTTAACACCTTAACCTCAACAAGTTCACCCGGATACGCATTTTCAACAAACACCACCTTCCCACCTGGCAATTTTCCAATTCCACTTCCACCATATGCCATTTTTTCAATATATACCATTTCTCCCATAATTAAAACCTCCAAAATCAAAATATTCCAATACTCGGAGCATTTTCTTTAAAATCCCATCCCAAGAATTTTTCATCAAATTCTACAATATAGAACAACACAGAAAACTTTTTTACATCTTCAAAATCAAAGTTTCCATCATTATTAAAATTAAAACTTGATGAAAATTCAAACATCCAATGGTGTAACTTTTTTAAAAAGGTTAATTTTAAATCTTTAACTCTTTCTTCACTAAAATCATAATTTACCTCAAATCTCAAACCTGGATCAAAAGATTTTAAAGCTAAATTTAAGTACAAATTATCCAACTTGTAGGTTATTCCAAATGAATCCTTTCCCCTTTTTAAATTATACTTTATAGAATAAACAGAAGGTTTTGTAATATCGTTTTTTACGTAATTAAATTCCAAGATATTTAATATATCATTTAATTTAAAACTCCCCTTAAAATACGCATTTTTTATATAATTTTCTTCTATAGATTGTAATAAACGACCCTTTAACTTCTGAAAAGTGATAAAATGTGTTATTTCCTTAATTGGAACGTTATCATCGTGATAATATTTAAAAATAAGGCTATACTTTAATGAAAATTTAGAATTAAAGTAATTAACTTTCACAGTAGTAGGTAAAAGTTTTTGTGTTCCAAAGTCGTATTCGGAACTAAAATTCATAGAAAAATACTTTCCTAAAAAATACTTCAATGAAATTTTATCATTCAAACTCCTTTTTTTTAAAAAATCATATCCTTGAATTAATGAAAAAGTCATGCAATTCCCCTTAACGGATATATCCAAATTAAACTTGTTGTAACCTTCTCTTTCTGACCTAAAACTTTTCTTGTACGAATATTTTGGTTGGATCTCTAAAACTTTTAATTTTAGCTTTGAACTTAATTCATATATATCACTTAATTCTAAATCTAAATAATATTTATCAGTAAGTGCATTATAATAATTTAACTCAAAAGAATATTTAAACTTTGAATCAACAAACTCACTCTTGTACTCAAATGGTAATTTAAAAGAATGACTAACCCTACTTATATAATTATCGTTTCTTAAACTTCCACTAAGCCTTGTAGTGTACAACTTATCTTTAAAATAAAAATCGAAAATTCCTGTTTCTGAAATTGTAAAAGTCGAATTTTCAATTTCCTTTTTCATTTGCGTATTAAAATTCACATTATTGATATGAAAATTAAAAAAATATAATTTTTCATCTATATTTTTAATTGAGAAAAAATTATTAAGTACTATACTATTAACGTTTAAGATTAAACCTATATCATACCAAAAACTTTTTCCTTTAAAATTCAAACCAAATTTTTTACTCCACGTATTATAATTTAAAAGTCCATTGTAATAAAACGGATAAAGCTGGAACTTTAAGTTAGTATATTTTTCATTCCACCTGGTAATATAATTAAAATTTCTAAAATTTAAAGTCAGATATTGTTTCTTATAGTCCACATATAAAATGCTTCTTTTCTCATTTTGTATCTCGAAAATCAAATTCGAGCTTTCACCCGTCTCTAATTTTGTACTTAAAAGATAATTATCAACATACATATTATATTCTTGTTTAGTAGATAAATTAAAACCATTATCTAAAGAAAAGGAAAAAGAAAAAGGTGATTTATAATTTTTATCCAAATTCCAAAAATAAATTGGATATGGGAAAACGGGAAAATTTAATATTAACAAAACAGAATTTTCCGCAACTAAATATTTTCCCTCGTAAATATAAACGTCCAACGATTCCACCTTGTAATGTGGTTCTTTAAGTTCACAAGTTGTTACATACGCCTCGTTTAACAAAACTGTACTCGTATTATCCGTAAAATTTTCCGCACCAAAATATAAATCTATTTCCTTTTCTTTTGATTTATACTTTTCTATTCCCCTTACCTTTAAAGCATAGGAATTTTTTTCAGAAAAAAAATACTTTACATACCGTGCGTTATACTTCTTTCCTTCCTTAACATATTGCACATTTCCATATGCTTCTATTACCTTTGCTTTTGAATTTTCCACAAAAATAGTTGCTTCATCAGATATTAAAAGATTCTCATCCCAACTTATATGCACATTACCCATTGCATAAACTGATCCTTCATTATAAATCAAACTAGAAGCTTCCATATTCACAGTTTCTGAAAACATATTTCCAGAAATAAATACTACGAAAAAAAACACCAAGAACTTTGAGAATAATTCTCTAATTTTGTAAGCAAAAGGTGTGTCAAGCAAAAAAAACAAAAACACACCAACAGTTGCAAAAATCAAATTTGGAAACCAGGCTGCTAAAACAGGATCCATTAGATTTTCCTTCCCCATTGCAGAAATCCAAGCACCAGAACCTTGGTACAACACAACAATAGAAAAGGTAAAAATAACACTCCAAGACTTACTTTTTAATCCAAACAATAAAGACAATGGAACACCAAGAATGGCTATTATAAAAGGTCCAATTGAATTTGCATACCTACCATGTAATTCCACAATCCACGGTGCAGGATCAATACCCAACTTTTTAAAAGTTCTTATTTTATTTTTTAGTTCCTCACCTGTCATATCCCTAGGCGATTTTCCAAACCTCATAAGACTTTCCAAATCTTCTTTTAAATTTAATTTTATCCTTGAAAAATTAACATCCAATTTTAAAAAACCGTCATTATCAGTAATATACATTCTACCATTGATTAAAAACCACTTTGAGTCTTCCTTTATAACTTTTTGCGCGGTAATTATTCTCTCTTCATTTTTTACATTTTGAAAAAGAACAACATCGTATAAAATACCGTTAGACTGATCATATCTCTTAACAAAAAAATATTGAGAATCATCTATCTTAGTCAAGACATTTTCCCTAATGGAAATTTCTGGTTTTTTGTAAACATACCTAGATATAGTTTCCATAGCCTTATGATTAAAAGATGGAACTACTTGATCATTTAAATAAAATGCAAAAATACCAAATAAAATTGATAACATGAAAAAAGGATATACTAATTTTCGAGAGGGAATACCATGAACAAGTAGCGCTGTAATCTCCTTAGAATTGTATAACTGAGATAAAACCCAGAAAATGGAAAATAAAACCCCTACTGGAATTCCCATAGAGACAAAATACGGCAAGTTATAATATACAAGCTCAAAAAGCTTTAATATACTAACTCTATGCCTAACAATAATATCAGAAAGTTGATACAAAAGCTCAACACTTGCAAACAAAACAAAAGCCCCTACTCCCATTAAAAAAGGACCTATTGAAAGTTTTAAAACATACTTTGTTAAAACCTTCAAGTTTTATCCTCCAAAGACTCGATAGTATGCAATTTATCCTCGTAACATTTATATTGCCTACCGGTAATTATATACGATGTTGTTTCTACAATTTTTGTAGCAAGATCCGCTATCTCTTCTATCCTTTGTGATATCTCCAATAATATCAATGCCCTTTTTACATATTTTGAATCTTCCATCATATAGACCATCAACTCTTTTCTAATATCTTCAAAAAAATTATCTATTTCCGCATCCTTCTCACAAATTGATTCTGCTCCAGATACATTTTGATCTGCAAACATTCTCATACTCTCTCTTAACATAATCAAAGAAATTTTAGTCATTTCTGGAATCGTGATCAACGGTTTTAACTGTGGTTCTTTAATGAGTTCTAAAACTTTTTTTGCAATATCAAGTGTTTTTTCCGCAATCTCTTGAAAATAGCTTGAAATAACAAAGCTTCCCGTAACCATTCTAAGCTCTCTAGACATTGGCATCATGGTAGATAATATTATTAGAGCCTTCTCTCTTATTTTCATATCCATTACATTAATATCATTCTCATTTTTTAAAGCACTAAATGCTGCATCTTTATCCCTTTCTTTCAAAGCATTCAACACTTGATTTAACAAAGACTCAATTAACCATCCTTCTTTCAAAACCATTTTCTTCAAATCTTCCACATGTTCTTTTAATATCCAATCCATACCAACCACCCTATAAAAATTTTTTACCGTATCCCAACTTTTCCTTTATAGATTTTGAAAAATCATAATCCTTTGGTCTTAAAATTATTATCTTTTTCTTTGACTTTTTTATCTTAACTTCACTTACTTTACCAAATCCCATTCCATCCAAAACAAGATTTGACTTTTGGTTTAATTTAATAAACACTTCTTCACTATCCGGTATAATAATACTTCGTGATGCCAAAAATTGCGGAGCAACTGGTGTAATTACAAAAGAATTTACATTTGGAAGTAAAATAGGGCCTCCCAACGATAATGAATAACCTGTTGAACCGGTTGGAGTACTAACTATAAGCCCATCTGCATGAAAATAAAAGCTGCCATCTTGGAAAAAAACTTGTATATCCAACATCTTTTGAGTAGGATCTTTTATCAACAAAAGTTCATTTAAACTGTAAAACTTTTCAACTTTCAAAAAAAATCTTTTATCTTTTACAAAATTATTTTCCTTTAAATCAAACAAAAATTTCTCAAAATCTTCCAACGTATAACTGGATAAAAATCCCAATCGCCCACCTTTAAACCCCACCAAAGGATTTTTCACTTTATGCGCTGCTTTTAAAAATGTCCCATCCCCACCTAAGACTAACGTCAAATCCACTTCAATACTTAGCAATTTCTCGCTACAATAAACAACATCAAATCCCTCAAAAAGAAGATCTTTCTTAAATTTTTCGGCAATATCCTTTAACGTAGGTTTATAAAATATTCCTATAGTTTTCATTTCAACATATACCCCAAATCTATAATACTCTGTATTAAAAATCTATCCAAAAACACCAATATTACTATACTTATTAACGGCGAAATATCCACAGGTCCAATTCTTGGAATTAACCTTCTTACAGGTTTTTCCACAATATCTGCAACAGCTTGAAAATAATAATATATCCTTGAAGGTAAAGGAAACCAACTTAAAATAGCAGAGATAATAACAAAAAACATCTCAATATCTATTAAAATTCGCAAAGCTACCCCCAAGCCTATCAAAAAATTACCTAAAATAAACATTATCTCAACCTCCCATTTCTTTCTCCAAAAATCTTGCTACCAATTCTCAATATAGTTGCCCCTTCTTCAATGGCAATTAGATAATCATTTGACATCCCCATTGAAAGTTCCTTAATCTCTGGAAATTTTTTAAGGAGTTTTTCTTTTAAAAACTTTGCACTCCTAAATACACGCCTTATAGCCTCAACATCATTAGTAAAAGGGGCCATAGTCATTAAACCAATAATCTTTACATTTTCGAATTCATATGCCTTTTTTATAAAATCCTCTACTTCTTCACTTCTTAATCCTGCTTTGGTTGTTTCACCTGATAAATTCACCTGTACTAAAACCTTTTGAACCTTGTTAAATTTCGTACTTAATTTATTGATTTCTTTTATTTCCTCTAATCTTGTAACAGAATGGATTAATTCTGCTACCGGAACTATGTATTTTAATTTATTTAACTGTATTCTTCCAATAAAATGCCACTCTATATCATAATCTTTCAAAATTTTCGATTTATCACGTAATTCTTGCGCGTAGTTTTCACCAAATATCCTAACTCCAATTTCATACGCACTTTTAATTACATCTACTGGAAAAGTCTTGCTCACCGCAACAAGTTTTATTTCATCCTTTCTTCCAACTTCCAACATTTTACTTTTTATGCTATTTACTACTACCTCATATCTTTTCTTTAATTCATTACTCATCAAAAAGCCCCCTTTTTACATTTATTCCTAGATGTTTATACGCTTTTTGTGTAGCTATTCTTCCCCTGTGAGTACGTGCAATAAATCCACTTTGCAAAAGGTAAGGTTCGTAAACTTCTGAAATGCTATCTTCTGAGATACCAACAGATGCAGCTAGTGATTTCACACCAACTGGTCCTCCATTATACACCTCTATTATTGTTTTTAAAATTCTTCTATCAAGCTCATCTAATCCTTCTTCATCTATCCCCAAAAGTTCCATTATTTCTTCAACCATATGCATATCTATTGTAACTTTTCCACGTATTGTACTCATATCTCTGACCCTTCTTAAAAGTCTTAGAGCTATTCTAGGAGTCCCCCTTGATCTTCTTGCAAGCAAAATTGCAGCATCTTTATTAATCTCAACATTTAACACTGAAGCTGCTCTTTCAATTATCTTGCTTAATTCTTCTATTGAATAAAAATCCAATTCCATTATTAAACCAAATCTATTACGCAAAGGGGCACTTAACAAACCACTACGCGTTGTTGCACCAACCAAAGTAAAAGGTTGTAAATCTATCCGTATTGACCTAGCAGAAGGACCCTTCCCTATTAAAATATCAATCTGAAAATCCTCCATTGCCGTATACAAAATTTCTTCGACAGATTTATTCATTCTGTGTATTTCATCAATAAACAAAACATCACTATATTCTAAATTGGTAAGTATTGCAGCCACATCCCCTTGTTTTTCAAGTATTGGTCCACTTGTAACATGTATATTAGTTCCAAGTTCATTTGAAATTATATGTGCTAATGTAGTCTTTCCAAGCCCAGGAGGTCCCACTAACAAAACGTGGTCAAGTGCCTCACTTCTCATTTTTGATGCTTTTATCGCAAGTCCTAGTCTCTTTTTTATATTTTCTTGCCCAATATACTCATTTAATTTTTGTGGTCGTATTGTTTGTACATCATTTGGCATCTTTTCTGGATCAATTATCCTTTCAGAAATAATCACACCTCCTTATTGAAATGATACCATAAAAATTTGTATTAACAAATACCATTTTGGTATATAATATACTGAGTCTGTTTCAAAAATAGTAAGAGACTAATCCAAAATCAAAAAATAGATACAAAAATATAATAAAATACTTTTGAATTACCTTTGAATAACCTTTT
>NZ_LNGA01000022.1:0-6439 GCF_018588215.1 Thermosipho sp. 1244
GCAATTTTTTTGTTTATTGTTAGAAAAGGTTATTCAAAGGTAATTCAAAAGTATTTTATTATATTTTTGTATCTATTTTTTGATTTCGGATTAGTCTCTTACTATTTTTGAAACAGACTCAGTTTTATAATATGATACAATTCTAATGAGGTGATTATATGGTATATGAAGTTGCAATTTCCAACTCAAGTTTTAAAAGGACTTTCTTTGTAAACTCTGATTTTAAATTGGAAATTGGCGAAAGGATTTTCTTAAAGTTTAGGGGAAAAAAAGAGATAGGTTATGTTTTAAAAGAAAATCCTGGAAAGGTTGAAGGTGAAGTAATAGGAAAGGTAGATGGTAGGAGTTTTTTAGAAGGGTGGTTTGTTGAAGCTTTGAATGAGGCTTCTAATTTTTTTAATACACCAATTGGTAGATTGTTTGATCTTTCTTTTCCAAAGGGGATAGAAAATTATTTTGTTGAAAAAGTGTTTTCTAATAACCCACTTTATGACTTTAATGGAATGGCAGTTAGAGAATTTATTGAAAGGTTTGGAGAAAAAAAATTAAAGGAATTTTTAATGAATGGAGTAATTTACATAGAAAAGGATTTTCAGTATAAGTTTCCAAGGCCAAGAAAAGAGTTATATGTATTTTTAAATGTTTTACCTTCTGAAATTTTTGAAAAGAAACTTACCAAAAAGCAAAAAAAAGTTATAGATTATCTTCTTGTGAACAATTACACCACTTATTCAGAACTTAGGGAGTTTTTGGATATAAATAAGGATGTCTTATTACAGCTTGAAAGAAAGGGATTGTTGAGATTAAGTGAGGAATTTCCAAAGGATTTTGAAGATATAGATTTAAGCGAAAGTCAAAAAAAAATTGTTGAAGATATATTAAAGAAAAATAAATTAAAGGTATTGTTATATGGTGTAACAGGTAGTGGGAAAACAGAAGTTTATCTTTCTGTAATTAAAAAAAGCAATTTAAAGACGTTATATCTTGTTCCAGAAGTTTCATTGATAGAACAGACGGTAAATAGGATAAAATCAAGACTTTCGGGGAAAAAGGTAGGGATATTTCATAGTTATCTTACAAAGAGTCAAAAGATAGAGTTATGGATGAGAGCAGTAACGGGGAAGATCGATATACTTGTAGGAACAAGGAGTGCGTTCTTTATACCATTTGATAAAGATTTGATAATTGTTGACGAAGAGCACGATGATAGCTATTATCAAGACGGAGAGGTTGTTTATGACTTGATTTACCTTGTAGAAAAATTTCCAGGACTTGTAATCTTTGGTTCTGCTACCCCTAGATTGGAACACTACATGAAGGCTACAAGGAATGATATGAAACTTTGTACGTTAAAGGAGAGGTACGGGACGGTACTTCCAAAGGTTGAAGTTGTTGATATGAAAGAAGAAGAAAAAGTTATACCATATGTTTCAAAGAGTATTTTGAAAAATGTTAAGAGAGAACTGGAAAATGGAAAAAGTGTTATGTTTTTTGTTAGAAGAAAGGGATATTCTTTAATTATGTGTCAAAATTGTGGAAATGTATTAAAGTGTCCAAATTGTGATGTGGCATTAACTTACCATAAATCTGAAAGAAAATTGAAGTGTCATATATGTGGATTTGAAAGTGTTCCTGAAATTTCTTGCCCAATTTGTGGTTCTGCCCTTTTTTACGAAAAAGGAATGGGAACTGAAAGATTGGAAGGAGAATTACAAAAAGTTTTCCCAGGCAGAAATATAGTAAGAGTTGATACGGAAGTGGTAAAAAATTACCAAAAATTTCAAAAGGTGTTGAAAAAATTATACGAAGGAGAAATTGATATTTTAATTGGAACAAAGATGATTACAAAGGGATTAGATGTGCCCACCGTGAGTTTAATTGGTGTTATTGATGTAGATGCAATGAGAAATATCCCAGATTACAATTCTTCTTTAAATCTTTTTAGATTATTAGTTCAAGTAATAGGAAGAGCTGGAAGAAAGGAAAAAGGGAAAGCTTTGATACAAACTTATGAAAGAGATAGTTTTGTCATAGAATATGCATTAAGACAAGATGTAGAAGGTTATTATGAATACGAATTAAAACAAAGGAAGGATCTAGAATATCCTCCCTTTGTAGATATTATTCAGGTTATTATTTATTCTAATAATAAGGAGCTTGGTCTAAAAAGTGCAAAAAAACTTGTACTTGAACTTGAAAATTTTAATCTGAAAATACTTGGACCTACTGAATTTTTTATTTCAAAAATAAGAAATAACTTTTTGTATCATTTTATAATAAAAACGCATGATGTAGGTAAAACAAATCGTATTTTAAACGAAGTAATTTCAAAATATCCTACAAAGGTAAAGATAAGGGTTAATCCCCCGTCTTTATATGTTACTTAACCATGGAGGAAATTTCTAATTTTTCCTCTTTTTTTAATACCTTTTCTACATCTAGTATTAGTATCATCCTGTTTTCGAGTTTTGCTACACCCAATAGAAATTCTGATGATTGACCACTATATTCTGGAGTTTGATCAATTTGTTCGCCTGTTAAAGTTATTACTTCTTTAACATCATCGACTAAGAAGCCCATTTTCTTTTCATTTTCAAATCTAATTACTATGATTTTTGATTTTTCTTTGTCTTGAAAGTCCGGTAACATAAACTTTTTTCTGAGGTTTATTATCGGTATTACTTCTCCCATGAGGTTTATTATACCTTCAACAAAGTCTAATGAATTTGGAAGTTTAGTTGTTTTTTCGTATTCTTTTACTCTGTCGACTTTCATGATATCAATTGCAAATTCCTCATCACCAAGGATAAAAGTCAAAACTTTAAGTTCCATTCTTTCACCTCCATAAAAAAATTATATCATACAGGTTTTAGCTTTATGTGTCTTAGTTCCTTGTCGAGTTCAATTACTTCTACTTTTATTATATCATTTATTTTCATTTCTCTATTGAGAAGTTTTTTATAGATAAAGCCACTTTCTTTTAATCCGATATCTAAAAAAACACCAAAGTCTGTTATATTTGTTACTTTTCCCTTTAGAATTGTTCCAACTTTTAACATTTCAAATGTTATTATATTATCGTAGAATATAACTTCATGTGAGATATCTCTTAAATCTTTTCCCATATTTTTAAGTTCATTTAATATGTAATCTAAAGTTAGATTTCCAATGTTATATTTTTCAGAAACTTCTTTAATGTTTTGATTTTTTAATATTTCTTCGGCTATATTGTAATGTTCAGGGTGAATGCCGGTTGCCTCTAAAGGATTTTTTCCATCTTTTATTCTAAGAAATCCAGCACATTGTGTGTATGTTTTTTTTCCAAGTCCGTCTATTTCAAGCAGTTGTTTTCTTTCGGTGAATTTTCCGATCTTTTCTCTGTATTTTATTATTTTTTTTGCAATAGAAGGGGTTATTCCAGAGACATATTCTAAAAGTTTTGAAGAAGCACTGTTTAAATCTACTCCAACTAAATTTACCACATCACTAACTACATTTTTGAGTTCTTCATATAGTTTTTTTTGATTAACATCATGTTGATATTGTCCTATACCTAGTGACTTTGGATTTATTTTTACAAGTTCTGCCATAGGATCTTGGATTCTTCTTCCAATACTAACTGCACTTCTTATGGTTGGATCTAAGTCTGGGAATTCTTCAATTGCTATATCTGAAGTGGAATATACCGATGCACCTGCTTCGTTTGAAAAAGTGTATTTAATATCTAATTTATGTTTTTTTATAAGAGATACTATGAATTTTTGGACTTCTCTTGAGGCAGTTCTATTTCCTATAACTACTAAATCAAGGTGATATTTTTCTATAAATTCTAAAACCTTCTTTTCCGAATTTTCAAGATCAAGGTGAGGAGATGTGGGAAATATAACTGCATAGTCTAATAGGTTACCAAATTCATCGAGAATTGCAATTTTACATCCTGTTTTATTACCTGGATCAATTGCAATGAGCCTTTTGTTTCTTAGTGGTTTTGTTAGTAATAGTTGTTTTAGATTTTCTGCGAACACCTTTATAGCCCTGTCTTCTGCTTTTTTTGTTAATGTGTTTCTTACCCTTTTTTCAATTGAAGGAAATAACAACTTCCATCCTTTTTCAAGGCCCTTTTGTGTTATTTTATTTTGCTCCCATTTGGTTAAACTGTATAAGTATTCTTGGTGTTTTTTGTTAATATACAGTTTTACCTGTAAAACGCCTTCTTTTTCCCCTCGATTAATAGATAGTATATTATGTTCTTTGATATGTTTGATTTTCTTTTCAAATTTGTCGTATGTATCGTATTTTGTTTTTTCTTTTGTCTTTTTTTGGCATTTTATGTATCCATGTTCAAGTAAAATTAACTCTAACTTTTTTCTTATTATATCGTTATGTGCAAATTTTTGGGCCAATATGTCCGTTATTCCATCTATTATTTTTTCTTTCGTATTAAAAAGAGATGTATAGTGTGTTTTTATATCTATTTTTTGGTTTTTACATGCTTTTTCTGCAAGTGGGAGTAGACCGTTCTCTATTGCAATATCTGCCTTAGTTTTTTTTCTTTTTTTGTATGGAAGGTAGATATCTTCAAGCTCTGTTAAATTGTATGAATTTTGTATCTTTTTTCTTAACGAAGTTGTAAGTTTTCTTTCTTTTTCCAAAGTTTTGAGTATTTTTTTCTTCAGTTTTTCTACCTTTTCAAGATATTTGTATTTCTTTTCAATTTCTCTTAATGTTATTTCATTTAAACCACCTGTTTGATCTTTCCTATATCTAGCTACAAAGTGTATTGTGTTTTCTTTTAGAAGACTTATTGCATTTTTTACTTTCCATTCTTCTAAATTTAATTCTCTGGCTATTATTTTTTCCATAAAATTCCTCCTTTTGTTAATTATACCAGAATATGGTGTTGTTTAAGATAAAATAAAATAAGATAAATGAATTTTAATATCTTTATATGATTAATATCTTTATATGATTTTAATGTTTTTACATAAAGTTTTGTAAATTTTATTTTAATATAAAAATAGCACGCAATGTGGTATAATATATAAAGCCAAATAACATATAAGAAGGAGGGGTAACATGAAAAAGTTTTTGGTAGTTTTGTTATCACTTTTAGTTTTGGTGTCATTTGCAAAAACTAAAGTTGTGTTCTGGCATGCTATGGGTGGAAATCACGGAAAAACATTGGAACAGATTGTGAAATCTTTTAATGATTCTCATACAGATATAGAGGTTGAAGCTGTATATGTTGGAAATTATGGTGCATTAAGCCAAAAATTGCTTGCTGGCGCTCAGGCAGGAGAACTTCCTACGATTTCACAAGCGTATTCCAACTGGACTGCAAAGCTCATTCAAAGTGGTGTTGTCCAAAAATTAAATGGTTTTCTTTCGGATACAGAAATAGGTTTAACTAAAGAGGAATGGGAAGATATTTATGAACCTTTGAGAAAGAATTGTATGTGGGGTAATGATGTTTATGCAATTCCATTTAACAAGAGTTTGTATATGTTGTATTACAACGCTGATCTTTTAACCCTTTATGGTGTAGATATTCCAAAGTCTATTAACGAATTATATTATGCAGCTAAGGTTTTAACAGAAGATGTAGATGGTGATGGAAAACCTGATCAATACGGTTTTGGATTTAGAACTACTGCCGATTTGTTCCAAATTCTTTTGTCTTTGAGAGGCGGATCAATCTTGAAGTTTGTTGATGGAAAATGGGTTTCAAATATTGATAGTCCAGAAACAAGGGATGTTTTGAAATTTGTAAAAAAATTAATTGATGAAGGAATTGCATATTATCAAGGTGGATATATGAATGATCCATTTGGTCAACAAAAAGTTGTTATGTATATTGGAACAATTGCAGGTAGAAAATATGTTGAAAGTTCGGTTAAAGGAAAATTTAATTGGAGCTGGGCACCAGTTCCTGTTTGGAAAACAAGAAATGTACCATTTGCGGGGACCGATGTTATTATGTTTTCAAATGCAACCGAAGAGCAAAAGAAAGCTGCATGGGAATTTATGAAATATCTTATATCTCCAGATGTTACAGCATTCTGGTCAGTAAATACGGGGTATATCCCAGTAAGAAAGAGTGCACTTGAAACAAATATATGGAAAGAAAATGTAAAATCTGATCCACTTGCTGAGATTCCTTTAACTCAAATTGATAATGCAGTATTTGATCCACAAATAGGTGTATGGTATGAAATAAGGAGTGTAGTTGGAAACATGTTCTCCGATTTTGTAAATGGAAAAGTTGATATGGAAACGGCAATAAAAACGGCAGATGATCAAATTAATAAGTATTTAGCCGAAGAATACGGAGAATAAAAATCTAATGGCTTCGGATTTCCGAAGCCATTGTTTTTTTCTTAAATAAAATTTAACAAAAGGCAAGGGTTGACAGAAAAAGATAAGTATGGTAAATTAGAAG
>NZ_LNGA01000023.1:0-168741 GCF_018588215.1 Thermosipho sp. 1244
AATCTCTAAGAGATGGAACTCTCTTAAAGTATAATGCACCCATTTCTAATGTCTCTCTAAACGAAAGAGCAAACAGTTCTTTTAAAACTGCTAAGGAAAGAATTAGTGCGTCTGGGTATTTCTTAGGTCTACCTTTGGAGGTAGATTTTTGAGGAAGTTGTGGTAAAATATTGTTGTAAAATTTTTTAACAAGTTTGAGTATTTTCTTTATGTTAGTTCTTCTCATATCAGGGGAGATTATATCATCTCCCCTTTTATTTTTGAACCACTTCCTCTTATTTTTGAAACACTCCCATATTTTCATCTTCATCAAGGATTTCAAAGTCTCCTAAATCTTCCCACATCTTTGCAACTTCGTTAAATTCGTTTTCATCTTCGATTGTATCAAGAAAAATATTTCCTTCTTCATCCGTAGATTTTTTGAATATGTATAGTTCTCCAAAATCTGTTATTTCTTCCCCTTCAACGAATATTTCTTCACATACCCAATATTGATTGTTTTCCCTTTCAAGTTCTCCTAATAGTACAAAGTTGTGTTCTTTTCCTTCTTCGTCAAATAACGTAAAAGCCTCGAGGTGTTCATGTTCATGTTCATGATTATGATCGTGCATAACTTTCAACTCTCCCTTTATAAGATTAACTAAGACAAGTATACCATATTTGCCATTTTTGTATAGTACTTAAATTCCAAAGCCAAAGTTTACACTTATTCCAAAAGATGCATCGTCAAATGGAGAAAAAGTGTGTGAAATGGATTTTACATTTATATTTGTGTAGAATACGCGTAGATCTGTTTTGAAACCAAAGTTGTGAACGAATAATCCATTTGAATTTAAATAATCTAAAGAATAGTATGGTGTGAAAAATAGAAGATTTGTATATCCAAAAACTCCTATGTCCCAATTATCTTTTTTGCCTATTGTATATTTTCCTCTTGCACCTAATTTTAAGAAGAAAATAGAAGTTTTGTAATATGCGGTTATTTCAGGTGTTTTTGAAACTTCCATATAGTCTTCTTGGAAATTTGTAAGTGTTGCATTAGGACCGCTTACATCTGCTGTAATGTCTGTTGCTTGCGCACTATATGAAAAATCAAATCCTAAATTAAGTGTAGATTTGTACGTTGCAACAGATGGTTTAATTTGGATGTTGTTTATTGCAATTCCAAAACTATCTGTTGAAATTCCAAAAGAGAAAGCCATTCCAAAATTTTCTCCTTTTATTTCATAAGAATCGTTATCTAATGGGAAAGAAGAGTAAATATCTGCCTTTTCCGATAAGTGTAGATTAGCCATTGCAGGTGATGCAGAAGAAGTATAGGTAAATTCCAAATATTGGTTTTCACCAGAGTATAAAATTGGCAGGAATACACAAGGGGCAATGAAAAATTTACCCAAATTTAATACAACACCTGCATCGAAAAATACATTTGTGACTATAAATTTTTCTGATATGTTATACTCAGTACCTATTGTAATTGGATCTATTAAAAAGTTCTTTATTTGATCTGATATTTTTAAATCAATATTTCCATTAAGATAAATATATGGACTTATTGCAAAATTTCCCAATTTTAAGGTTCCAAAACCGGAGGCATTCAATATCGTATTTAAAGATAATTTGTTTATGTTATTTAAATTAATCGTCCCAGTTTCAAGGAAATCATTTAAATCCTCTGCAGAAAATATGTCCTGGTTTAAGAGAAAATCTCCTGAAAAATTAACACCTAAGAAGAAAAATCCTTCATTTAATACTAACCCTTGGTTTGCGTAAAGCCCAAAGGGAGTTAATGGATTTGAAAATGAAATTAAACTTAATAAAAGTATAAATAAGACTATTTTCCTCATTATTATTCCCTCCCTTCAAAAGATACTTTAGTAGCAACAGTTAAATCAATGATTATATATGGGGATATATCGATAATTCCGTTTTTGTTTATTTGTATGTACTCATCTTTTGGAAGTAGTATGGAAATTGTAGATGGTTCCAGTAAATTAACGAAATCTTCGTGGGTAAAGGAGATAACAGGTGTACTTTCTCCTATTGTAATTTCTTTGTTGAGTATTTTCAACTTTGCAGTTAATCCCGTTGTGTTTTTCCATTGATTAAATGTAAGTGTTGCTGTATCTAGAATATCAACTAAATCTCTAAGATCGGATATGTCAAAATTTTCCTCTAATATTGGTGTGTCTACTAATGGGGTACCGGATAATGGTAAATTCATTATTGCATCAAATCCAAAAACGGAGTTTTGGTTTAAAATACCATTATCTGTAGTAAGCGATGCAGATATAGTAATTGGTGAAGCGTTTTTGATTAAATTACTTAAAATAGGACCTATATTAACCATTTCGCCAAGTTGCAATTTTACTAAATTTCCAGAGACTAGCAATGATACGGTGGCATCAATAGTTGTGTCAGTTGCTTTAAATTCAATGGGCATCGATATATTTGATTCAAGGTTTTTAATAAGTTCTAATTCTTTATTTGTTGAAAAGTCTAAAAGAGTGGTTTTAGGTAGTACTTCTATTTCTTGATTTTTAATAATAAAATTATCCAATTCAAATTTTGCTATACTTACAAAAATATCTATACCATAGCTTTCATTTTTCTTTATGTTTGTGATTATGGGATTACCTGTTGCATCCACCGTTATAGAAATATTGTTAAGCGTTGAGAAATCAATGGTTTGTGTGGTATTGGAAATAGTTGTACTACCGCTGTTTGAGATGTATATATCTTTATTTTCAAAGAAATTAGATTGTATTTTTAACGTTAAGTCTGATACATTAGTTGCATTGTAATCAAATTGGATTAAAATAGTGGCATCAACGGTATTTAGATAATCTTTAAGCTGTTGTGGGATTTCATATGATATTTCTTTGTAAGCAGAAGTTAAAAGTGAATTTGAAATCTTTGCTTTTCTTATTTCAAAATCATCCGAGAGCGAAGTCTTAATGTTAATAACGTTGTTATCAACATTTCCTGAGATGTAATTTAAATTGAATGTTGCCGGCAAGCAAATATTTGAAAGGTCAATAGCAAGGGAATTATTAATACTTGTTATATTGTGGGTGCTAGTACCATCGGTTATCAAACCTGTTGCATCAACTGATGAAAGCCCTAAGAATTCTATATAAAGTGTTCCCGTGCCAATTTCACTTTCCAATATTTCAGATGGCAAAGAGATATATTGTTCAAGATTGACAGGGTAGTTGTATATACTCTCTATTGTGATGTTTGGAATCACGTTGTAGCTAATAGGTTGTGTTAAATCAATATCTACGTTATTTCCATATAGTGTAAGTGTTGCATCAATGTTTAATGGAATTTTTGCATCAATCGTTTTTGTGTTGTCAAATGTGAGAGGGTTACCTTGTGCAACTATGGTGGAACCAGATTTTACTACTATTTCTTTGTCTATATTTAAGTTGGTTGCGTCAAATGAAAAAGATGTATCTAAAGTTCCAGAGAGTTTTAACATCCACGAATTTTGATCATCAATGATGATTGGAGAGAGACTTGGATTAATATTTACGTTTTCAATATTTAATCCTGTACCTTTGTTTATTTTTACTGATAATAGTTTAGTGTTAATATTTACATTTCCAGAATTTGTGCCTGTGTATGTTGCAACTAGTGTTATTTTATCTCCGTTTCTAACTGTTAGATTTGATATAATGTCGTTATTTGTGTATTTTGTGCCATTTATTATAATTTCCAATTCTACTTTTGACGGATCTACTTCAGATGATGTTTTATTAATAGAAAGGATACTTTCATATATGTTTATAGAGCTAAATTTATCCGTGGAAAAAGAAATTTCTACTGTAGCGTTTGGATAAGCAGGATCCACGTAGATGGATGTAGAAAACAGAGTAATATCCCCTATATTTATCGAAGTGAGATTAAAATTGTCTGAAGAATCTTGTATTGTGGGAAGTTGAATTTCTTGTTGAGTATTTAGTGCTGTTATATTATCTACGGAAAAGGAGAAGCTAAGAGAAGTTGCAACATCGGATAAAGATTTTGTTATATTTTGACTTATTTCATCAATCATCTTTCCGGGAGAAAATTCGATAGATGTTGCATAGGTAAGTGTTATTGGGTTATCCTTTGATATATAAAATCCTGTTTCATTAAGCTTGTCAAGTAGTGGATCTATTAATTTTGGAATAGAAAAGTTCATTGTGGTTATTGGAAATTCCACATGTTTTGTTAGTTTAATAGATAGGGTGTTTGGTAATTTTTTTGGAACTATTCCGCAAGACCAAAAAACAAATAATAAGGCTATAATGGTTATAAAAATTATCTTTTTCATGTATTTCACCTCCAAAAGGTTAAGTTTCAAATTTAGGTTTTACAAATTCATCCCAGTAAGCAACTATGAATATCAAAAGTGGTACTGCAAAAAATGTACCTACTAATCCAAATATCTGGTTTACTATTATTATTGATATGATCATAAGTACAGGGTTTAGGTTTAAATGCATTTTCATAACGTTTACAAATATCACGAATAATCCCAAGTGTATAGCGATAACGAAGATATTTACTATGATAAATCCTTTTAATCCTAATGTTAAAGAGAATAGAAAAACGGGAATGTATTCAAAGAAAACTCCAACGATGGGTATCAAATTTGTTATTCCCGCCCAAAAAGAGAGAATAACTGCTGTGTCCTTGAAATAAAAACTTGATAATAGATAAAAAGCAACGGCTGTAATAACTGCGTTTATTATTACAACATCCACAAAACTAGACAAAGCACTGTATACTTTTTCAAAGAACTTTTCAATTTGTGGTCTTATTTTTTTTGGGAATAAATTTGGCAGTGATTTTTTTAGCCAAGAAGAATACAAAAGTGTGTAAATTGTTAAGAGAATAGAATAGAATATGGTTACAAAAAACGAAGGAGTTCCTTTTGCAATGTTGTCAAGCAGATAATTTGTGAGATCATTTAATTTAGGTTGTAACCACTTCATCAAATTATTCACACCAGATAGCAATTCCGGATTTTTTTCAAGATAAGTTTTCCATGATTGATTTTCAAAGACATAATTGATAGTTGAGACGAAACTTCCAAATTGTTCAGTGGCAGCTGGGATTATTAATATTATACCATAAATTATCAAAAAAAAGTAAATAACAAGTCCTACAATTATAGCGGATTTTGTTTTTAACTTTAAAAACTTCAATAATTTTGTTATTAAATTTACAATTAAAACGGAAATTAACGTGAAAACAAAAACATTTAAAACTGTGTTGAATATTATACATATGATTAGAAAAAGTAGTGCATATGCGCTTACATAAATTGCAGCTAAGTTTCTTTTATCCCTCATATAGGATTGGCCTCCTTGATATATTTGGTTCAAAATAACGTCTAATTTCATCTAGTTTTCTTGTTTTTCCCATTACCACCATTAATTTTATTTTTGCTTTTTGACCTATTGGATGTTCACTCATTATTGCACCTTTTTTTCTAAGATCAGCACCTCCACCGTGGTATGCGTATACTGGATATATTCTTCCTTTAAAACACCTAGAAGTAATAACCACTGGGATTCCTTCTTCTACAATTTCCTCTACAACATCTGCAACAGAGGGGGGAACATTTCCCCTTCCAAAGCCTTCTAGTACTATTCCTTTGTACCCTATTTCTTTTGCGTATTTTAGTAATTTTCCATCATCTCCTGTAAATGTTTTTATTAATGCGACCCTTTCTTCTATTTTATCGACTAATATCTTTTCTCTTGTGAGTGATTTTCTGAAAAAAATAACATTATCTTCATCAACAATTCCAAGTGGACCATATCCAGGTGAGTCAAAAGTTGCAACATTACTTGTATACGTTTTTGTTACTTCTCTTGCTGCGTGTATTTCATCGTTTAAACAAACCATTACGCCCATTTTGGAAGCCTGTGGAGATAGAACAGTTAATACTGATGAATAGACATTTCTTGGTCCATCAGTGCCCAGTTCTCCTATATTTCGCATAGCAGCTGTACAAACAACGGGTTTTTCACTTTTTAATGTAAGATCTAGTAAATATGAGGTTTCTTCTAGGGTGTCTGTACCGTGCGTTACAACTACACCAATAACGTTGTCATCCTTAAGTATTTCGTCTATTTTTTGTGATAAAGCCCACATATCTGAGGGTTTCATATGAGGACTTGGAATATTTGAAAATTCTATTAAATCTATTTTTACTCCAACTTTTTTAAGTAATGGTATCTCACTTATTAATAAATTCCCCTTTTCGTATGGAATTACCCCTTGATCTCCTTTTACCATAGCAATAGTACCACCAGTGGTAATTATTACGATTCTTTTCATAGATAATACCTCCTTTTTGCTCTGTTTCCAACAATCATTCCAAAGATAAATCCCCCCGCATGTGCCCAATACGCTACTCCTGATCCAGTTATATTAGATATTGTTCCGTTTAGTATTTGTAATACGAACCATATGAAGAGGTATATTACAGCTGGAATTTCAACTAAAAATGGTATGAACCAGATAATTAATGTTACAATTCTTGAATACCAAAATTGTACAAAATAAGCCCCCATTACAGCAGAAATTGCACCAGAGGCACCTACTAATGGGTATGGGGAGAAAAAGTTAAACATCCAGTGAAAGAACAAAGCAAAAAAACCACCAAATATGTAGAAAAAAAGAAAATTAAAATGTCCCATTTTATCTTCTACGTTATCACCAAAGATCCACAAAAACCACATATTCCCCAATATGTGAGACCAACCACCATGAATAAACATATGTGAAAGAAAGGGAACAAACGGATTGGAGTAAATAACGGGAAATATCTCTTTCCAAATTATGGAATATTTGTAATTGAACTTCCAGGTGTATCTGAGTGGAACTATACCGTAGTTGAAAAAGAATTCCTGGAGCTGAAAGTTATTTAGTGTTAATTCGTATATAAATATCAAAACATTGATGAAAATAATGGAATAAGTTATTACTGGCTTTTTTTTACTTGGTATAGTATCGTAAAGTGGAAACATACTCTCCCTCCTTATGGAATGCCATTTAACCTTATGTATAGAAGTTGCCAAATTTTTGCAAGGATAAAACTACAAAAAAGAAAAACTAAAAGTACAATTAAAGCTAAATTTCCCCTTTTCAAATTATCCCCCCTTAAGTATGCCAAAAAACTCGTGTGTAATTTGCGAAAAGGTATAAAGTGCTTGAGGTGATGGAAGATAATCTAAGAAATTATTTCTAAAATCTATTGGATAGTCGCATACAACTGGGATTATATTTTTTTTTGTGTATTTTTCAAACAACATTTTGGCCCTTTTCATATGAATATACGATGTTACAAGTATTATATTTTCTTCTTTTACAATTTTAGCCACATTTTTGGCATTTTCTTTTGTCGTTCTTGATTTGTTTTCAACTAAGATATCATTTTCTGGGACCCCCAATGTAATTAGAAATTTTTTCATAAGGTCTGCTTCTGTTGCTCCTTTACCTATAACTCCACCTGTTAGTATTATTTTTTGGTGTAAATTTTTGTAAACTTCAAACCCCTTAAATAATCTTTTTTGTGTATGCGATCCCAATTCTACGTGGTTTGAGTAATTTGTTATTCCACCTCCTAAGATTACAATGGTTCCAGTTTTTGGAATGGGAACTTCTTTAACGTAGAAGAGTTTAGAAACAACATAATTAAAGGCTGAAGTTGAAATGATATAGAGAAATATTGAAAGAATAATAAAAAATCGCCACATTTGGCGTCTTTTAAAAAGAAAATATAAAGAAAAGAGCACAAAAAATAATATTAAAATTCCTGGAAATTGTACAAAACTGCCGATCATTTTATACAAATAAATCATCTTTTTCCTCCGAAAAAGAATTTTCTTTCTGCTATTTCATCCATATTTTTGTTTTCCTTTCGTTGCTGCTCCAATTTGTTTTTTAATTCAAATCTTTCTTTTAATTTTTCAAATGACATTTTTTCCTTCCTTTTTTCAAGGTATTCCATAAGGATTTTTTCTTCAATGCCTTTTAATTGTTCCAATTTTTGGTGCAATGCTTTTAAATGTCTTTCTCCATTTTTTTTGATCTCTAGGATCATTTGAAGGTAGGTGCCTTGAATTTTTTTTCCTAAAATTTCGTCGTTTAATTGTGAAATATATTCTTTATTTTTCTCTATTTCTTCTTTTAAATTGTCAATATCTTTTCTTATCTTAAATAACTGCTGTTTTTTTAATTCCTCTTCTTTTTTGGCAATATCGAGGAGTTTTTGTAGTCTAAATTTCATAGTCTTCTAAGAAATTTGTAAGGATTTTTACGTATAACTCCAGTATTTTTCTGCTTTCGTCTGAAAAGTTTATTCCAGAAAAATTATCGATGGATATACTTCCAACAACTTTTCCCCCTATCTTAAAGACACCTAACAATGGTCTAAATTTTTCATCAAACATGCCATACTTTCTAAACGTTTCTGCTAGTGGGCTTGTTTTTACAAGGCTTTTTGCGTCATCTATTTCAAATACGGTATAGCCTTTTTCTATATTTTCTTCTATCTTTTGACCATAAGCGGTTTTTTCAGGTGGAAATTCAAGCATTTCTGCATTTTCATATCCAACTTCCGCAACGCATTTGTACTTGTTGTCTTTGATCAGCCAAATTGTTCCTTTTTCCGCCTCTGGAATGATTTCTACTATATCTTTTAATACCTTTTTAAGAAATGAATTAATTTCGATTTTTTTCCATGAAACTACTGCATCGACCATCTTTTCAAGTGTAAAATAATATCTTTTCTTTTTTGATTCATTTTCGATTTTTTCCAGCACATTTTCGATTTTTGGTAAAACAAGAGGAACAATGTAGTTTACAAGTTTAAAGTAATTTGGCAAACTTCTAATTACTAACTTGTATTCAAATAATGGAATGACTATGTATTTTTCACCACTTACGCTGAATTCTTTTATACCTTCTTTTTGCATAGCTTTAAGACAAACTTTTTCTGGAAGATAAGTTTTTAGTATTTCATTTCCTTTTAATAGGGCATAATCGCCTATTTTAATTTTTTCGTATAGTTTTTCCGAAAATAATTCAATAAAAAAGTCTTTGCTATCTAAATTTGATAGTAATAATTCTCTTATTATTTCCGATATTTTTAAGTTGATATCGAGTATTAAATCGTTAAAATATTTCTGTGTTTCATCAAATTCAATGCCTGCGATACCATAAGTACCATCGCCTAATCTAATGGGTATTACAGTTACCTTGAAGTATTTACCGTTGTATTCTTTTTCGTACTCTTGTTTTTTCTTGGTTTTCATAACAGATTCTTCAATTTTTAGAGTTAGTGAATCATTAAAGATTTTTTCATCGGTTTTTCCAACCACTTTCCTATCGTCCAAACCATATGTTTTTTTCCATTCTCTGTTTATCCAAATATATTTGTGTTTGTTGTCTTTTATAAAAGCTGGGGATGGTAATCTTTCGAAAAATTGTTGTAGGTAAAATAGATGTCTCATACTACCTCCTCCATTCTCACAGGTACTACTGTTGAGATATCATCTGCTTTTGTAATTCCCACCATTATATCAGCCGCCTCCATAACAATTTTTTTATGAGTTATTATTATTATCTGTGCGTTAGAATTTTTAAGCAGTAACTTAAATCTTTCTGCGTTAAATTCGTCAAGTGGTGCATCTGGCTCGTCAAGGACATAGAAAGCACTTGGTTGGGCTTGTAGTAATGACATAAGTAGTGCAAGACCTACAAGAGCTTTTTCCCCTCCGGACAAAAGTTGTAATTTTTGAGATCGGCCATCTCCCTTTGAAATAACAATTTCTATACCGCTTTCCAGAACATTATCTTTATCAAGGAGTCTTATATCACCTTTTCCGCTAAAGAATAGTTCTTTAATGTAATTTTTAAAAGTTTTCTTTATGGTGTTGAAGGTATTCATAAATATTTGCGTTGCCTCTTTATCTGTTGTTTCTATTAATTCTATTATTTTTTTTCTTGCATCTTCCAAATCTTTTTTTTGTTTTTCAAGAGATTCAAGTTTTTTTGAAACTTCAATGTATTCTTCTTCTGCCTCAAAGTCTACAGGTCCGATGTATTTTAGTTTAGTCTCAATATCTTCCATTTCATTTTTTAAGGTTTCTAATTCTTCTTTTGAAATTTTTACGCTTTTTTTGTACTTTTCATCTATGTTTTCTATTTTCATCTTTATCTTCTGAATTTCAAGTTCTGTTGAATGGATTGTTTCCCTTAGTTTTTCTATTTCGTTTCTTTCTTTTTCCATTGTGTTTTCCAAATCTTCAAGTTCTTTTAATTTGTCTTTTTTTCCACTTTTGTCTTTGCTCATGTTTTTAAAAAGTGTTTCCGTTTCTTCTTTTAATGTTTTTAATTCTTCATCTATTTCTTTAATTGATAGTTTTAGTTTTTCCATTTTTTCTTTAAAGGAATATGTTTCGTTTAATATTGATGAAGTCTCTATTTCAATTTCATCTTTTCTTTTTAAAAGTCTTTTAAGTTCACCATCGTATTGTATTTTTCTCTCTCTTAGACCCATTAAATCAGATTGTAGTTCCATATACTTTTCATTGATTTCTTCGATTTTTTCTTTATCACTGTACATTTCTTTATTTGAGTTATCTATATCTACTTTTAATTGTTTAATTACATCTTTTGAATTTTCCATTTCTATACTTATTATTTTTAATCTTTCATTAATTCCAGTTAATCTTAAAGTGGAATCTTTAAGTAATTTTTCCAGATTTGTTATCTCTTTATTCAATTCATTTTGAGATTTTACCAGTTCTTGTAGCATTCGTTTTGCAGAAGAACTTTTGCTGTTTATTTCTAGAAACTCCGAATTAACCACTTCATTGTATTTGTTTAGTTCGTTTATTTCTTCTTTCAAGTGGGAAATTTGTTTGCTTGTCTTTTCTTCTATTTTCAATATATTGTCTAATTCTTCTTTTAAATCTTCAAGTAATTTTTTTCGTAGAAGTGGTGAAATATGTTCTGATTTTCCACCGGTCATAGTTCCGGAATTGCTTATTAATTCACCATCTAAGGTTGCAATTCTGAAATCAAATTTTTTCTTTATTTCTACTGCCGTGTCTATGTTGTCAACGATTATATCGTTGCCAAATAGAAAATTTAAGAGTTTTTCTTCTTTTTTGATTTTAAGTTTTACAATATTTTTTGCAAAATCTATAGCTTTTTTCGGGAGAGTACAAGTTTTTGTATATACTTTTATAAGGTCAAGTGGAATTATTGTAATTCTACCTATTTTTTCTTTTTTAGCAAATTGAAGAATTTTTTTTGCAACTACAGAATCTTTGACCACTATGTGTTGTAATCTTCCCCCTAATAGTGCTTCAATTGCTTCAACGTATTTTTTTTCGACTTCTATAATGTTTGCAACAACATCGATAATTCCAGGAAATTGCTTTTTATTTTCAAATATTCGTTTTATAGCATGTGAATATCCTTGGTACTCTGAAAGTTGTCTTTCTATAATTGAAATTTCCGATTGTAATTCTTTTTTTCTTCTTATTAGTTTTTCTAGATTTTCTTTTAAAAGTTCCCTTTCTTGGGAAATGGATGTTCTTTTTTCTCTAATTTTATTTATTTCTTCTAGGAGTTGTTGAGTTTTTGAATCATATTTTTCGGCATTTTCAGTTAATTCTTGTATCTCAGCATCTAAATCTTTCTTTCTTTCGTATTTTATTTCAAGTTGCTCTTTTATCATGGAAATTCTTTCTTTTAATTCTTTTGAAGATGAAAGGAGTGATTTTTGTTCATTTTCCAGTTTGTTGATATGTTTTTCCATCTCGTCGTATTCATTCTTTTTTTTCAGATATTCCATCTCTTTTGCCGAATATTTTGAGAGTAGTGAATTCCTTTCTTCTTCTATTTTTGAAAGTTTTTTCTCTTTTTCAGATATTTCACCTTTTAGAGAATCAAAAATAAGCGTAATTTCTTGTTCTCTTTCTTTAATTCTTTGTAATTCTTCCTTTAGTGAATCTATTTTTGACATTTTTTCCACATATGAGCTTTTTAAATCGTTTAATCTATTTGTATACGCATTTTTTAATTCAAGCAACTGATTTTGGCGGGTTTTTTGAGTTTCAAGCAATGATGTAAAATCTTCCATTTTTTTGTTTAAGTCATTGAATTCTTCTCTTAAAATATTCCATTTACTTTCAATTTCTGCGAGGTTTTTAATTTTTTCTTTTAACAAATTTTTGTATTTCGTGTGCTGATTTATTAAAGAATTTAGTTTGAGTTTTTCAAAGTAATAAATTCCACCAAAATACCTTTCTTTCAACTGTTCTAATTTTTGTGAGTATTCTCTGTATTTTTCTGCTTTTTTTACTTTTATATATAGTCCTTTTTTGTTTTTTTCTATTTCATATATGACGTCTTTTAGCCTTTCTATGTTTGCCTCAGTACCGGCAAGTTTGGAGAGCGCTTCTTTCTTTTTTTCTATGTATATGGTTGTTCCAGCGGCATCTTCAAATAATTTTTTAAGCTCATCAGGACTGGACATGGCTATTTTATCTATTTTGCCCTGACCTATTATGGATACCATGCCGTTTGCCCCAAACAAATTTGTAATGTCTTTAAGTCTTGCTTTCTCGCCGTTTATAAAATATGTATTTTCGCCTGATGTGTTTAGTTCTCTTGCTATCTTATATTCCACGTCGTTAAAATCAAAGGTTAGTTCAACGTATGCGCTTTTGGATGCGGAATATTTTTTACTACCTTTAAATATAACATCAAATTTTTCTGAAGCCCGCAAGTTTTTCAAAGAATGTTCTCCTAAAACCCATTGGATAGCCTCAACAATATTTGATTTTCCAGAACCATTTGGTCCAACTATGGCCGTAATGCTTGGAGATATGGGAATTTTTGTAGGTTTCCCAAAGGATTTGAAACCTTTTAGAAAAATCTCCTTCAAAACAATGCTCAAACTTTGAGCCCTCCTATTTTTTTCCTGAATTTTTGAGAAACTTTAATAATATCACCAGCACCAGCAAAGATATACACGTTGTTTGGTTCAATTTCAATATTTAATATATCTTCTTTATTTTGTACAAAGGTTGCTCCAATCTCTTCTGCAATAACCTTTGCGCTTATTTTTTCATCGTGCTCAAATGCACTGTATACTTCTGTTATGTATGTCCTATCCGCTATAGAAAGTGCTTTTGCAAATTCTTTCCAGTCTCTTTTTAGGCGCGAAAATCTATGTGGTTGAAAAATTATGTTGATTTTTTTCCCTTTAAATACTTCTTTTGCCGTCAATATTAGACTTTTTATTTCAATAGGTGTATGTGAATAGTCATCCACGACAGTTATCTTTTCGTTGTTAAATGAAATTTGAAACCTTCTTCCAGGTAATACGAAATCTTTGAATGTGTCTAATACCGCATCTTTTTCATATCCCATTTCAAAACACAAAGCAATTACAGATAATGCGTTTAACGCATTGTGCACACCTGGAACGTTTAAAATAAATTTTTTGGTTTTGTGTGGAGTTGAGATCTCAATTTTTTGTCTAAACCCCATTTTTTCTATGGACAAAATTTTGTAATCTGCATTCTCAAGACCAAATGTTTTTGCATTTCTAATTAAATTATTTTCAGAGTTTGATATACATATTTTAGCATTTTTACATGATTTTTCAAAACAGTTGTTATAATGTTGCGAGTTTTTAAAATTTTCTATGTGATCATATCTTATATTGGTTATAATCAAGAAGTCCGGGCTATAATTTTCAAATCCAGGTTGACTTTCGTCCATCTCAAATACGGAAATATTTCCACCTTTCCTATAGTTTTTATATTCAAGCATAGGATGGGTAGAACCTAAAAACACTGTAGGGTTTTTCCCTAGTTTTAGAAGAACATGTGCCATCATTGAGGTAGTTGTGGTTTTTCCATCTGTACCTGTTATACCTATCTTTTCATAGGGTTTTAATATTTTGATATGGTGTTCTAGCCTTGAGAGTATGGGAATATTTTTTTCCCTCGCTTTATTAATTTCTGGATTTGTGTCTGGGACTGCAGGAGTTCTAACTATTAAGTCGGCATTATCTACATTTTCGGGAAGATGTTTTTTAAAAACTCTTATTCCTACATTTTCCAGATATTTGGTTCTTTCTGTAGAATAGGGATCTGTTCCAGAAACATCATTTCCCAAAAGGTGCTCGTGTATTGCTTGGGCACTCATACCAATTCCACCGATACCTAAAAAGTGAATTTTCATTTTAACACCTCTTTTACTATTTCTTTTGCAATAATTTTTGCAGGATTTTCAAGCTTTTTGAGGTTTCTTGTTTTGTTTGAAAGTACAATTAGTTTATTTATTACATCTTCTAAATCCAAATTTTTTTCCCTTATTACAAATCCCAAGTTATTTTTTTCAATTTCTTTTGCGTTTTCCAATTGATGAGATTCAGTTGCACCTTCCCATGGAATAACAATTGATGGAACTTGAAAATACAAGAGTTCACTAATTGTTGTAGCCCCTGCTCTTGTAATAGCACAGTTTACCGCTTTGTAGTAATCTGCCATATTTTCTATATATTTTGTTATTTCTATGTTTTCGTTGCTACAGCTAACCTCTTTTCCTCCGGAAGATAGTATAAAGTGAAAATCTTTCATTTTTTTTGAAAGGTTGCATGCAAGTTTATTTAAAAATTCACTTCCACCACTTCCACCGACAACTAATACGGTTTTTTTATCAAAATTGATCTTTTTATTTTCGTTTATAAATACGGGATTTCCACTTACAATGACTTTTCTTTTAAAATACTTTTTGGAACTTTTAAATGACACAAATACTTTATCTGCAACTTTTGAAAGTTTTAAATTTGTAAGTCCTGGTATTACGTTTTGCTCGTGTATGAATAATGGAATTCTCAATTTTTTTGCGATAATTCCAACGGGATAACTGACGTATCCACCTGTAACAAAAACTATATCTGGTTTGAAATCTTTTAGAGTTTTTTTTACTGTTTTTTGTGCATTTATTATTTTTAATATCCTTGATATATTTGCAAGAGAATAAATTGGTCTTACAAGGCCTTTTACATCCAACGATACAGTTTTATAAGTGTATTTTTTTAGTACTTTTTCCTCCAACTTCCCTTTAACGGTGAAGTACAATACGTCAATGGTTGTAATTTTTTGAAGTTCAGAGAGTACAGCAAGAGCCGGATAAAGGTGTCCTCCTGTTACTCCACCTGCTACTGCTATTTTAATCATTTTTCCACACCAAATTCTTTGGTATTCTTCCCTCAAGTGCATCTATTACATTTTCTGCAACCATTATAGCCATTTTTTCCCTTGTCTGGAATGTGGCAGAACCAATATGCGGTAAAAGTACAACGTTGTCGAGTTTTTCAAGCCCTTTTGTGAGTTTTGGTTCGTTTTCATAAACATCGAAACCTGCACCTGCTATTTTCCCATCTTTTAATAGGTCATATAACGCTTTTTCGTCTACAATAGGGCCTCGTGCCGTATTAACTATTATTGCTGTAGGTTTTAGTAGTGAAAGTTTTTCACTATCAAGGAGATGGTATGTTTCTTTGGTTAAAGGAGCATTTATAGATATAAAATCACTTTCTTTTAAAAGTGTTTCAAGATCCACGTATTTTGCGTTGTATTTATAATCATCTTCTACCTTTTTTCTGTTATGGTAAATCACATTCATTCCAAAGCCCAAAGCTCTTCTGGCAACGGCTTTTCCTATTCTTCCCATTCCTATTATTCCAAGTGTTTTTCCATATATTTCATATCCCAAGAAAAGATGTGGTTTCCAACCTTCAAATTTTCCTTCTCTTACAAATTTATCAGCTGGTATTATTTTTCTTGCAACTGCTAGTATTAAAGCCCATGCTATATCAGCTGTTGCCTCTGTCAATACATCAGGGGTATTTGTAACAAAGATACCTTTTTCTTTTGCGTATTCCACGTCAATATTGTTGTATCCAACTGCGTAATTTGCTATAATTTTTAGTTTTTTTCCTGCGTCTATAAATTCTCTATCTATTGGATCTCTTAGTTGCGTAATTACGGCGTCGGCATATTTTACCCTTTCTAGCATTTCTTCTTTTGTCAAAAAGTTTTTACCTTCGTAAACATCTACATGAAATTTTTCTTTTAATAGTTTAATTCCCTTTTCTGGAATTTTATAAGTTATGAAAACCTTCATTTTATGCACCTCCTGGTAAATTATATCATTATTTTCAAATTTTTGAATTTACAATTTCTGCTCTGTGATTTTAAATATTTATTTGATATAATATAATAAAGACTAAAATGATTGGAGGAAAATTGAAAATATGAAGAATAGGGAATTTTTAAAGTCAAATTGGATGGCGATTAAAGATACGGATAGAGAGAAAGGAATTGAAAAGCCAGATGTGGAAAAAGATTGTGGAAATCTGATAGCACTTCCAAGCTTTAATATGGGGGAAAAACCTTTCTATCAGGTAGTCAAAGAAAGGCTAAGTATAAGAAAATATTCTAAAGAACCGTTAACCTTAGAGGAACTTTCTTTTTTACTTTGGGCAACTCAGGGAGTAAGAAAGTATATAGAGAAAAAGAAGGTAATTTTTAGAACAGTCCCATCGGCGGGTTCTACACATCCATTTGACACCTATCTTATTGTTTTTAACATCGATAAAGTTGAAAAAGGGATTTACAGATATTCTGGTTTAAATCATGGTTTGTGTGAGATAAAAAAAGGTAGCTTTGAGACTGATGTTATTGAAGCTACTTTGGGACAAAGATTTGTTGGAGAAAGTGCTGTGGTATTTGTTTGGGTGGCAGTACCATATAGAACAGAGTGGAAGTATAAAGAAGAATCGTATAAAACTATTGCCATTGATGCAGGGCATGTCTGTCAAAATCTTTACCTTGCCGCAACTGCTATAGATTGTGGAACCTGTGCAGTTGCTGCGTATGACCAAGATAAAATGGATAAATTGGTGGGTGTAGATGGAAAAAACGAGTTTGTAATTTATCTTGCACCAGTTGGAAAAATATGAAAGGGGAATCGGAATGAAAAAGTTTGTGTTTGTTTTTTTGATAATTTCTTTACAGTTTTTTTCTCAAAGTTTGTATTTTGAACATGCAACAATTTATTATCCTGCAGGATATGACGAACTTGCCAAAAGAGTTGGTATGGAATTTGAAAATATTAGAAAATATGTGATAAATTTATTTAAAAATGATCCAGGCAGGGTAAATATATTTATTAAAACAAAGACTACAATCACAAATGGGTATGCTAATCCTGTCCAGAAAAATACAATTGTTATTTATACTTGGCATCCAACGGGATATCTATACAATTATTTGCCATTTGATGATTGGTATAGGTATCTTTTGATTCACGAGTTCACGCATATAGTTACTTTAAAACCTGATGAGGGTTATTTAAAATTTCTTTCCCAGTTGTCAATACCGTATTATCCAGATTTGGGGGTCTTTTCGGTTGAAGCTCCTACTGTTTTTTCTGAGTCTCAATTTTCAGAAAATTCTGGTAGATTGAGAAATCCTTTGGTGTCAGAAGCGCTTTTTGATACTTTTAATGGTGAATTACCAGAAGATAAGATACCCAACGATTTTAGAGTTGGTCAGGTATTTTACAACGCAAATGGTGGTTTTTTTGAATATTTAAAGGAAAAATACGGCATGGATAAGGTTAATGCGTATTTAAAAGATGCACTGAAAAGATCGTACACTTATCCTGAATTAATGCTTGAGTTTTCCATTCCATATGTTTTTCTTTTCAGGGTACCAACCCTTTTGGAAGATTTGTTTAAAAAGCATTTTGGTAGTACATATGATGAGGAAGTTTCAAATTGGTTGTCAAATTATGTTTTAAGAAAAGGAAGTAAACAAATTTATATTGGTGAAAATGAAAGAATTTACAAGGTGGAAAGGGAAAAAGATAAACTTTATATTTTGAAAAGTAGTTTTGGAAGTGTCTCTGGATATCTAGGTTATCCTTTGAATAAAATAATAGTTCTTGCAGGCAAAAAAAAGGTAGAGGAATATAACGTATCTGCAGTGGATTTTAGGGTGGACAATGGGAAAATATACGCGCTTGTAAATAGTGATAAGATGGAAATTTGGAATGTGACAGATAATAAAAAGTTATTTGAAGGATTTATTTCCGCTTTTGATGTGGAAAATGGAAATATAATATACGCTGTCTACGATGATAAATACGATTCATCAAAAATTTTTGGTTTAGAAAAAGTTTTTGAGGTAAAAGGATTTGTAAGGAACTTAGTATATAACGGGAAAAATCTTTATTATCTTGTGGGAAATAAACTTTGGAAAGATGATAAGTTGCTAGATGATTATTGTCTAAAAGGGGCATTTTTAAAAAAACAAGGAGAAAAAATCTATGTGATTATGAAACAAAAAGGTTATATGGATTTAGTCGATATAGATGAGAAAAAAAAGATAACGGAGGGTTTATTTGCATTTGATGCTTTAGTAGAAGGTGATGGAATAATTTACATAGGTTATTCCCAAGGGGGAATGAATGTTTACAAAGAAGAAAAAGAAATTTTAAGAAGAGATGTGGTATTTAAAAAGGCAAGGAAAGAAAATATGTTTAAAGCAAAGTACAAAAAATCGAGTTTTTGTGAGGATAAACTCTATAGTATTACACCATCAGTTTTTGCACCTTTTGCGTTTACAACTTATTTTGTTCCCAATGATACGTTGGAAGGTTGGGGAGTTGGTGCCATTTTTGATTTTAAACCATCGGTAGATTCCGATTTGATTTTTGTGCCATTTTATACGGATTTGAAATATACTTTGGAACTACAAAGATATGAATGGATATTTAAGGAGTATGGTATGGGTTTTGCATATAGTTTTGAAAATGATAGGGTGAATTTTGCTAGTTTTGGAGTTGTGAAGGAAAAAGAACCAAATGTCCTTGGGTATTCGTCTTTTAACTGGATTCCATTTGTAAGAAAAGTTTCATATGATAGAACTTTTTATATACAAACTTCAGTAGAGGCATATTATGATATTAATGGGATATTTGTAAATTTAACTCCTAATATAGGGATAAATGCTGTCGATAAGAATTATGGAGGTTATTTTACCTTAAGTGCAATGAAAAATATTTCTTATCTTTTGATAGGTGGATACTTTTTGGATATTTTTAACCAAAAAACGTATAGTTATATAGATGTGAATTACGATTTAAATAACATAAGGTATAGTGTGATTTTAATTTCAAATATTTTTCCTTTTTACAAACAATCTGGTATTGGTGTTGGGGCAATTGGAAAGAATGATATTCCAAGTTTTCTAGGTTATATTTATTTGGGAATGCCAGATAACAATATGTTGTATTTGCAAGGAGGTTTAAAATTTTCTGAAGGAAAATGGGGATTATTTATAGGATTTGGAATAAAACCACACATGATTACTTTTGCAAAAGATATTTTATAGGAGGTAAAAATATGAAAAAGTTTGTTTTAATTATGTTATTAATATCATTTCTTTCTTTTGCAGAAACATATACGGCAACTTTTCCTATTTCTAACTGGAGCCAGCAATATCCTGAAAAAGCTTGGGGTGCAATTTATGTAAAAAATATATCTACAAGGGTTGTTGAAGATAAAATAGTGGCGGTAAATGTTTACAAGATAAATGATATTTCTGCTGTGCCTGGCTATGGCCCATTTACTCAGGTTTCACAGACATTTTCCGTTGATTTTAATAACGATGGATATGCGGATATAATTTCATTAACGTACGATGGATTTGTAGTTATTAAGAAAAATAAGATGAAGGAGACTGGTGAATTAAGTTTTGAAAATGAAAGATATTTTAGACTTTTGGTAAAAAATGGTGATGGAACGATGATTGTAGATGATTTTGATAATGATGGAAAGTTAGATTTATTTTCCTTTAACAGTTGGCAATATGCACAATATGTGGACGATGTTTTAAATAAAGATGAATCTACTTACAAGAAAATTTCAAAAGATAAGAATTTTGTAACAGAGTGGACGGTTTCTGCTATGGCGAGTTATGATTACAACGGAGATGGGTACAAGGACATATTTTACGTGGATTATAAGGGGAGATTTTGGGTATGGATAAATGATAATTCTAAAGGTAGAGAGAGGTTTTTTAACAAAAATAATATTATTAAACTTTTTCGTGATAAAGATTTGTCTTCAAATGGTGGTGGTGCCGTTTTAGATATAGGAGATTTGAACAACGATGGAATAATAGATTTAATAGCGGGACATACCGATAAAAAAGATATATACGTGTATTTTGGAAAAATTGTGAATAATCAATTAGAGTTTGATGTGGAAAATAAGTTTGTGATAACAAGAGATGGAAAATTGGGAGAACACGTAAAAGTTGATTCAAGGTATTCAAATTCAAAATCACCGAAAGATTTACCAAGTTTTGGACCTACAATAATTAAGATAACTGATGTGGATAGAGATGGATACAAAGATATCTTTGTAGGAACAGATGCGTGGAGACAAAATAAAGATTTTGGGGGAAGTGTGTACTTGTTTAAAGGGTTTAACATTACTTCAGATAATAAACCGGAATTTGTGAGTTTGGAATTGGTACACGGTAGTTATAGTTGGGAGGATAATCCACCGTATGATTTTGATGCGGGTACAGTTGCGGATTTGGATAATGATGGTGTACCAGATTTTGTGGCGGCAGATGGTAATCATTCCGGTAATTTTTACAAGATAATCACACAGACGCAAAAAGAGTATGAAACAGATGAGGCGGGTTATATAATAAGTGATTATCTACCAAATCTTGTTGGAATTTTACCAAAAGATTTACCAAATAACTTTGTAAAGAGGATAAAAGTAACTATTAAGTTCGATTTGTCACTTGGAGATGGTACATTTGAAATTAGATATGTAAAAAGTGGAATAAAAGACCCACAGCTTATCGATCCAGAGAGTTATCCCTTAATGCCAGGGGCAAGCGGTAAAATAGTTGGAAGTTTTACAACAGAGATAGAATTTGACAAACCTGTACCTGATCCACAGATAATAATAATCACAAGACCTGCTGGACCATTTTCCGCACCTCATATTACTTATTTGAAATACGAAATTGAAACGCAACCATCACAGGTTATAATTAAGGGATTTAATTGGATAAAAGGGGATAAATAGTATGAAAAAAGGCTCTTTGCTAGTTGAAGCACTTGTAACGTTAATCATTATAACTTTTGCCTTTGGAATAGCATTTTTACCTTCGTGGAACCTTTTAAAGAAAACAAAGGAAAATTCAGAGCTTATGAAAATGTCTGAAATTTTATTGAACAAATGCGAAGAGTATACTTACTTTAGTGTTTCGAATATAGTAGCTGGTACATTCACCGAAGAGTATAATGGAGAAGTATATAAAATAACGATTTTAAAGAAGCATTTAGAAAGCAATTTCAACGTTTATTCAAATTATAGTGAAATTATTTATCCTATAATAACTGTTGTTACTATACGTGTAGAAAAAGATGGAAAGTATATTGAAGCACAGGTGGTGCCTCAACAATGGTGAGAAAAGGATTTAGTTTAATAGAAGTTTTGATTGTTATTACCATCATTTCAGTTTTGATGGGAATTGGATATGTGGGATTTGAGGTTGTATACAAAAATACGACGATAAATTCTAAGCTTTCTGGTATTACGCAAAATTTATTTTATTTGCTTGTAGATGCAAGAAGAGGTGCTGTTATTAAGAATAGAATTCATTGTATAAAGTTTGAAAATGGAAAATTTTCAAGCTTTGTTGATGAAGATTTGGATGGAATATCAGATGATGGTAAAAAATCTGAATTTTCTCTTGAAGATTCTATGGAAGTTTATCTAAATGGTAACAAAGTGAATAATTTCTTGATTTACACATACGATGGATTTTTTTTGAAAAATATAGGTGGATATTTAAATACAGATTATTCAAATTTGGAAATTGAGATAAAATTGGAAAAATCAAAGAAGATAATAATTGAGAATTCTTTACCAAAAATGGCGGAGTGATAATATGAGAAAAGGTTTTACCTTTGTTGAATTACTTGTGTCGCTAATTATACTCACATTAACTTTTCAAATAGTATTTTCGGTAGTTTTTAACATAATGGAATCGTACAAGATTTCAAAAGTAAATATGCAGAATTTATACGCAGAAAGTTATGTCTCACTTTTGTACGATATTTTGGAAAATGAACTAAAATATGCGGGAAGTGGTGGAGAACTTTTAAAAAATTTGTATAAACCTAGTTATGTTTTAGGGAATGTTTCTAGTTATATTCAAAAAGGAGAAAAATATTCGGAAATAACGGATCGCATATGGCTTGCAAACTCTATAGATGTAAAAGAAGATACAAATAAACTGGAATTTTACGTAACTTATGTTGTAACATACAAGAATTTTTTCGTAAGAAATGCAGACGGTACGTATTCTCCGTTGTTTAAGGGGTATGTTGGAGATTTTAGATGGGCGATAATAAAAAATAAATTATCGCCCTCTACAGAAGGTTATTTTACAAGATTTGTAAAGCTAGATGTTGAAAAAATATCGGGACCAGATGAATTTCCTGGAATTGTGGGTCCTGAGGATACGTTTAAAATTGAAGAGATAAATCTTGCTGATCAAACGGAAAAGGTTGTGCTAGGTGACGAGGATAAGTATATCTATCCGTTGTCTAGAAATACACTTACTTCTGTAGAATTTTCAAAGAATCTTTTTAGGCAAATTAAAGTTGTGTTTGAAAAAAACACTGGAAAAATCTATATAGAAAAATTTTTCCCTATACTTGATTTAACAAAAAAAGTTTACAGACAGGATATACTGGAAAATGTAAAGAGTTTTGAAGTGTATGCCTTGTATTACCCTAACGGAGAGAAAAGACTTTCCGAGATAAAAAACCAAAGTTTTGATTTGAGTTCTATATACGCATTAAAGTTTTTAGTGACGTGGTCTTCTCCGTGGAAATTTGGCAGCAAAAATTTTGAAATTACAAAAACAAGAGTGATTTTACTTATTCCAAATTTGTGAGGGGAAAATATGAAAAAGGGATTTCTAAATATTTCGGTAGGTATAATTTTGATATTTTTTTCAGCAGTTTCAGCACTTTTGTTATCTTACTTATCGAGAGATGCAATACATGTACAAGAAAAAGTACTTGAAAGTATTGATAATACGTACACAAAGATAATGTATGTTTCTGGGGCAAATATTTGGAAAAAGTTTTTGACGGAGAATGCGGCATTTTGGGATTATATTCAAAAAGAATCTGATCCTTACAAAAACACAAGTCTTGTTTTTAATACTAATTTTAAGTATAATTTAAATTCAACTAGAGAGGTTGTTTATACGCTTGTTTCCACCACTACAACGTATGTGTACGTAGATAAATATATTAATGTAATTTTTGAGTTGAAAAAAGATGGAAAAATAATAGATCAAGGTATATCTTTTGACTTTGGCTGGCCTGGCATTTAAAGATATTTTTTTATTTCACTTTTTAATAGTTTTGGTTTTTTTAAATGGATAACTTTAAAACCTAATCTTTTTCCCGTATTTATGTTTTCCAGCTTATCATCTATATACAAACATTTTGAAGGGTTTAGGTTGTACGTTTTGATTAGTATTTGGTAGATTTTTTCCTCTGGTTTAATAGATTTTACATGACTTGAAATTACAAGTCCATCAAAAAGTTTGAAAAAATCATATTTTTCGTATATGTATTTAAATGCGTTTTGACTGAAATTTGAAAGTATGTAAAGTCTGTAATTTTCTTTCAATTTATAAAGAATTTCTACGTTTTCAGTTATTGGGGTAAGTAATTCAAATACTTTATTTTTCATATGTAATATCTCATTTTTGTATTTTGGAAACATTTTTAATTTCTTTTCCCAAAGTGCGTTTTCATCTATTATCCCTTTGTCCATTAGGTTCCAATCTTCCGTATTAAAGACATTTTCCAATAAAAACTTTGTTGTTCGCATATCAAACACTTTTTCCATATATTTTTTAGGTTCCCAGTTTATTAATACTCTACCTAAATCAAAGATGATGCTTTCAACCATTTTATCCCTCCATCATTTTCTTTAATAAATTCTATTAACCTTTTATACGTTGGATTAATTTCAAGAGTACTTGTATTTCCAATTAATATAAGTTTTCTCTTTGCCCTTGTAAGTGCTACGTTTAATCTTCTAAGATCACTTAAAAATCCTATTTCTTTTCTTTTGTTTGAGCGCACAAAAGAAATTATTATGACTTCTTTTTCGCGTCCTTGAAAACCATCAACTGTGTTGATATCGATATCTAAGTTGTAACTTCTAATTAATTCTACTTGGTCATCGTAAGGAGAAATAATACCAATCCAATTTTTATCTGCCCCTTCTTTTAGAAATTTTTCTACAATATGTTTAACAATTTGTGCTTCAAATTCGTTGAAGTATGAGGAAGAATCTTTCTTTTGTTTTTCAAAATGTTCAACATTTGAAGTGTCTATGAATATTAAAATGCTACTAGGATTTGTTATTATATCTTTTCCGCTAAAAGCAAGATCTTTTAGTGTTATATTTTTTACATGTGAAATTAAAATGTTGTTGTAAAACTCTCTGTTTGGAAATTCCATTAATTTTTCGTTCATTCTGTATTGGATTTTTAGTACCTCACTTCTTTTTGGATATTTTTCAATCAATTTCTCGAAAAGTGTTATAGAAAGTTCTTTTGCCTTATTTGAGAGAATAGTTGGTGGAAGTTGTTTGTGGTCTCCAGCAAGTATAAATTTTTCACCTTTGGATAGGGGAATCAATATACTTGGAATTGTAGATTGTGTAGCTTCATCAACTACAACCACATCGAAATTGCATTTGTCCAATATGTAAGAAGAGGAGTTTGTGGAAAAAACAACTTGAGAGTTTTCGATTATTTCATTTGCTATTTCCTCCTCTACTTTTGAAATTTTTTCTTTGATTTCTTCTATTTTGTTGTTTAGCTTTATCCATTCCGCCATGTCTTTAATTACTTTTAGAGGTATTCCCCGCTGTGTTTTGTTGTTTTTTGCAAGTTTTAATATTTGATTATCATTTAGTCCCCTTTTCCATTTTGGTATGGGCTTTTGAAATGTTTCTCTTTTTTCAAGTAGCTTTTCAAATTCATATTTTAATTTTTCTATATTTTTATATCTTTCGTGTGTTTGAATTTGAAAGATTAGAGATGATTTCTTTAAATTTTTGGAAATTCTTGAAGGGTGTCCCAGTCTTACATGTGAAACCTTATTTTCCAATCTTTCTATTAAATTATCCACTGCCAGATTACTATCCGCAGTTACCAATACTTTTTTTCCTCTTTTTACTTCTTGTATGATATATTCAACTAAGGTTCTTGTTTTTCCTGTACCAAAAGGTCCATGGATTAAGAAAAAATACTTGCTTCTTAAAGCTTTTGAAATTGTAAGTTTTTGAAATTTGTTTAATTTTTTATCTACTTCTTTGAATTTTTCTATGCCATTATCGGAAAGTATTTTAGTTTCTAGTATGTATGTCAATACTTTTTTTCCGTTCTTGTTTAAATTTTCCAAATTTTCGATTTGTCTTTTGTATGTTATGTCACTTGCGTATAAATCAAGTCTTACCTTTTTAAAGCTTTTTGGAAGTAAATTATTTGTTGATATAGTTATAAACCTTGTGCCTTTTTCCACGACTATACCCTTTATGTCACTTTTCGTTGGATCATTTTTACTTATTATTACCTCATCTCCAACGGATATTTCTGTGTCTATAACTTTTTTTCTACCAAATTTTATAAGGTACATACCTAATTCTTCTCCAATTATTTTTGGGGTGAGGTCTAAAACGGCACGCCCTTTTTTTTCTCTTTGTGGTCCAGTTAGATTTTTCATTTCCCATTCCATTATTTTTACTTCTTCATTTCTTTCGAATTCAACAAGTTGTATTAATCTTTTGATGTATTTATCCAATTTAAATCACCTCAAATAGATTATATCATTGTTTTTAGTGATATAATATTCTAATAAATAAGAGGGAGGTATTTAAGCAATGAGATTGAAGATTATTACTTTTCTATTAATATTTTCCGTTGTGGTATTTTCCTTTGTTAATTTTAGAGGAATGACGCCATTTGTAGAAAATGAAAAATTTGTATTATCGAATGAAAATGTGGTGGCATCTATTGGAAATGATGGACTTCTTGAAAATTTAGCATTAAAGGAAACAATGGTTGATGCAATATACAACATGTATTTTACACTTGATAAATCTAAAGTATCTTTTAAGAAAATAGAAGTGGTAAATAATGAAAAAATAGTGGCATATGGAACAAATGGTAAAAAAGATGTACATGTTGAGTACGTGTTAACTCAAAATGGATTACATGTTAGTGTCTTTTCAAAAGAAGCAAAAGAATTAAAAGTGTTTTTCAAAGAAAGTGACTTAGAGCCTATATTTTTTAAGGAGAAGAATTATACTTTTATTCAGTGTAGACATGTGGCATATGGAGTGTTTTTTTCAAATGCGTTATCGATGTACAGAATAGGTGCCTTGATGTTTATGTCCAGAAAACCAGTGTTTGTAGGTAATTATTCAAAATTTGAATTTGATATTGTTGTTGATGAGGATGTGCATAGTTTAAGAGAAAAAATGGGATTATTAGAATATCAAGATAAATATGTAATTTTGGATACGGAAAATAAACCTGTTGGAAATGTAACTGTGGTATTGTTAAAGGGGGATAAACCAGTAGATGTTTCAACCAGTAATTTTAAAGGGGAAATTTATTTTTCCAGTGTTGGAGATAATTTTAAATTGCTAAACGAGGATTTAAAAATAAAGGATTTTTCGAATGATAAAATAGAACTTAATTTGATAAAAAAAATTAGATTTTTATGGCAACCGTATCTTACAGGACTTTCAACGGATAGTGTGTATGTGGCATTCAAAGTTAATAGACCTAGCACGGCAGTGTTGTTTATAAATGGTAGAAAAATAGAAGACAACCTTTATGATACATTTCATATGGTTAAGATAGATGATTTAAGTTTATCAACTAATTATGAAGGTGAGATTGTTGTAGGTCGTTTGAAGGAGAAAATATCCTTTAAGATGGCAGGAGACAAAAAATACAAATTTTTAGTTTATGGCGATACTAGGACAAATACAGATTGGCATGAGATTATTTGCGATGAGATGTCGAAAGAAAATGCCCTTTTTGTGCTTCATACAGGAGATCTTGTGGAAAGTGGTCCTCAATTATTCGAGTGGGGATTGTTCTTTAATACGGGACATTCTCTTTTTTCAACAACCCCTATTATGCCTGTAATAGGAAATCACGAGCATAATGCCGTATACTATTATCAGGCTTTTATGCCACCAAAAATGGGAGGAGGAGATTTTCTCAAACAGTGGTATTCTTTTGACATGGGGGATGTGCACTATATTGTGCTTGACAGTGATGTTCAAGAGAATACTACTTTGGGTTTTTATCAAACTCAATGGTTAGAGAAAGATTTAAAAAAGACGAAAAAAGCTTATGTAATTGTATTATTTCACCATCCTTTCTTTTCAAATGTAAAAGGAAGGGGTCAAGAGTTTAGAGAGAAATGGCATGAACTTTTTGTGAAGTATAAAGTTTCTGCGGTCTTTAACGGACATATTCACCATTATGAGCGTTTTTTTAAAGATGGTGTAATGTATGTAACAACTGGTGGAGGGGGAGCTCCTTTTGGATATGGATTATATTCCGGTGATGTGTCATATTTACCATTTTCTAAAGCTGCTGCAGCAGGTTATTTACATTATGTTGTAGGTAATGTGAAAGATGATAGTATTCATTTTGTTGTAAAAGCAGTTGGAAAGGAAGAAAATCACAAACTTTCAAAGGTATATGAAATTCTCGATGAGTTTGATATTTATCCTAGAAATTTAGAAAATTGATTAAGGTCCCCGTACGGGGGCCTATTTTTTTGAGTATTGTTATATAAAAATGTGTATAATGTTATTTTTTACGCTTTATTATTTTTACGTAAAATTAATTGAATTTATACAAGATAGAAAAAAAATAAAACACATGATAACATTAGAATGGAAAGTCTTAAAAAAGGAGGTTCTAGTATGAGGATAGTTTGTTGGGGATTAGGTGCTATGGGAAGTGGAGTAGCAAAAAACATAGTTGAAAGTGATTTTATGAACTTGGTAGGGGCAATAGATTTTAACCATGCGGGAGAAGATGTTGGAGAAGTTTTGAATATGGAAAAGCTAGGTGTTGAGATTTCAAAAGAGAAGGAGATTATAGAAAGGACAAATCCTGATTTAGTTGTTATTGCCACATCTTCTTTTGTCAAAGATGTGCTTCCACAAATAGAATATGCCGTGAAAAACCACTGTAATGTTATTACAATAGCAGAGGAGATGGCTTTTCCATTTGATTCACACCCAGAGGAATCGTTATACATGGATAGTCTTGCAAAAAGATATGGGGTTTCAATCTTAGGTACAGGAGTAAATCCCGGTTTTGTACTTGATACTTTGATACTTTCCTTAACGGGTGTTTGTAATAGGGTAGATAAAATTATTGCAAGAAGAATAAATGATCTTTCTCCTTTTGGAAAAACAGTTATGGAAACACAAGGTGTTGGAACTACGCCAGAGGAATTTGAAGAAGGATTAAAGACGGGAAAAATAGTTGGACACATTGGATTTCCACAGAGTATTATGATGATAGCAAGGGCGTTGGGATGGAATATAACAAAGATCGAAGAAGAGAGAAAGCCGATAATTTCAAATGTTCATAGAGAAACTCCTGTTGTAAAGGTGGAACCTGGTATGGTGGCAGGTTGTAATCATTCTGCAAAGGCTTATATAGGTGATAGGGTAGTTATTGAAATGCAACACCCTCAACAGATACATCCACATCTTGAAGGGGTGGAAACAGGAGATTATATAGAAATATACGGAGATCCAGATATAAAACTTGCTATAAAGCCGGAAATACCAGGTGGTAAGGCTACAATAGCAATAGCAACGAATATGATTCCTATAGTAATTGATGCAACACCTGGGTTAAAGACTATGGCGGATTTACCTGTACCAAGGTCTATCCTTTCAACAAAATGAGGTGATTTTTATGCATGCAAAAAAAGGTGATTGGGTTCAAATTCAACAGATACTTTTAAAACCAGAGGAAAGAACCGCACCACTGCCAGAAGATACCCAAAAGGTTCCCTTAATGATGAGGATAAAAGGGTTTTTGATTAATGAAACTGCAGAAATTGGACAGGAAGTTGAGATAAAGACATTAACGGGAAGACTTGTAAAGGGGAAACTAGTTGCAATTAATCCAAAATATGAACATGATTTTGGAGAACCTGTTCCAGAACTTATCACAGTAGGATTGGAACTTAGAAAGATTTTAGAAGGTGATAATAATGTCTGATTTATCGTACAATGCAGTTATGTCTAGAAAAAATGAGATTATGAAAAGAGCGGTAGGTATAGATTACGAAAAATTTATAATATCAGATATTGTTTTTGACTATGAAAAAATGATGCGGGAGGTAGGATATAGTTTAGAAAAGGTCAGGGAAATTCAACAAGAAACAGGGGTTGGGAACACTCCATTAGTAGAGTTAAAACAAATTAATAGGCTTATAAAAAAGATTGCTCCAAAGGGTAAAGGTGCACGGATTTTTATAAAAGATGAAGCTACAAATCCTTCTGGAAGTTACAAGGATAGAAGGGCGTCTGTGAGTGTATATCATGCACAAAAACATGGATATAAAGGAGTAATTGCCGCAACTAGTGGAAATTATGGAGCGGCAGTTGCATCACAAGCGGCAAAAAGGGGTTTAAAATGTATAATTGTACAAGAATGTTATGACAGTAAATGGATTGGACAACCAGAAATTTTAGAAAAAGCCAGGGCATGTGAAGCATATGGAGCAGAAGTAGTCCAATTAACAGTAGGTCCAGAACTTTTTTATTATACATTAGTTTTACTTGAAGAAACGGGATTTTTTAACGCTTCGTTGTACACACCATATGCAATAGCAGGAGTTGAAACCTTGGGATATGAGATAGCCAAGCAAACGAAGGAGTTTGTAGGAAAATATCCAGATGCTGTGGTGATTACCCATGCGGGTGGGGGAATTTTAACTGGAACTGCAAGAGGATTGAAAAAAGCAGGAGCTGTAGAAACACAAGTAGTTGCAGCGAGTGTTAATTTGAAGGGACTTCACATGGCAAGTGATAGCGATTTTAATAAAAAATACTTTACTACAGGTCATACGGGTTTTGGATTACCTTTTGCTACCTTCCCCGATAGATCAGATGTACCAAAAAATGCAGCACGTGCTTTAAGATATATGGATAAATACTTACTTGTTTCCCAAGGAGAGGTCTTTTATATAACAGAAATGCTTGCACAACTTGAAGGTATACAAAGAGGACCTGCTGGTAACACTTCGCTTGCTGCAGCATTTGCACTTGCACTTGAAATGGATGAGGATAAAGTAATTGTGGTTAACGAAACGGAATATACGGGTGCTGGAAAACTTCCATCTGCTCAGCTTACTTTTGCAAAAAAGATGGGAATGGAAATAAAAAGAGGAGATCCAATTAATGAGGACTTGCCTGGGAAAAGAATAGTTATTCCAGAGCATCCTTCACAAATAGGGTATATCGAGCTTAACATGGATAATGTAAGAAAAAGTTATGTAAAAGAAGTGATGAAAAGGTATAACAAAAGAAAGTTTAGCGATGAAGAAGTCAAATTTATGGCTGAGGATACAAAGACTACAGAAGAAAAAATAAGGCAAATTGTTAAAGATTTACTTGGAGGTGAATAAGTTGAAGCCTAGAAAAGATGATTTTAAAGAAAGAAGTAAACATTTACAAAAGATGACCGAAGAAGAACTTAATCAGTACTTTTGGCATCTTGTTGAAAAAGTTGTTGATCCTCTAATAGAGCTTGCAGAAACACATACTTCTCCTTCTGTGGAAAGATCAGTACTTCTTAGAATGGGATTTAATAGTTTGGAAGCTTCAAAAATTGTAGATTTAGTTTTTCAGAGAAATTTGTTGGGAAAGGGCGCAGGTCACATTGTTTGGAGAATAGCTAAAGAGAAAAATATGGATATTTTAGATGCAGGAAGGGCACTTATAGAGGGGAAGTATTGGGAAGATGTGGATAGGATATTTAAAGGGGTGAATAATGATGCTTGATCCAAAAAAACCTATAGATATAGATGAAATATTGAAAGACTTGGATAAATATAGGCCAAAGAGAAAAGGGTGGGTGTGGAGAAAAAGACTTCCTGAAGGTACGAAAATAGGAGATTACAAGTACTACCAAGTTAGCGAAGACTTGAAAAATTCTATTCCTCTTCCCGCTGCACACTATTTTGGAAGTATAGATCCACAACCGGAGGTTGTAATTACTTCGGAAATTGCCTCTGGAAGGTTTGAAGATGATATCAGAAGAATGAGAATGGCCGCTTGGCATGGAGCAGACCATATTATGGTTATAAGGACTTTGGGACAATCGCATTACGATGGACTTATTGAAGGTACACCAGAAGGTATAGGTGGTATTCCCATTACAAGAAAACAACTTAGAGCTACAAGAAAAGCCCTAGATTTGATAGAAGAAGAGGTAGGAAGACCTATAAACTTTCACAGTTATGTGTCGGGGGTTGCTGGACCTGAAATTGCCGTTTTGTTTGCAGAAGAAGGGGTAAATGGAGCGCACCAGGATCCTCAATATAATGTTTTGTATAGGGGAATTAACCCTATTCGTTCATTTGTAGATGCTGCCGTTGCAAAGAAAATTATGGCTTCTGTTAACATGCTACAAATTGACGGTGCACACAATGCCAATGCCTCTGCAAAGCTTGCATGGACAGTTATGCCTGAACTTTTAGTACAGCATGGAATTAATTGTATGTATTCTTTAAAAGCAGGAATGAAAAAAGAATATATTGCACTTTCTACAGTGCCGCCTGTTGTAGCACCAATGCCCGAGTTTAGGTATAACCTTCCTTATGCAGTGGCTTTAAGGGAATTATTTGATGGATTTAAATTTAGAGCTCAAATGAATACAAGATATATAGAATCCGATTTATTTGATGCGACAAGGATACATGTGCTTAATACATTGATTTCAAGACTAACCTCTGCTGATCTGCAATCAACTATTACTCCAGATGAAGGTAGAAATGTGCCGTGGCATGTAAATTCAATACGTGGAGTAGAAACGGCAAAGCACACCTTAGTAGCATTAGATGGAATGAAGCAGTATGTGAAAATAGACGAAAAGAAAATAAGGGAAAGGGTCAGAGAACTTAAAATGCGTGCAATTTTAATGCTTGAAGAAATATTGGATATGGGAGGATATTTTGAAGCGTTAGAAGCAGGGATGTTTGTTGATAATGGATATTATCCAGAGAGAATAGGAGATGGAATTGCAAGGAAGAAAGATGGAGAGATAGCTGCAGGTACAGTAGTACCAAGAGATGCAGATTACATGGCGCCAGTTTGCGAGCATTTTGGTTACAACAATTTACCAAAAGATATAGAAAAGCCATGTGATTTAATTGGTGGATGTACTTTACATAATCCAGATAAAATACAATTTATAGACGAATTAGATGAAAGTGATAATGTTAATGTTAGACTTGAGAAGATAAGGGATATGAGGAAAAGAAAGGTTGTTAAACCTGAGGTGGAATGGTTTTCAGATGGTTGGATCCAAATGGATATGACATTTGCACTGCCTAAAGAACTTGCAGAAGCTGCTGCTATAGCGTTGTGTGAAAAATTAGGGCTTGAGGAGCCAACGATTATTCATAAGACAATATTACATCCATCTGAAGGAACATATATTGAAGTGAAAGCAAAGGTGCCATTTGAAATTGAAATTGATAAATTGGAACTTCCAAAAAAACCTGAAACTTTGCCTGAAGAAGAGATATTCGAATATGTAAAGAACAATCCTATACACGTAGTTGCCGGTACAGTGGGAAACGATGAGCATTCTGTTGGATTAAGGGAAATATTGGATATTAAACATGGTGGAATTGAAAAGTATGGTATAAAATATACGTATCTTGGGACAAGTGTTCCACCCGAAAAGCTCATAGATGCAGCTATTGAGACTGGAGCAAAGGCAATACTTGCCTCTATGATTATAACCCACAATGATGTGCATGTACAAAATATGAAAAAAATACATGAATTAGCCATTGAAAAAGGTATAAGGGATAAGGTTATAATTATTGCAGGTGGGACACAGATTAACAATGATTTGGCAATTGAAAATGGTATGGATGCAGGATTTGGTCGGGGAACAAAAGGAATACATGTCGCTTCATTTATAGTAAAAAAATTAAAGGAGAAAGAATCTAAATAAAAGTCCCGGTTTTCCGGGACTTTTTTCTTTTGAAAGTGGTATAATATTTTTGAGGTGATAATATATGAGATTTGTAGATACGCATGCGCATTTACATATGAAACACTTTGATAAAGATAGAAAAGAAATAATAGAAAAGTTAAATGATTTTCCGTTTTTGGTTAATGTTGCCACTAATATTGAAGATAGTTATTTATCTTTATCGCTTGCAAAAAATTATAAAAAAATTTACGCTACAGTAGGTGTTCATCCACATGATAGTAAAGATGTGAGTAAAGATTATCTCGGAGTTTTGGAAAAGTTAGCAAAAGACGAAAAGGTAGTAGCCATCGGAGAAATAGGATTGGATTATTATAGAAATATTTCACCTTTTGAGATTCAACAAAAAGTTTTTACTGAGCAACTTATTTTGGCAAAGGAGTTAAATTTACCAGTTGTTGTGCATATTAGAGATGCATATGAAGATGCGTATAATATAATTGAAATGATAGGACATTTTAATGGGGTAATACATGCATTTAGTGGTGATAATGAATATGCGTTAAAGTTTGTAAAATTGGGATTTTTCTTGGGAATAGGGGGACCTGTAACGTATAAAAAGAACGAAAATTTAAGGGATGTGGTCAGATTGGTGGGAGAAGAAAATATTGTTTCAGAAACAGATTGTCCATACCTTCCACCGCAACCGTTTAGGGGAAAGAGAAATGAACCGGGGTATGTAAGATTTGTTGTGGAGGAAATTAACAGGGTTTTGGGTGAAGATGTTTCAGAAACTCTTGTGAAAAATGCGGCAGAATTGTTTGAGGTGAAATTGTGATACATGCAATATTCGGAGTTTTAGAAAAGATAGAAAACGGAAGGATTTATTTAAATGTAAACGATTTAGTCTACGAAGTTATTGTAGGGGATCCTGGAGTCTTTGAAGAATATTTAAGTCAAAAAATTAAAGTTTTTACCAAGATGATAATAAATGATGATGGAATAAATTTATATGGATTTTTAGATGTTTTGAAATTGAAATTGTTTGAAAAGCTATTGTTAGTTAATAAGCTTGGACCAAAGACGGCGTTAAAGATAATAACTTCTAATGATGTATCATACATTGTAAGTGCCATTGTCAATGAAGATGTAAAAGCATTGTCCATGCTTCCAGGGATAGGGCCAAAGACTGCAGAAAGAATCATTTTGGAATTGAAGGATTCAATGAAGGAATTTGATTTAACAATGAGTAAAAAAGATAAAAAGGTGCTTGAGGCGATAGAAGCGTTGGTTACCTTGGGATTTAGTAGAATTCAATCTAAAAAGGCTGTTAATAGAGTTTTAGAAAAGGATGATACTTTAGATGATGTAATAAAAAAAGCGCTTAAATTTTTAAGCAGGTGAGAAAATGAAAGTTTCAGCGATCTCAAACCCTATGTTGGGTTACAAACTTGACTTAGGAGAACCAGGGCTTTCACATGGTGCGCCTGCAAGTAGAAGTGTATTAAGGGTTTTAAATCAGGAGCTGAGTAATTATTTTGCTTTTAAGAGAAAAGCTGAAAAAGAAGGCGGGTACATAATTTCTGGAGGAATTTATCTTGACATTAGAAAACGTGGTTCTTTTTTAGCTGCAGTTGCGGGAAAGACAAAGGTTTGGATGTACATTCCAGGTCGTAAAAGTGAAGAGAAAAGTACACCAGTTGATACAAGGCATATAAGTGATAAAATAAGGCAAATTGAGATAAAATTGAAACTTGAACAAGATCCTATAAAAAGAGAGGAATTAAAAAGACAAATTTTGTTATTGGAAATTGCCAAAAATGCTTTGGCATTTGGGATGTCTGTTCCAAAGTATTTGTTAGGGATTTTGTTTGATCAAACTGCTTAAAGGGGGCTTTTTATGAGACTTTCCGAAATAATTGAGAAAATAGGTGCTAAAGAGGTTTTTTTGAGAGATGATTGTGAAATCCTTCATGCATATACAGGGGACTTACTGAGCATGGTCATGAAAAATGCAGAGAGTAGTTCTATATGGATTACCGTTCAGAATCATCTGAATATAATTGCTGTAGCGGCTATGACCGGGATCAAAGCGATATTGCTTTGTGAGAATTTAGATTTTTCAGATGAAGTCATAGAAAAAGCAAAAGAAGAAAATATATGTCTTTTAAAGATTCCTGATAATGCATTTGTTGTTTCGGGAAAGGTATATGCGTTGGGGATAAGATGAAGTGTGATTTACACATTCATACGTGTTTATCTCCTTGTGCGGATATTACAATGGTTCCAGGTGAGGTATTAAAAAGGGCACCAGATGTTGTGGCTATTTGTGATCATAACATAGGGGGAAATGTGAGAAGTTTCAGAGATGTTTTTCAAAGATGTGGTAAGTTAGTTGTACCTGGAATTGAGGTCCAGACGATAGAGGATGTACACATTTTAGGTTATTTTTTTGACATTCTTTCTTTAGAAACCTTTTCTTTAATAGTAAAAAAACATCTGCCAAAAGTTAATTATGATCCGGAACGCTTTGGATATCAGTTATATGTCAATGAAAAGGATGAGTTTACAGGCGTTGAAGAAACACCATTGGGTTTTCCTACCGATTTGTCTTTAGAAAAAGTAATTTCCCTTATTTTAAAGTTTGAAGGAATACCCGTATATGCACATATAGGAAGAAAATTTGGAATTCTGTACCAATTGGGTGTATTTCCACGTTTATCGGTGAATATTTGTGAAGTTACAAATAAAGAAGAGCTGGATATAGCGCGTAAGAATGGGTTTGTAGCCATATCTTCTTCTGATGCCCATTTTTTAGAGCAGATTGGTGAAAGATATAGTATAATAGATTGTGAAATAAAAACAGTGAAATCTGTATTACTTTCTATTGTTGAAGGCAAGGTGAAAACAATATGGGACTTTTGACTATAGCAGATCATGTTTTAGATATAGCCGAAAATTCTGTGAAAGCAGGTTCAAAAAATATAGTGTTAGAAATATTTGAAACGGATAGGGAATTTACCTTTGAGGTAAGAGACGATGGACCTGGTATTAAAGATTTAGATAGAGTTTTTGATCCTTTTTACACATCGAGGGATAAAAAAATAAGAAGGTTTGGTCTGGGACTTCCATTTTTAAAACAAGCGGTTGAGATGACAGGGGGGACTTTAGATATACAGACAAAAATGGGTGTAGGTACAAAAGTAAGGGCTACTTTTATAAAGACACATATAGACTGTCAACCTGTAGGAGATTTAATTTCTGTATTTTTATCACTTTTAATGAACAAAAATGTAAATTTCCAAATCAAAAGATGCAGAAATGAAGAATGCTATGAAATAAGTTCAGAAGTTGTAAAAAAATACTTAGGAGAGCTAGATTCTCCAAGTAAAATAAATATTTTAAAGGAAATGATTAAAGAATTAGAATACAAGGAGGAATAAGCATGCGAAAGTTTTTTGTCCTTTTCTTTTTGGGAATCTTTCTGTTTTCATTTGCAACGGTACTTGAGAAGGTAACTATTAATGGTTTGAAACTACTTGATGAGAAAGATTTAGAGTTTGCATATTCTCAATATTTGGGAAAAGATATTAACGATTATGCAATTTTAGATATTGTAAAATCCTTAAAATCCACAGGTTATTTTTCAAGTGTGGAATGGTCGAAAATTGAAGGAAAAGGTTTAGAGTTAGTTATAGATGTGGTAGAAAATAAAAAGGTGGAAAAAGTGAACTTAGTGGTAGAAGGAGTTGGATTAATTTCGAAGGAAACTTTAGATGCATCTATTACTTTAAAGGAAGATAAGCCATTTAGTTTTGTAAAATTCAGGGAAAGTATTTTAAATATCTCAAAAGAGTACGAAGATGAAGGTTATATTGTTTCGAATGTTTTTTCAAAAAATAAAGAGCAGGCTTTTATTTATGTTTCGGGAAGTGTTAACGCGACAAGTGTAACTTTTAAAGTAACTGAATATGCATTGTATGAAGTGGAATTTTCCGGTGAAACGGAAAATATAGAGGATATTTTGACCAAAATAAAGGAAAACTCAAAATTAAAAGAATATAAAAGTTATTTATCAAAAAATTGGTTTTTACGTTTATTTGACGATGAAAAATCTTATTATCCAAAGATGTCTGATTTGCAAAGGATATTTCAAGAGTTCGGAAAGTATGTGTATTTTTCACCATACTCAAAAATACAAATTTTGAGTGTGGAAAGTGAAAAACCATCGAAAAAGTTGAAAATTATCGTTGTGCAGAATAGACTTATAAAAAATCCGTTATTTTTTGAGAGTGTGGAAGTAGAAGGAAATACCTTATATGATTTTCCAGAGATAACTGCGTCTGGCACACTGACGAATAGTGATTTGTTAGATATTTTACAAAAGGTAAAAGATTGGTATGAGAAAAATGAATACATAGTAAATGTTCAACCAAAAATAAAGGATAATAAATTTATTGTTAGTGTAACTGAATACAAATTTGGAGATGTGAAGATTGAAGGTCTAACAAGAACAAAGAAATACACTTTTGATGATTTAATTTTTATTGTACCTGGAGATTTTGCAAATAAAAGTGAACTTAGAAAAACATATGTTGAGATTTATAAAACACAATTTTTCGATAATATAGATTTTGATATTACGCCTGTTTCAACTAACGTTTTAGATGTAAAGTTGAAATTGGAAGAGAAAACAAAAAGATTTAACTTTATAGGAGGAGGGGTATGGGGACCTCCTGGTGATGGAAAACCGTGGTATGAAGGATTTGCAGCGCAAGTTCAATTAAAGACTGTTAATCCGTTTGGATTTGGACAGAATATTGGTTTAAATCTTTCTTTGGGATTGGAAAATAAAATAGTGGGGCTTGAGTATTCAATAAGAAAGCCTTTTGGAAGACCGTTAATTTTTGGTGCGAAATTAAATTATTCTTATTCAACTGATGATGCAACTATAACTAATAACGTGGGATTTAGTATATCTCTTAGTACTTTAAAGATAAACAACAATTCGTATATCTTTGGGGCTGGTGTAGATTACAAGACTACTGTTTCTACTCAAGTTAGTGAAGAATATTTGGGAGGAAACGTATTAGGTGGATATATATTTGAAACACTTGATGATTTAATAATTCCAACAGAAGGAATTTATCTAAACTTTACAGGGCAAAGATACTTTAAAGTTATGGGAAATGCACCTGTTGCGTATAAATTTCAAGAGGAAGCATCTATGCATATACCGGTTGGAAAGTTTTCGATAGCCTCTCGTTTATATGCATCTCAACTTTTACAGGAAGAAGGCAACAAAATATACAATTATTTGTCTGGATTAAACAGCCTTAGAGGAGCAACACTTGAAGGGAATATGGCATTTCTCTTAAACAATGATTTAAGATATGTAGATAAAAAGAGTAATTATCCATTTTACTTTTCGTTATTTGGTGATGTGGCGTATGTAGGTGATACTTACACATTTGATAGGATAGATTGGTCTATAGGAGTAGAACTTGGTTTAAATGTTCCAATGTTGGGGTTAATAAGAGTAGGTGAAGCGTATTATAACGATAAGTGGAATTTCTTCTTTTTAATGGGAAAAACATTTTAAAGGAGAGGATTTAATTGGAAATTGTTGTTGAAAGTATTGTAAAGGATGGAGAAAAAATATACGCTGTTTCTTCAAATAGTCCATTTTATGTGGATTTTAAGGGAGGACAACTTGGGGATAGAGGGTACATAGGTGATGCCAAGGTTTTAGGTGTGTTTGAAAAAGATGGAAAAATATATCATAGAATCGATAGAGAGATAAAACAAGGAATCTTGGGGGTTTTTATAGATGAAAAACATAGGGAATTTGTAAGGGCACACCATACGGCACAACATATTTTATCTGCTTCACTCCATGAAGTTGCAGATATAAATACGGTTGGATTTAGAATGGGATTTGAGTATACCACTATAGATTTAGATGTACCCTTTATTGAAGATAATGTATTACAAGAAGCAGAAATACTGTCAAATGAAATCGTGAGAAGATGTTATAATGTAGAGGAAATTTGGGTTAAAAGATTTGAACTTGATAAATTTAATCTTAGAAAGGCTGTTAGTGATAAAGTGAAAGGTGATATAAGGATAATAAAGATTGAAGATTTTGATTATTCACCGTGTGGTGGTTTTCATGTGAAGAATACAGGAGAGATTGGAATAATAAAGATATTGAGAAAAGAAAAAGTTAAGGGAAACCTTACAAGGGTTTATTTTGTTGCTTCTAGTTTAGCTTTAAGTTACTTTCAAAAGTATAATAGGATTTTAGGTGGGATTTCAAAGAGTTTAACTAGTTCTGTATTTGAACTTGAGGAAAAAGTGTCAAAAACGTTGGAAGATTTAAAAATGTATGTATCTAAAGTTGAAAGACTTTCTCAAGAATTGGCAAAGTATAAGATAAGAGAAATTAAGAATGTTGGTGATGTGTACTATTTAGAAGGTGAAAAGGAAATATTAAAATATATTCCAAAGTTTTTTGACAAGAAAGATGCTCTTTTAATTCTATTTGATGGTAAAAGTTATAGTTTTACATCAACTGGAAAGTACAACGTTGGTGAAATTATAATGAAATTAAAAGAAATATATGGTGGTACAGGAGGAGGGGGAAGAAGTAAAGGGAATTATATTAGCAATATAGGTTTTAATAGATTGTTGGAGGTGATAGAATGAAAAAAAATTTAGTTTTGGTGGGAGTATTGTTTGTATTTTTAGCTTTTTCGAATATTTTCCAATTTTTACCTGAAAAATTTGATTCGTTGTTTTATGTACCAGATTTAACACAATTTTACGATGCTTTAAAAAAGACAAATACTGGAGATGTATTTATAAATCAAATAGGTCTTGAACAGATGGTTTTGGGTATTTTGGAACAGCAGCTAATGATGCAAAATTACACCTTAGATGATTTGGATTTATTTAAGGAATTGTTAGTTGCCTCAACTGTCGATGGGAGTGCAGTTATAGCTATTGGACCTTCTAAAGACCCACAAAAAATAAAGGAAATTTTTGAAGCGTTTTCAGGAATACAATTTCCGTCTGAGGTCTTGGTTAAGGATGGTTATTTTGTATTTTCAAATTTACCGTTTGGTGGAAAGCTACCTAACAAGGTTAAAGAAAATATAGAAAAAGGCTATTTGGCAGTAAGTTATGTAAATACTAATGAGGATTTAAAAGTAGAAGGGTATGGTTATGCAAGATTAGAGGGAAATACATTTAGACTTTATAATGAAATTGTTCCCAAAGACCAAGAAACTAAAGATTTTATTTTAGATTTGGAAAAACAACAAGGAAAGGATATTTTAAGTGATAATAAAATAGGAGGAGATTTGTTTATATTTTTGAACAAAAAGATTCCAAAATCTTTGTTGAAGCTTTTAACAAACGTTACAGAAGAGATGAATGTTGATTTAAACAAATTTTTGGAAGATTTTAGTGGTACGGCTTACATATCTGCTAACATATCCGATTTTATATTAAACGCTCTTTCTGGTATGCAACAATCAACTGTACCTTTCTATGGTGTGGTATATTATAGTGGATTGAATTGGGATGATTTAGAAGGAATAAGCAAATTTGAAGTAATAAATGGTAAAAAATATGGGGTTGAAGTTACCGAAGAGGGTACACCTGTTGTGTATGTGAATTTGGAAAGTGACAAGATGACATTATATGGGATAAGCCCTGAACAATATACACCAGGTGATAGAACATTTATTGAACAAAATTACAGTGATGATTATTTCTTTGGAGTGTTATTGAATTTAAGTCCTACTATATTTAATTTCATAGGTGTAGACACAGAGGCCTATTTGAAGATACAAGTTTACGCAAAAGATGGAAAAATATTTGCAAAATCCGTTTTAAAGTGAAAAAAGATTAATTGAAATCCAGGTAATCACTGTTACCTGGATTTTTTTTATGTGATATAATATATAGTTGAATTAAATTGAAGTGATGAGGTGATCCTGTTGGATAAATTCAAGAAACTAACTATAAAGGATGTACTTAAAGGAGAAGAAGATTATGTAGGAGAATCTTTAAAGGTTATAAGAAAAGAAGATGGAGATATTAACGCATTTATTACAGTTGTAGAACAATCAAGTGGTAAGATTCCCATTGCTGTTAAAGACAATATTGTAACAGAGGGTATAAGGACCACTTGTGCCTCTAAGATTTTAGAAGATTTTATTCCGCCATTTGATGCAACAGTTGTAGAAAAGTTAAAAAAGAATAATTTTGCAATAGTTGGTAAGACAAATTTAGATGAATTTGCCATGGGGACGGGAACAGAGTATTCTGCGTTTTTTGTTACAAAAAATCCTTGGGATAAAGAGAGAGTTGCAGGGGGGAGTAGTGGGGGATCTGCGGCAGCTGTCGCTAGTGGAGAGGTGGTTGCTGCTCTTGGAAGTGATACAGGTGGCTCGATACGGCAGCCTGCCGCATTTTGTGGTGTTATAGGTTTTAAGCCTACATATGGTTTGGTTTCAAGATATGGACTTGTGGCGTTTGCGTCTTCTTTAGATCAGATTGGTCCTATAACTAAAACTACAAAAGATGCTGCTTATTTGATGAATGTAATTTACGGAAAAGACGAAAGAGATGCAACAACGGTTGATAAAAAAATTGATTTTGAAGTATTATTAGAAAAGGATTTTTCAAAAGCTGTTGTAGCATATCCAGAGGAAGTCTTTGGTGAAGGTGTTGAAGAAGGAGTAAAAAAACAATTTGAAGAATTTATAAAATTTTTGGAAAAGAAAGGTGTAAAGGTTGAAAAGATTTCTTTTCCCGAGTTAAAGTACTCTGTGGCAACGTATTACATAATAGCACCTGCTGAGGTAAGTTCTAATTTATCCAGGTTTGATGGAATTAGGTTTGGAACCAGAGTGGAGGAAAAAGGTCTGCTTGAAACTTATTTAAAAAGTAGAAAACAACTTGGAACAGAGGTTATAAGAAGGATAATGTTGGGAACTTTTACTTTAAGCGCTGCGTATTATGATGCGTATTTTGAAAAAGCACAGAAGGTCAGAAGGTTGATTTCAAATAGATTAAACAGTTTTTTGGAAAAGTACGATTTTATAATCACACCTACTTCTCCAATTACCGCTTTTAAAATAGGAGAAGTAAGGGATCCTTTGGTCTATTATATGATGGATATCTTTACCATTCCAGCTAATCTTGCAGGATTACCTGCCATAAGTATTCCATTTGGTTTTTCAGGCAATTTGCCAGTGGGAATGCAAATAATGGGTAAAAGGTTTGATGATCCAAAAGTATTGGGATTTGCAAATTTCATTGAAAGAGATGTTCCTGTTGTTTTTCCATGGGAGGCGAAAAAATGAGATTTAAGCCAGTAATTGGTCTTGAAATACACGTCCAGTTGAATACTGAGACAAAGGCGTTTTGTTCTTGTAGTGCGGATGTATTTGAATTAGAACCAAATACTGCAATTTGTCCAGTGTGTACAGGGCAACCAGGAGCGTTGCCTGTGCCATCTAAGCAGATGTATGAATTTGGTATATTATTAGCCGCTGCGTTGAATTGTAAAATACATGAATATACAAAATTTGACAGAAAAAATTATTTTTATCCGGATCTTCCAAAGGGATATCAAATAACACAATATTTTTATCCACTTGCCACTGAAGGTTTTTTGGAATTAGATGGTAAAAAGATAAGAATAAACAGAATTCATTTGGAAGAAGATGCGGGAAAATTAATTCACTCTTCTGAGACTATTACCCAGGCTGAAAGTTCTTTTGTTGATATGAATAGGTGTGGTGTACCTCTTGCAGAAATAGTAACTGAACCTGATATAGAATCACCAGAAGAAGCAAAGAAATTTTTAGAAAAATTGAGGCAGATATTAAGATATTTAGGTGTAAGTACAGGTGATATGGAAAAAGGTGCGCTGAGATGTGATGCCAATATTTCCGTAATTGACTTGGAAAACAATGTCCAGAGCAATAAAGTAGAAGTAAAAAATATGAATTCTTTTAAATTTGTGGAAAAGGCATTAGAATATGAATTTGAAAGGATAAAGTCACAACTTAAAAGAGGTGAGAACGTTTTAAAGGAAACACGAGGTTGGGATTTATCAACAAAAACAACTATTTCTATGAGGAGCAAAGAAGAAGCAAATGATTACAGATATTTTCCAGAACCAGATATACCTCCTGTTGTAATTTCAAAGGAAGAAATCAAGAAAATTGTGGAAAAGATGCCTGAACTTCCAGATGAAAAATTAAATAGATTTAAGAAAGAATATACGTTGACAGATTATGAAGCAAAAATTTTAACTTCTTCCGTTAAACTTGCGGATTTCTTTGAAAGATGTGTATTTGAAACAAAGAATCCAAAAGAGACATCAAATTGGTTTTTAACAGAGCTTCTAAAATACACATCGTCTGAAGATGATTTTGATACTTTGAAAATAAAACCTCATCATTTTAAAGAGTTGTTTGAGTTGATTGTTGATGGAAAGATTACAAGAAATATTGCAAAGGAAATCTTTAAAGAAGTTTTTGAAACGGGGAAAAGTCCAAGCAAAATAGTGGAAGAAAAGGGAATAGAGGTAATAGGTGATGAAACGTTAATTGAAGAGATGTTGAAAAAGATTATGGATGAAAACAAAGATAAGGTAGAGGCATACAAGAATGGTAAAAAAGGATTGATGGGATTTTTTGTGGGGCAGGTAATGAAACAAACAAAAGGAAAAGCAGATGCAAGGAAGGTAAATGAAATAGCAAAGAAACTGTTGGGAGATTGATAAAATGAAAAAATTTGTGTTGCTTTTTTTAGTGTTTTCAATAGCCATATTTTCAGGAGAATTTTTGATTTTTGATAATTCAATTATATTAAACTCTCCACCTTTTTTTATACAGCTGGGCGATAGTTTTGGAGTGGGATTTTCCTATTCTACTGAAACAAGATATTATACGGTAAAGGATGTAGGGTTTTTGAAAGTCAAAATTCCACAAAGTAAAGAGGCATTTTCAGGTGCTTTTTTTGTGGGGAGTAATTTTGGAATTTACCTTTATGTTGAAAATGAAGTTTTGCAAATTCCCAATAGTTTTCAAAATTTGGAATTTTTTGTTTCAAAAGATTACGCATTTTATTCTTCTCTTTCAAAGTCTTTTTACGCAATAGGTCCTATTTCTTTAAACACGAGGAGTTTGTTTTTAAAAAAGGGATTTGATTTTGGTTATTCTATGAATAGGTATTTTTTCAAATATAAGGATTATTCCGGTTATTTTTTTAATTTAGCTGGAAAATATTTTTTGGGTTATTTATATCCTTTGGATAATTCTTTGGAACAAGGAATATTAGGGGGACTTGGTAGTAATTTTAAAGAGATTTATTTGGATGTAGGAATTAGAAAATTTTTTAATCTTGGTAAGATAAGGGGATTTGGATATGCGTACGTTTATTCTCCTACAAATGATATATTTAATTTTAACTATTTTACGGGATTTTACGTAATACAACCTTTGAAAGGAGAATTTGTTGTTTGGGATGGAAAAATCTCTATCAGATTTAATTGGTGATTTAGATAAAGTATCACTTTATATTCACATACCTTTTTGTAAAAAGAAATGTTATTATTGTGATTTTGTTAGTTATACAGAAGGTAGTGTGGAAAATTATATAGAAGCGTTGATAAAAGAAATAAGTTTGTATGAAAGTTTTTTGAAAAAAGGGATAAAGACCCTATATATTGGTGGTGGGACCCCGAGTTATATAAATGAGCATTATATTGAGAAGATTTTATTCCACATAGATAGATATTTATTTTTAGAAGAATTTACTATAGAAATTAATCCTGATTCTTTTGATAGGCAAAAGGCGCTTTTTTACAAATCTTTAGGTGTGAATAGGATTAGTTTGGGAATCCAGTCTTTTGACGATGAGGTATTAAAAAAGGCAGGAAGATCTCACGATAGTTATCAGGCATATAAGGCGTATAAAATTGCCAGCGAAATTTTTGACAATGTAAGCGTAGATTTTATAGTAGGTTTACCAGGGGAGAATTGGAGAAGCGTTGAAAAAATAGTGGAATTTGTAAGACTTGAGTATCCCGTTCATTTATCTTTGTACTTGTTAGAAATTCACGAAGGAACTTTTATTTCAAAGATTATAAAGAGAATATCTGAAGAGTCTTTTGAAAGATACGATGCCTTGTTGGATTTTTTTAAAAAAGAAGGATATGAGAGATACGAGATATCAAACTTTGCGTTAAATGAAAAGTATGGAAAACACAATTTAGTTTATTGGGCTAACGGTGATTACATAGGTTTAGGATTGGCTGCAGGTGGTCATTTAAAAAAATTTAGGTATAACAATGTTTCTGACTTTAAAAGTTATTTTTCAAAATTGCGTTTAGGAGAATATCCATATGGATACAATTCCGAGAATAATAATATCAGAGAAGTATTGGAAACTATATTTATGATGCTTAGGACAAAATGGGGAATTGATAGGAAGTTGGTACATTTGGATTTAAATATGGAAGCAATTTTAAATACTCTAAAAAGGAAATTTTCTTTTTTTGACGGTGTGAAATTGAGTGAAAAAGGTATGGATTTTTCGTCTATGTTCCTGTCCGAGCTGTTAATGCTTTGGGAGGAATTTTATGAGATATAGTATTTTGATCTTGATAACGGCGCTTTTTGCGTTGTTTATAGTCGCTTCAGTAGCTTTGTATACAATAGATTTTGCAAGGGATTTTTATGATTTTGGAATGAATTTTTTCTTTAAAAAATATGTGTTTTATATATTATTTGGTATACTAGTTTCTACATTTCTGACATTTTATTTGAAGAAAGATTTTTTTGAAAATAAGGCATTAATGTGGATTTTTTATTTAATAGTTGTTGGATTTCTTTTGTTACCTCTTTTTGGACCATTTTCATACAAAGTAAATGGAGCAAACAGATGGATAAAAATTCCAGGTTTTTCTGTGACATTTCAGCCTTCAGAACTTGCCAAGATATTTGTGATCTATTTCTTGGCGATATATATAAAAGATAACAAAGAAAAGATAAAGCACATTTGGTTTGGACTGTTAAAACCCTTGTTATTGATAAGCCCATTGTTGTTTTTAATTTTTATAGAGCCAGACTTGAGTACCACTCTTTTAATTTTGTTGGTTGCAATTACTTTGCTTTATTTTTCAGGTGCAAGATTAGTTCAAGTAATTTTTCTAATTTTAGTTTTAGTGTTAATTGCGTTTGTTTTAAAAGAAATAGGATTTATACACGATTATCAATTGGATAGGCTGAAGGCTTTTTTGTCAAATGAAATGCAATGGCAAGTGAAAAAAGCATACGATGCAATTGGAAATGGAGGATTTTTTGGTACAGGGCTTGCGCTGGGAAAGTATTATTTTTTTGTTCCACAATCTGAATCAGATTTTATTATAGCAACAATAGGGGAAAATTTTGGATATTTTGGAATTTTATTAATAGTAATCAGTTATTTGTTTATTGTAAGTAATTTGATAAAGATAGCCGATGAAGTGAAAGATGATGTTGTCAGATACTTTATATGGGGATATGCTGTTTTGATGTTGTTTCAGGTGGTTATTAATATGGGTGTGGTAAGCCGTATTTTTCCCGTTACGGGCATTCCACTACCATTTGTAAGTTATGGTGGAAGCTCTATTTTATCTTTTTCCATAGGGCTTGGTATTATTTTTGCGGGGATCTATAACCAAGAGTGAGTTTTTCCGATAAGTAATGTAGGGAGGTGATAATTTGAGAATAGCCGGAGTAGGAAATATAACATATACACCACATATGAGTAAAGCAGTTGAGACTTCAGTTCAGAAGAATACGGTTATGTCTAAGGAGCAGATGGCACAACTATTAAGTTTTATGACTTATCAACAAAATAACATGAATTTGAAGTTGGTACGTATTGCAAGTGCACTATACAGTGGGAAAAGGATTGATCAACTAGTTTGAGAAAGCAGCCTTAGGCTGCTTTCTTTAATTTGATTAGGGAAAAACTATTTCAAATATAAATTTAATAAAAAGTTCATTTTTATTTTTTGAAATGGTTAATATTTTGTTAACCAATCCTTATTTTTCATTCTGGAAAATTATCAAAATTTTGATAAAAAATGTTAAAATAAGAAGTACAAGGGGGGATTGTTATAAAGAAAAATTTATATTTGGTGATTTTTTCCCTATTTATTGGTATTTTCCTTTTAGTTTTGACGGATAAATTTGTATTTTCTACTTCTTGGTTTTTTGTAGTGAGTTTTGCCTTATCTGTATTTATTTCAAGGTTTTTGGATCTTAATGTTTCAAAGTACAAATTTTCACTTGAACTTTTGATAGCACTTCCGTATTTATTGTTTATTACTCCTGAAACTGTTACCGTTATTTTGCCGATTATTTGGTTTTTGACATCCAAGAGAAATAGGTTGTTAAGAGCTTTATTATCTTTTTTGATGTGTTCTGCTGGTACTTATTTATATTACTTGGCAGGTGAAGAATTTTTAAGGATACCACTTTTTATATTAGGTGCACTACTTGCAAATTTTATTTGGATGTCTATTTATTCTCTAGAGTTAATAAAAGAATTAATAAATCCTCTTTTAAATAGTTATTTATTGATATTTTTTGGGTCTTTTATAATTTCCGTTGTTTATCTATTTTCTGAAGTAAAAATTTTTCCGTTTTTGTTTTTGGCCTTTATGTATGTAGTATATCTTTTTGTTGTAGTTTTTTATATTAAATCATACAATATTATGCTTGTTGAGAAAATAGAAAGAAAAAAATTGGAACAAGAAAATGAAAATCTGATGAATTTAATAGAGGTTATTTACGACGAAAATATTGAAAATTTTGAAGAAAGATTGGATAATATATTAGAAATAATATGTAAAATATCAAGTTATGAAGCCGCTTTGTTAAGTTTATTTGATAGGAAAGATAAAAAGATTTTAAGGATTGCAAAAGCTGGTATAACCGATGATGTGTTTTTTAAATTAAGGAGTTCGGTTATATCAATAGATTCAACTATGAAATATTTTTCAAAACGATTTGAAAGAGAAGGTTGTTATTTTGTCCCAGAAGATGCCGTGTCTTTGGAGGAAGAAGTTTCTTATGTCTTTGAAAATTACATGTCTTTTGAATATGAAAATAGTTGGAAACCAAAAGATTTACTACTTGTTCCAATTTTAGATGATCAATCTAATATGATAGGATATATAAGTTTTGATAAACCAGTTACCGGTATGAGACCATCGGTTAACGATTTGAAGCTTTTAAAAACGTTATCATGGTTTGTATATCAGTTTTTAAAGAGAACGCCATATGCAAGATATTGGATTTCAAAAGATTTAAAGTATTTATCTTATCCGGAATTTGTGAGGTTTTGTGAATCTGTAATAGGTAATAGCGAAGAAGTTGTATTGGGAGTTTTGGATATTGATAATTTTGATAGTATTAATTTTGAAAAAGGGCCGGAATATGCGGAAATGATTTCCGAATATATAGATGATTATTTTGAGGAAAGAAAAGATGTTTATTTTTATAAGTTGAGTGGAGAAAATTTTGTGTTTTTGTTTCCAAATAGTACAAAATTAAAGTCTTTAATGTATTTTGGAAAGTTTAACGAGAAACTTTTAGAAAAATTCAATGTTACGGTCAGTATAGGTTTAGTACATGATGAAGGTGAGAATTCTTATTTTGATTTGTTAAGCAAAGCAAGAGAAGCTTTAAAAGTTGCAAAAAAATCTGGTGGTGGGAGGATCATGGCTTTATGAAGCGTTTTGCAATAGAATTTTCATACGATGGAACAAATTTTTTCGGATATCAAGGGCAACCAAATGTTAGAACTGTTCAAGGTGAGTTGGAAAATGCACTGGAAAGGATATTTAAAGAGCGGATATATACTCAGGGAGCGGGAAGAACTGATGCAGGTGTTCATGCAAATGGTCAAGTTGCAGCTTTTAATTGTCCGATTGATAGATTGACTGATAAAGATATAAAAAATGCTTTGAATGCTAATCTTCCAGAGGATATATATATAAAAAAAGCTTGGGAAGTTGACAAAAAATTTAATCCAAGATTTGCCGCAAAAAAAAGGATATATCACTATTTTATTAGCATGAGAGAAAAAGATGTTTTTAAGAGAAATTACGTATGGCATTTTAGATACAAATTGGATGTTGATGCAATGAGGAAAGCTAGCAGTTTTTTGGAGGGAGAACATGATTTCTCATCTTTTAAAAAGGGAAATGATAAGAAAAATCCCGTTAGAACAATATATAAAATAAGGGTTTTGGAGATAACAAACGGTTTGATATTAATTAGGGTAGAAGGTAGATCTTTTTTAAGAAGTATGGTGAGAAATATAGTTGGAAGTTTGGTAAGGGTGGGATTAGGTCAATGGACACCGGAAAAGATAGAAGAAATTTTGCAGGCACGTTCCAGACAAGAGGCCGCTGGTACAGCACCACCACATGGATTGTACTTGTACAAAGTATTATTTTGATAGGTGTTACATTTGAAGCAAGTGGTGTGATATTTTTTATGGGAGATGAAATTACCAATCAGGCAAGTCAAATTATACAAGAATGGTTAAAACAACCTGTTATAACTCTTTTGTACGAAGGACCTGATGATTTAAAGTTTTACGTTGAAAATTATTTTTACAAAAGGGGATATTTGATAGGTATAGGAGAGCCTGTGTATATTTTTTTAAAAAGAAAAGATGACACAATAGCCTGGAAATTTAGGTACAAAGATATAGAAAAAGATAACTTTTTATCTTTATCGTATTCTCTGGATGATTTATTTCAAAGTTTGGATAAAGTCTTTGAAAAAAAGAATATACCAAAAAAATCAATAGCTTTTGATCCCATCAAAGAGAATTTTTATATAGTAGAAAATGTCTTTAAGCCGTTTGTTATTAAGCATATGGAGAATATGTACAAAGTTAAAGTGGGTAGCGAAATAAGATACATCAAGGAAGGTTTTTATGATTTTTATGGAAATGTGGTATACATAGGAAAGGATACAAAGATAGAAAATGTACAAAGTTTTGTAAGTGGGATATATTTGTTCGGAAGTTTTGTTTATGATGGTAGAAAGTTAATTTTGGGAAAAAAGAGCATTGATTTTCCAGAACTACCTATTTTTGCGAGTGAAAAAAGAATAATTTCCCAGCACTATTGGTATGAGAAAATATTAGAAAAAAATAAAGTATCTGTTTTGGATGTATTTAATAATTTTGTGCTTTATTCTGATGGTAGTTTAAGTGATTTGGAAAGAACATGGAAATATAAGTTCTCAGATGTCCCATTTGATTGGTTTATAAGCGGTAATTTACTTGTTTTGGCCTTTGTAAATGGTGATGTTGTTGTATTTGATTTGAGTAAAAGGAGAGTTCTATATAAGGAAAAATTTAAAAAACTTTACGGTGTGGGTTACGGCAAGTATTTGTATGTAAATGCAGATAAAAAACTTTTTAGAATAGATATCTGGTCAAAAAAGAAAGAGGATATATCTGAAATAAGTGATGATTTTTTAATCGAGAATGGGAAGATAAAATTTGTTAGAGGTATGGTTATACGTCCGAGGTATAAAATGGTGTGGTTTGATGGGGATTTTTTCCACTTTAAAGATGTTAAATTTAAAAACTACTTAAATTTGTTGTACGATGAAAAAGAGTATTTTATAATAACTTTGGATGGGACATGGAGGATAAAAAGATGAAGGAAAGATTAGATGTACTTCTTGTAAAAAAAGGTTTAGTTGAAAGTAGGGAAAAGGCCAAAAGACTTATAATGGCGGGAAATGTAATTGTTAATAATGAGCGTGTTGATAAAGCAGGGAAAATGGTTGATATCAACTCAAATATAAGGATAAAACAAAAGGAAAAGTATGTAAGTCGTGGTGGTTATAAATTAGAAGGTGCTTTTAACTCTTTTTCATTTGAGATAAAGGATAAAGTTGCATGTGATATAGGTGCTTCTACAGGTGGATTTACAGATTTTTTGCTTCAAAATGGTGTAAAAAGGGTGTATTGTGTAGATGTGGGATATGGACAATTACATTGGAAGATTAGAAGTGATGAAAGAACAATAGTTTTAGAAAAAACAAATGCAAGAAATTTACAATTACCTGAAAAAGTGGATCTTGTAGTTTGCGATGTTTCTTTTATTTCAATAACAAAGATCTTTCCTATTATAAAGAAAATATTAAAAGAATCGGGGAAAGCTGTTGTTTTGGTAAAACCACAATTTGAAGCGGGTAAAGGTAAAGTAGGAAAAGGTGGAATTGTTAGGGAACCAATAGTTCATAAAGAAGTGCTGGAAAAAGTTATTAGAGTTGCTTTAGATGAAGGTTTAAAGCCTGTAGGAATTGATTTTTCAAAGATTAAAGGTACAGATGGTAATATTGAATACTTTTTGTATTTGAAAATAGAAGGGAAAGAAAAAGAAATAGATATTGAAAGCATTGTAAAAAGAGCCTGGGAGGAGTTGAGATGAAAAAAATTTTGATATCTGTTTTTTTACTTATCGTTGTTTTTGCCTTTTCAAATATCCTAAACTTTGTTCCTTTGGATTATAGTTTATTTATCCAATTTCAGAATACTGGAAAGATCTATAGTGATTTAAAAAAAGTGCCATTTGTAAATTTTGTCCTGTCTGATGAAGGGCTTTCTTTTGAAAATTACTTCATAAACTACATTGAAAACATGGGCTATGAAGATGGAATAGACAAAGAGAAATTCCTTAGAATTTTCTCGAAAAATGTTTTGTTTTTATCCAAGGGTGGAGAAGTGATATTAGATGATACCTTATCATTTGATATAAATTATTATTTTGATATATTGAGAAATCTCTCAAAAGATTCTGCTTTGATATTTGAAACGGGCAATGCAACGGAAATTTCAAGTTATTTTGGTGAACTTCTTGATGAAAAAGTGAAAGTAGATGATGGTTTGTTTTTTATTGGTGATTTTTTGTATGCTAAGCAATTCAAAGATTATTATATTATTTCCGGTAGTAAAACAACTTTAGAGTATTTAATTTCCGTATATAAAAATCCAGAGCTACAATTTTCAAATGTGGAGAAATCTATTTCTAGTATTTTAGAGAAAGATACTTGGATTTGTGGATATTCAAAAGGAAGTGCTTTAAAGATTAATTTACCTTTTACCGTGGAAGACGGAAATGTAAAGACTGAATACTTATTTTTCAAAGGAAAAGTTGAAGATGGAGTCTTAAGGATACAAATTCATCAAAAAACGAATAATTATTACAAAAGAAATGCCTTTGTTGATGATTTAATGGAAAATATACCCGTTTTGGGAAATTATTTTGCTGGTATAACAGTTGAAGATTCAAAAGAAGCTTTGAAAATCATTGAGCCATGGGTTTTTTCCATTGAAAGCACGGATTTAACAAAGTTTTATAACCTTGCAGAAAGTTTAATAGAAAATTCCACTTCAACTTTTTACGTTGTAGGTGATGTGGATGATTCAACAAGTGTTTCTGTGGCGTTTTTGTTTAAATTATCCGATGGTTATGAAAATATTAAAAAAATTTTTGAAAAATATTTGGCAAAATATGATAAAATAAAAGATGAATGGGTAATAAATATATCAAAGGAATTTAAATTGTATTTTTACGAATATGAACAATTTTTTGTAGTAAGTAATATTGAGAAAAGTTATTATGCAAAAAAAGCCAGGGTAAAGAAGTTAATGGATATAGCCGCTTATAACTTTTTGGATAGAAAAAGAAGTTATGATGTAAAAGTGTTTTTAGATATAGGAGATTTGGTATACAAATTTCTTGGAATTAGGATAAATTCAAAAGTGATTTTTTGGCAGGAAAAATCGGGATATTTTATAAATTATTTTTTGGATATAATGTAGGAGGTGACATATATGTCATTTGAAGAATATCTAAGTGTGTTTATTGATGAGGGAAGAGAGTATATTCAGCAATTAAATGATGCACTCTTAGATTTGGAAAAAAATCCAGAAGATATGGAGTATATAAATATTGCATTTAGAGCTTTACATACTTTAAAGGGTATGGCTGGAACAATGGGATTTGAAAATATGGCAAAACTTTGTCATAGAATGGAAAATTTTCTCGATGCAGTTAGATCTGGAAAGGTTGGAATTGATTCTGATAAATTAGATTATTTGTTTAACGGTTTAGATTTAATTGATAAAATGTTAGATAAAATTGCAAAAGAAGGAACAGAGGAAATAGAAGAAGATGTAAGTGGATTGGTTGAAGTATTTGAAAAACTAGCAGAAGGACAAGTTGTTAATACTAATGCAAAAAAAGAAGAATCCAAAAGCAATGTACAAAAAGAAGAAGTTAAAGAAGAGGAAGTTGAAGAAACTTCTGAAGATTCTGCAGAGGAATATATATATGAAACTGATGAGGCACTAATTCATGTGGTAGACGAGGCTAAGAAAAAAGGATATAATCTTATTTATACAAAGGTTATCTTAGCAGAAAATGTTCAATTAAAATCTGCAAGAATGTACATGGTTTTCCATGGAATTGAAGAATTGGGTGGTGAAGTTATAAAAAGTATACCAACTGTGGAAGATATAGAAAATGAAAAATTTGATAGAGAAGTTGAATTATATGTGCTTGTAAAGGTAGAACCTTTGAAATTGCAAGAAAAATTATCTTCTGTATCCGAAGTTGAAAAAGTTATAGTTAAAAAGGTTGAAATTAAGCAAAAGAAAGAAGAAGTAAAAAAAGAAAAACCTAAAAAAGAAAATGAAAAAGATGATAAAGAAACTAAAAAGAAAAAAGTTAAAATAACTCAAACGGTAAGGGTTGATATAGAAAAATTGGATACATTAATGAATTTAATGGGTGAATTGGTTATAGCAAGAAGTAGGATAATTGAGATTTTGAAGAAATATAATATAAAAGAAGTAGATGAATCTTTGGCACAACTTAGTAGAATCACACTTGATTTGCAAAATATAGTTATGAAGGTAAGAATGGTGCCCATTTCTTATGTGTTTAATAGATTTCCAAGAATGGTTAGGGATATTTCAAAGAATTTGGGAAAAGAGATAAATTTTGTAATGAAAGGTGAGGATACGGAATTAGATAGAACTTTTGTTGAGGAAATAGGAGATCCTCTTGTTCATTTGATAAGAAATGCAATTGATCATGGTATAGAGACAAAAGAAGAAAGAATCGCAAAAGGAAAATCCCCTGTTGGTACTTTGATTTTATCTGCAAGACATGAAGGTAATAATGTTGTTATAGAAGTTGAAGACGATGGAAGGGGATTGGATAGAGAGAAGATTTTGAAAAAAGCTATTGAAAAGGGGTTAGTTGATGAATTAAAAGCATCTACTTTACCGGATGAAAAAATATATGAATTCTTGTTTATGCCTGGATTTTCAACGAAGGATCAAGTAAGTGAACTTTCTGGTAGAGGTGTAGGAATGGATGTGGTAAAGAATACAGTAGAATCTTTAAATGGAACCGTGCAGATAGAATCTCAAAAAGGTGTAGGTACAAAGGTTATTATAAAATTGCCATTAACACTTGCAATTATTCAAGCATTGCTTGTAAAAGTAAAGAATTATATCTATGCAATTCCTATTTCCGTAATAGACAGTACTTTAATTGTAGTTCCAGAAGAAATACAGATGGTTCAAAATAAAGAAGTAATTGTTAAGAGAGGAGAAGTTATTCCAATAATCAAACTTTGGGATATACTTGGGATAGAACATGGTAAAGAGTTCGAAGAATTGAATGTTGTTGTTGTTAAAGTCGCAAATAGAAAATACGGTATAGCTGTGGATAGTTTGATTGGGCAAGAGGATATTGTTATTAAATCTTTGGGGAAATTGTTCTCAGATGTAAAAGAATTTAGTGGTGGTGCAACACTTGGTGACGGAAGTATTGCTTTGATAATTGACACCTTAAATTTGGTGGAGTGAGGTGGATAGAATGAGTGTAGAAACGGAATTTGAAGTTTTGAGTTTTAATGTTTGTAATCAAGAAATGAGTTTTGATGTAGATTATGTGGAAATAGTTATTGATAAGGATGAAGTTACCCCTGTGCCTAAATCAAAAGAGGTAATAGATGGTGTGATTAATTTAAGAGGTAGGATTATACCAGTTGTTAATTTGAAAAAAATTCTCGGTGGAATATGCCACAACATAGAGAACGAAGAGTTTAAAAAGATAATTATTACGAAAATAAGAGATATTGAAGTAGGTTTTTTGGTAGAAAATGTTAAGGGAGTTTTAAGGACATCTCAAGAAGAAATTGATAAAGCGTTTAGAGATGTGGATACTTATGGTAAGAAAGCAAAGGGATTAATAAAAAAAGGTGAAAGACTTGTGGTATACTTAGATATTGAGGAGATATTGGATGAAATAATTGGTGTGGAGGAGGTATAAGAGAATGGGGAAGAAAATTTTGATTGTGGATGATGCAGCATTTATGAGGATGATGTTGAAAGATATTATTACCAAAGCAGGTCATGAAGTAGTGGGAGAAGCGGCAAATGGTAAAGAAGCTGTGGAAAAATACAAAGAATTAAAACCAGATATCGTGACTATGGATATTACAATGCCGGAAATGAATGGTATAGAGGCTATTAAAGAGATTAAAAAGATAGATCCAAATGCAACAATTATTGTATGTAGTGCTATGGGACAACAGGCAATGGTTATAGAAGCAATTCAAGCGGGAGCAAAAGATTTTATAGTTAAACCTTTCCAAGCAGCAAGGGTAATTGAGGCAATTCAGAAAGTATCAGGTTAGGGGGAGAGTGTTATTTCTACATTAGTTGGATTTGTAGTTTCTATTCTTATTTTTTCCATAGTCATGTTTGTTACCTATTTTTTAATCAGGAATAAAGTCCCCCGGAGTGTAGGGGGACGTTTTATTGTGGTAATTGAAAGGAAGTTTATTACGAGAAATTCTTACATAGCAATTGTTAGGATTTTAGATGAATATTATGCTTTGTTGATTACCGAAAACGGTGGAAGAGTTATAAAAAAATTTGATTCAATAGAATCTGGTGAGCTTGAAAAGAGTGATTTTAAGTTTGAATTTTTCAAAAACGTTGTAAAAAAAGGTGGAAAAAAGTGAAAAAAACAGTAGTAATTTTGTTACTATTGCTTTCGTTTTTTGTTTTTGCACAAAATGAAATACCACTTCCTGGAATTTCTTTGCAGATAACCCCAACTCAACAGCCAAGGGAGCTTGTGAATACTCTTGAAATTTTACTTTTATTGACAATCCTTTCATTGGCACCGAGTATTTTAATTTTGTTTACTTCTTTTACGCGTATTATAATTGTATTTTCTTTTGTAAGGAATGCCTTAGGTACAAGGCAAACTCCTCCAAATCAAGTTTTGATAGGGCTTGCTTTGTTTTTGACATTTTTTATAATGCAGCCTGTGTGGAATGATGTATATAACAACGCCATTACGCCATATTTGAACTCTGAGATAGGTTACGAAGAGATGTTTTCAAGAACTATGGATAGGTTTAGAACGTTTATGCTGACTGAAATAAAGGTGCACCACAACGAAGATAATATCTTTATGTTAGCGGAAAACGTTGGGCAAAATATCAGTGATATAGAAAAAACTCCAAATTCTATATTAATTCCCGCATTTATAATTGGAGAACTTGAGATTGGTTTTAAAATGGGAATTTTATTATACATTCCTTTTATAGTTATGGATATGGTGGTTGCCAGTATTTTATTATCCTTGGGAATGATAATGATACCACCTGTATTGGTGTCACTACCCTTTAAGATTTTGCTCTTTGTCTTAGTGAATGGTTGGGATATGTTAATAGGAAGCTTAATAAAAAGTTTCGGGGGTGGATAATTTTGACAATAGAGGTTTTTTTAGATGTATTTGGCTTAGGGATAAAGACACTTTTAACTGTTATATTACCACCTCTTTTGATTAGTCTTCTGGTTGGACTTATAATAAGCATTTTTCAAGCTGCTACACAAATAAATGAGCAAACTTTAACGTTTGCCCCCAGGATTATTGTGTTGTTTTTGACTTTGTTGTTTTTAGGTGGGTGGATGATGCAATCTTTGATTGATTTGGCAAGAAATATACTTGAAAAGTATATATCAATGATCTAAATAAGAATCGACTATATTTTTTATTTGAAGAAATACCCCTTCTACGTCTTGATTTCCATCAATTATGTAAAAGTTATCCTTTTTCATAGAGATTTTAAGGTATGTGTCTCTTACCTTTTCTAAGAAGTTTTTTCCTTCTTTTTCAATTCTATCTTTTTTTAAAATCCTCGTGATTGCAATATTTACTGGGACATCTATGAAAAAAACTATATTTGGTAAAATATTGTCTGTTGCAAATGAATTCAAATTTTCAACCAAATCGATTCCTAAATTTCTTGCTCCGCCTTGATAGGCAATACTTGAATCTGTAAATCTATCTGCGAGCACGAAATATCCTTTTTTAAGAGAGGGTTTTATTATTTCATCTACAAGCTGAGCCCTTGATGCGAGAAATAAAAGTAATTCGCTGCGACTGTTCATGGGAAAATTTAAAAGTAAATCCCTTATTTTTTCTCCTAAAATAGTTCCACCAGGTTCCCTTACTTTTATAACTTTTTTATTTTTTTGTTCCAAATAATTTGCCAAAAGATCTAACTGAGTACTTTTGCCAGAGCCATCTATACCTTCAAATGTTATGAACATTTTTACAACCTCCAAAAAAGCCCCCTAATTTGGGGGCTTTATATTTCTTCATCCTCAGTTTCTTCAATTTCAAAAATTTCTTCTGTATTTTCCTCTTTCTTTTGTCCTTGCGATTCTTCTTGGTACGAAACGCCTTCCCTACCTTCAAGGTAAGCATCTGCTATTTTTGAAGTTATGAGTTGTATAGCCCTAATCGCATCGTCATTACCAGGAATAATGTAATCAATTTCGTCTGGATCACAATTCGTGTCTACTATTGCAACAGTTGGTATTTTTAAAAGGTTTGCTTCGTAAACTGCATTTCTTTCTTTTCTTGGATCAACTATATAAATAATATCTGGGATTCTATCCATTTCTTTTAAACCACCGAGATTTTTTCTAAGTTTTTCCAAAATTCTTCTAAGTCTGCTCTGTTCTTTTTTGGGAAGATTATCAAATTCACCGTTTGCTTCCATTTCTTCAAGTTCAATTAATTTATCAATTCTTTTTCTTATAGTTTGAAAATTTGTTAATAAACCACCAAGCCATCTGTGATTTACATAGAAAGCACCACATCTTTCCGCTTCTTGTTTGATTACTTGTTGTGCTTGCTTTTTCGTTCCAACGAATAATATTGTTCCACCTTCTGCTGCTTTGTCTCTAACAAGATTGTATGCCTCTTCAAGAAGTTTTGATGTTTTTTGAAGGTCGATAATATATATACCTTTTCTAGCACCAAAAATATATTCTTTCATCTTTGGGTTCCATCTTTGTGTTCTATGACCAAAATGAACACCTGCTTCTAACAACTGTTTCATCGTAACAACCGCCACAAAATCCACCTCCTATTTGGTTTTCCCACCCCTTCCTTCAACTCCCATCCGACCAATTTTAGGCACCGAGGAGGGAATCCAGAAGGGTGAGTATTTTTATTTGCCAATAGCTTGCTTTGCTATATTCACATATTCCTTAAAGGATTCAGGGTCATTCACTGCAAGTTCAGAGAGCATCTTTCTGTTAATGTTTACTCCTGCTAATTTTAATCCATGAATGAGCTCGTTGTACTTTAGGCCTTCATTTCTTGCTGCTATATTAATCCTTGTAATCCACAATTTTCTGTAATTTCTTTTTTTGAGTTTCCTGCCTACATATGCATGTTGTTTTGCTTTAATATACGCTTGTTTGGCTAATCTATATCTTCTACTTAAAGCTCCACGATATCCTTTTACGGCCTTCATTATCTTTTTTCTTTTTTTCTTTGCATTAACTGCATTTTTTACACGCATATTTTATCCTCCTTCCAAGTCTTCTTATTTTTTCCCGAGCATTCTCAATACTCTATTCTTTTCACATGCAGCTACCTCTGCTTCCAACTTTAGTTTTCTTAAGGTAGATCTTCTTTTCTTTCCAGTTTTATGCCACGCATATGCGCGTCTTCTGATGATTTTGCCGTTTTTGGTTACTCGAAATCTTTTAGCGGCAGATTTCTGTGTTTTCATCTTATTTTTTGCCATATTTTCCCTCCTCAATTTTTAGGTTTTAACATCATCCACATGTCCCTTCCCTCTAATTTGGGTTGTTTTTCTACAACTGCAATATCTTTTATATCTTCTTTGATTCTGTCTAGAATTTCCTTGCCTTTCTCTGCAAATGCTAACTCTCTTCCCCTGAACATTATTACCACTCTTACTTTATTTCCCGATTCAATAAACCTTTTGATGTGTTTTACTTTTGTTTGATAATCGTGTTCATCAATTTTAATTCTGAATTTCATCTGCTTTACTTCTATAATTTTTTGATTTTTCTTTGCTTTTTTTTCTTTTTTTGCAAGCTCATATTTGTATTTTCCATAATCCATTATTTTAGCTACTGGTGGTTTGGCATTTGGAGCAACTAAAATGAGATCCATTTTTTGAGAATAAGCAAGTTCTAGAGCTTTATCAGTTGACATTATCCCAAGTTGTTTTCCATCTTGACCTACTACCCTAACCTCTGAAGCCCGAATTTCCTCATTTTTAATAATTTTGTCGATAATACATCCCTCCTAAAAAAATATCGGCGAGCATAACGCCCGCCGATAATTATTATAAACTAGAAACTTTGTGCCTTTATATTACAACGACTTACCCCTTTGCTTTCCGCTTGGGGTGGGAAGCGGGCGCTTCCTCTTTACTACAACCTGGTGGGCCGTGTGGGACTCGAACCCACAGCCCCCTGATTAAGAGTCAGGTGCTCTACCTGTTGAGCTAACGGCCCGTACTTTGTGGTGCCCCAGGGAGGAATCGAACCCCCATTTGCGGATTAGGAATCCGCCGTTCTATCCGTTGAACTACTGGGGCCTCTGGCAGCCCCACGGGGAATCGAACCCCGACCTTCGGACTGAGAATCCGATGGACTAGCCGTTATCCTATGGGGCCACACTTAAATATAATAACATAAAAGATGTGATTGTCAATACTTTTAGGTAAGTCTAGTTCATGATTTTAAATTATTTCCTGTATTTGAAGTGTATTTGTTGTTCCGGGTTTTCCCCATGGAATACCTGCGGTAATTATAACTTTGTCTCCTTTTTTTGCAAGTTCCAATTCTTTTGCTTTTTTCATAACTTCATTTATCATTTCATCTGTGGAGAGTGTTTGATTTATCAATACAGGAATAACACCCCATACTAGGCTTAACTTATACAGTGTAGAAATATTTGGAGTAGCAGCCATTATTGGTACGTTCGGTCTCAATCTTGCTACATTAATTGCTGTTCTTCCTGTACCGGTTGCTGTTATTATCAATTTTGCGTTTATATCCTTTGAAAGATTATAGACTGCATGGGAAATAGCTGTTTCTGGATCTTCTGATATGTAATAACTTCTTATCCATTCTAATTCAATTGATTCATAGTTGAGAAGAAACTTTTCAGTATTTATTGCAACTTCGTTCATAACCTTAACCGCTTCTATGGGGTAATCGCCTATTGATGTTTCAGCTGAAAGCATTATAGCATCTGTGCCATCAAGAATTGCGTTGGCTATATCTGAAACTTCTGCTCTTGTAGGTGTTGAATTTTTAATCATACTTTCTAACATTTGTGTTGCAGTGATGACAGGTTTAGCATACCTATTAGCGGTTTCTATGATTTGTTTTTGAACAATGGGGACTTTTGAAAGAGGAATTTCAACACCTAGATCTCCTCTTGCAACCATTACTCCCTCTGCTTCATGGATTATTTCATCAAGGTAATCTAATGCCTGTGCAGTTTCTATTTTTGCAATTACAGGTATTCCGTTACTAAGTGATTTAGCAAGTTTTACATCCTCGGGTTTTCTAACAAATGAAAGTGCTATGAAATCTATATTTTCCTCAATTGCAAGTTTTATGAATTCTTTATCTTTCTCTGTAATTGCCGAAATTGAGAGATCTACCCCTGGAAGGTTGACACCTCTATGATGTGTTATTCTTCCGCCTCTAATTACTTTTGTTTTTACAATATTATTATTTGTTTCAAGCACTTCAAGTTCTATTGCACCATCGTTTATCAAAACTTTATCTCCTTTTTTTACTTCAAATGGAAATCTAACGTAATTAACTGAAAGTAACTTTTCATCGCCAAGCACATCATCTGTTGTTATATCAACTATGCTATTTTCTTTTAGTGTTATGTATTCTTCTTTAAGTTTCCCAGTTCTAATCTTTGGACCAGATAAGTCTATTAAAATTGCAAAAACTGCGTTTAACTTTTCTCGTAGTTTTTTTAATCTTTTAATTCTTTCTTTATGTACTTCTAATGTATCGTGGGAAGAATTTAGTCTAAATACGTTAACTCCGGTTTTGATAAGTTTTTCAAGCATTTCTTCTGATTCAGTGGCGGGACCTATTGTGGATACTATTCTTGTTTTTCTCATATAAAACACTCCTTTCAAAGAATAAATTGATTATTGAAAAAATAATAATTGAAATGAATAGTGTAAACAGTTCTCTATAGACATTAATAAACAAAGGTGCTCTAATATGACAGAAAGTATTAAATGTGGATAATAAAGCAATGCTTCCAAATATTTGAAAGAATTTTCTGAAGAAAATATTTTTAGTATAGGGTGCTAAGAATAAAAGAGGATAAAATATTAGTTCTTTGGTTCTTGGACGAATTATAAATATGTCTTCTATAAATTCTCTTAAATTTCTTTCAAAGTCTGAAACGAATCCATAATTCCCACTTCTAATTATATAATATATCCCAAAAATAGTGAATATAGGTAATAATATCTTCATATATTTTTTAAACTCTTTATTTTGAGTGTTTATTAGTTCAATCAATAGAATCACTGGGAGGAGGATTAGAGAAAGTTTTACTAATTTGAAAGTTTCAATATTGTTTACATGGTAAAAATCGTACAAGGAAAGATTGGTAAATATTCCTAATGAAAAATAGGAAAAAAATTTCAGAATATTGTTGTTCACCTTTTTAAATACGAATATGGTTCCAATAATACTTACAATTGACACAAAATAATCATATGAAAAGTATAGAATGGGAATGAAAAAAGCAATAAATGGAAAAAGACTGAATACGAAAAGTACAAGTATTACAAGAAAAACATACTTTATATTTTTTGCTTTGACTATATAAGGAGAAGGTTCTGAAGTTGGAAAATAGTTGTTGAATTTTTTTGCAACAGTTTCGGTTAATTTTGTTCTTGGTAGAACTATAAGATCTATACTTCTTTCTACCACTGCACGCCAAAGTCTTTTGAAAAGAGTTTTTTCGTTGTATTTTGTTAGTTCCTCAGGTTTTATATAATGTACGTTTATTACATTAGTTAATTTTTTTGCATAATTTTGAGAAAGTTTGAATGAGGAATCAAATTCGAGTATTCCAAATACTTTATCTTTTATATCAATATCTACAGTTGTTGCGTCTTTTAATACAACATATTTGGAAAATTTTGTAGGAATGGTTTTTCCATCTGAGAAAAAGACTTCATTTAAGTCTTCAAAAACTATTTTTGTTTTCATGTTTTCTATATCTGGAATTATTCTTATCAAAGACGAAAGTAAAGCAATTATTGTAAAGATAAATAATACCTTATTTAACGATGTGTATGACAAAATTTTTATCTTCATAATGCCTCCTTTGCCTTTTAGGATTGATCCATATTTTTATAAATGGGGATTTTATCATTATACCTCCTATATTGAACCATTTTTTTTGGTCAAAAAATTGAAGAGAGTTTGAATTTTTTTCGTTAATATATATTGTTTCGAGTTTTAAAGTGTTGTTTTTAAAAGTATCTTCACAATAAACGGCAATTATATTTTTTCCATACTTGAGTTTGAAAATTTCTCCTTTTTTTTCTTGATTGTTTATTTTTAAAAGAGTTTTTGTTTTGTTAAAGTCTTGTGAAATGACTTTTATTTCATAATAGTTGTCGAATAGATGTTTTTTTTCTAACAGTACTTTGGGTGGAGTGGTATCTTTTACAGTGATTGTTGTGATCGTAGAATTAGATGGTGAAATTTCGTAAAAGTTTTTGGTGCCTATAAAAGTTAGGGTGCCGTACTTTGTGTGTGAGAAAAATTCGTATTCTTTTTCTTGAAAGTTTATTGTTGATTTGGGAACGAATAAGTTTTTGGTGAGACTTGATTCGTTTCCTAATTCGTCTTTCGCGTACACAAAAATTGTATATGTCCCAGGTAAAAGTGCACCAGCATTTGGTGAAATAGTATTATTTATATAAACTTTAGTCTGTATCTTCCCATAGTCATTTATGCGTATTTTGTAAAAACCATACTCTGGAAATGAAAATGTTGTAATATCTATTTTAGGTGGTTTAGGTGTTATTTTATATTCTCCAAAATAGAATTTTAAATTGGGGATTTCATATTCTTTTAGGAATAAGTCAAGATATTCTTTTAATTTATCTTTTGGGGTTATTTTTTTTACTATTATCTTTTCATCGTATAGTTCTATTGGAAATTCATCTATAACAACTTGGGTAATTTTTGATATTTTGTATAATTTTAATATAGATTGAAACACATCTTTTGAAACCTTTATTGTCCCGTTTTTTCCAATGGTTTGCCCATCTTCTAGTACTAATAGATTGTCTGGAAATTCGAAATTTTCTACATTAGGGCTTTTGAAATAAGATATAATCTTTCCCCTAAATTTGTTTGGTTTTCCAAAAAACGGGTAAATTTCACCATTTATTATAATGGTGTTATCATATGTATTGAAATAAATGTTAATAGAAAAGAAAGACAATGAGATATGGAGTATTAAGAAAAAAAATATTTTTTTCAATTTATTCCTCCATTTTTAAGGCTTTTAAAGTTTCTTGTAGGTCTTTTGCAAGAGGGGCTATTGCCCTGATTTTTTTATTTTTATAGACAAATGTCATTTCACTACAGTGTAAAAAATATCGCTTTAGTCCATATTTTCTTTTAAATTCTCTATTTAATTTTTTGTTACCATAAAGGTTATCACCTACAACTGGATAACCTATTAAACTCAAGTGTTTTCTGATTTGGTGTTTTCTTCCGGTTTTAATTTCCACATCCAATAGCGAGAAATAGCCAAGATCAGTTTTAAATGTTTTTTTCTTGTTGTATATGGTTTTTGCATATTTACTATCAAGTGGTATTTCTATTTTTTCGGTCCTTTTAGGGTTACCTATACAGAGTGTAACATATTTTTTCTTTATATTTCTTGAAGAAATTATATCACTAATTTCTCTTGCACTATTAACGTTTTTTGCCACAATGAAAACTCCTGATGTGTGTTTATCTAATCTATGGACGAGGTAAGGTGTAAAATCTTTCTTTTTGCCTAAATACATTAATCCCTCAATTAGCGTAGCAATATGTGTACCTTTTCCTGGATGGATTGGTATACCAGCGGGTTTGTTTATTATTAAAATACTTTCATCTTCGTATATGATATCAAATTCCATTTTTATTGGAATGATTTGATTGTTTTTTTCTCTATTGTATTTAGAAGTATCTTCGTTAATGTTTATCTCATCTCCAACTTCAAGTTTGTAAGATGGATCTTTAATTTTTTTTCCGTTAACTATTATCTTTCCTTTTCTTATTAATTTGTAAATGGCGCTCAAGGGTAAATTTTTAAGTTCTTTTCTTAGAAATTTGTCCAATCTGGAATAATAATTTTTTTCTGTTACTATCATGTCTTTCTCCCTCGCTTTCTTATTTTATTATACTCTATGGTTGTGTTTAAATCAAAGAAGGTAAATTTATTTTAACATCTTGACAAGTTTTTTTTGTGTGATAAAATAAAAGTCGGCCTGGGTGCGTAGCTCAGTGGGAGAGCGCTTCCTTGACGCGGAAGAGGCCGCAGGTTCAATCCCTGCCGCACCCACCAGTTGTTTTTTCTAGTTGGGGCGTCGTCTAACTGGCAGGACACTGGACTTTGGCTCCAGCAGTGTAGGTTCGAGTCCTACCGCCCCAGCCAGAGGGCTTGATGCCCTCTTTTTTTCTAAGTATCATTCATAAAACGCACGAAAAAGTGGACGAAACAAAATGTTCACTTATTTTTCAAGAGAATTTTGCTATAAGGGTTTATAATAGAATTTGTAAAATGTTGCGGCGTGGCTGAAACGGAAAAATTTTATAGTTTTTGAAGGGAGGGTTTAGATGCCTACAATTAATCAGTTGGTAAGGTATGGAAGAAAAGTAATTAAGGAAAAATCAAAATCTCCAGCGTTACAAGGGCACCCACAAAAAAGAGGAGTTTGCGTAAGGGTATCGACAATGACCCCGAAAAAGCCAAATTCAGCTCTTAGAAAAATTGCAAGGGTTAGATTGAGCAATGGGATAGAAGTGACTGCGTATATTCCAGGTATAGGACATAACTTGCAAGAACACTCAGTTGTGTTGGTTAGAGGTGGAAGGGTAAAAGACTTGCCAGGTATTAGGTATAAAATCATAAGGGGTGCATTGGATGCAGCAGGTGTTGAGAACAGAAAACAATCAAGAAGTAAGTATGGTGCAAAGAGACCTAAGAAATAAATTGGGAGGGAAATATAAATGAGAAGAAGAAGAGCGGAAATTAGAAAAGTTCCACCTGATCCAATTTATAATGATGTTTTGGTTTCAAAACTTATAAATAGAGTTATGTGGGACGGAAAAAAATCAATAGCTCAGAAGATAGTTTACAAAGCTATGGAAATTTTAGCGGAGAAGACGAAGAAAGATCCACTTGATGCTTTGCATCAAGCAGTAGAAAATGTCAGACCTATCGTTGAAGTAAGACCAAGAAGGGTTGGGGGTGCTACATATCAAGTGCCAATTGAAGTCGAAGAACCAAGGAAGACATCACTAGCATTAAGATGGATTGTTGAAGCGGCAAGAGCTAGAAAAGGAAAGCCAATGGCTGAAAAATTAGGTGAAGAATTGGTCAATGCTTTTAACAACACGGGAACGGCTATTAAGAAGAAAGAAGATGTTCACAGAATGGCAGAGGCAAACAGGGCATTTGCACACTTTAGATGGTAAGTAGGAGGAGAGTATGAAGGAGATACAGGCGATATACGTTGACTTGAAAAAACTAAGAAACATAGGTATTATGGCCCATATTGATGCAGGTAAGACGACGACTACCGAAAGAATTCTTTTCTATACAGGTAGAAAGCATAATATTGGTAGTGTGGATGATGGTACTGCAACAATGGATTGGATGGTTCAAGAAAAGGAAAGGGGTATTACCATTGTTTCTGCTGCAACAACATGTATGTGGAAGGGCCATCGTATTAATATAATTGATACTCCGGGACACGTTGACTTTACCATTGAAGTAGAAAGGGCGTTAAGGGTACTTGACGGAGCTGTTGCCGTTTTTGATGCTGCTGCAGGTGTTGAACCGCAGTCAGAAACTGTTTGGAGGCAAGCAGATAAATACAATGTACCACGTATTGCGTTTATGAATAAGATGGATAAATTAGGTGCAGATTTTGAAATGTCTGTTGAAAGTATGGTAAAAAGACTTAGGGCAAATCCAATTCCTGTTCAAATGCCTATGGGAGCAGAGGATTCGTTTGAAGGGGTAATAGATCTAATTGAAATGAAAGCCATAAGATGGATTGATGAAAAGGGCACAGAAATGGTTTATGAAGAAATTCCTGAAAAATATTTGGCTAAAGCTGAAGAGATGAGAGAGGAATTACTTGAAAAAGTGGCAGAACTTGATGATGATATAATGGTCATGTATTTAGAAGGCGAGGAGATTTCAAATGATTTAATAAAGAAGGCATTGAGGAAGGCCACAATTGAAAATAAAGCTACACCTGTATTTTGTGGCTCTGCAAAAATGAACAGAGGTGTTCAACCTTTATTAGATGGAATTTTGGAATATTTGCCATCGCCACTTGATGTGCCACCTGTTAAAGGCTGGGATCAAAATGGAGAAACAATAGACATAGTTCCAGATGAAAACGAACCATTTACAGCCCTTGCTTTTAAAATACAAGCGGATCCATATGTAGGTAAATTAACATTTTTTAGAGTTTACAGTGGAAGGCTTGAAAAGGGTAGTTATGTGTATAATTCAACAAAAGGAAAGAAAGAAAGAATTTCAAGATTAATATTTATGCATGCTGATAAAAGAGAAGATGTAGAATATGTAAGAGCGGGTGATATCGTAGCAGCAATTGGTTTAAAAGATACAAAAACAGGAGATACATTATGCGATGAGAAGAGACCTGTTATTTTGGAAAAGATGGAATTCCCAGAGCCTGTTATTTCTATAGCGGTAGAACCGGAAACGAAAAAAGATCAGGATAAGTTATCAAGGGCTTTAACATTGTTAAGTGATGAAGATCCTTCATTTAGAGCATATGTTGAGCCTGAAACAGGTGAAACTATTATTTCAGGTATGGGTGAGTTGCACCTTGAAATAATTGTAGATAGATTAAAACGTGAATTTAACACGAATGTGAGAGTAGGTCAGCCGCAAGTTGCCTACAGGGAAACTATTCAAGTTCCCGCTGAAGCTGAAGGAAAATATATAAGACAAAGCGGCGGAAGAGGGCAATACGGACATGTTGTAATGAGATTTGAACCTATTGATTTGAGTAAGACTTTTGAATTTGAAGATAAGATTGTCGGCGGAGTTATACCAAAGGAATATATTCCTGCAGTTGAAGAAGGTGTAAGAGAAGCAGCTCAAAGTGGATATATTGGTGGATATCCAATGGTAGGAATAAAGGCGATATTACTCGATGGTTCATACCACGAAGTTGATTCGTCCGAGATGGCATTTAAGATTGCAGCAAGTATGGCATTTAAAGAGGCTGTAAAAAAGGCAAAACCAATTTTACTTGAACCTATAATGAAAGTTGAAATTACTACTCCAGAAGAGTATATGGGAAATATAATAGCAGACCTTAATTCAAGACGTGCACATGTGGAAACATTGGAATCAAGAGGACATTTAAGAATCATAAAGGCTTTGGTGCCGCTTTCCGAGATGTTTGGTTATGCAACTGATTTAAGGTCGTTATCGCAAGGTAGGGCAACTTATACGATGGTACTTGAAAGATATGCAAAAGTTCCTGATAAGATTGCTGAAAAAATAATTTCAAAATAACTTATCCACAAAGGATAAAGGAGGGTGAATTATGGCAAAAGAAAAGTTTGTGAGAAGTAAACCACACCTTAATGTTGGTACGATTGGACATATTGACCACGGAAAAACAACATTAACAGCAGCTATAACAAAGTACTTGTCTTTGTTTGGAAGAGCAGATTATACACCATATGAACAAATCGATAAAGCTCCAGAAGAAAAAGAAAGAGGAATTACAATTAACATTGCACACATTGAATACGAAACAGACAACAGACACTACGCACACATTGACTGTCCAGGTCACGCTGACTATATTAAAAACATGATTACTGGTGCAGCTCAAATGGATGGTGCTATTCTTGTTGTTGCAGCAACTGATGGACCAATGCCACAAACAAGAGAACACGTTCTTCTCGCAAGACAGGTTAATGTTCCTGCAATGATTGTTTTCATTAACAAAACGGATATGGTTGATGATGAAGAATTGATTGATCTTGTTGAAATGGAAGTAAGGGAACTTCTTAATAAATACGAATTTCCAGGTGACGATCTTCCAGTAATAAGAGGTTCTGCTCTTAAAGCAGTTGAGGCATCTAATGATCCTAATGATGCTGCATATGCACCAATTAAAGAGCTTCTTGATACTATGGACGAATACTTCCCAGAACCACAAAGGGAAACAGATAAACCATTCTTGATGCCAGTTGAAGACGTATTTTCTATTACAGGAAGAGGTACGGTTGTTACTGGAAGAATCGAACGTGGTGTTATCAAACCCGGTGATGAAGTAGAAATCGTAGGAATGAGTTACGAAGTAAATAAAACAGTTGTTACAAGTGTTGAAATGTTTAGAAAGATCCTTGATGAAGGTCTTGCAGGTGACAACGTTGGATGTTTGTTAAGAGGTGTTGACAAAGATGAAGTAGAAAGAGGACAAGTTCTTGCAAAACCAGGATCAATAACACCACATACAACATTTAAAGCACAAGTTTACGTTCTAAAGAAAGAAGAAGGCGGAAGACATACACCATTCCAAAAAGGATACAAACCGCAATTCTTTATCAGAACAGCTGACGTAACAGGTGAATTAATTGACTTCCCTGCAGGTGTAGAAATGGTTATGCCTGGAGATAACGTAGAAATGACAATTAAACTTATCTACCCTGTTGCTATTGAAGAAGGAATGAGATTTGCTATCCGTGAAGGTGGAAGAACAGTCGGTGCAGGTGTTGTAACAGCAATTGTTGAGTAATTATAAATATTTTGGAGAGGGGGGTAACCCCCTTTCTTCCTGAAATAAAAAGGGAGGGAACAAGATGCCAGGACAGAAGATAAGAATTAGGTTGAAGGCATATGATCATAAACTTCTTGATGAGTCTGCAAAAAAAATAGTGGAAGTTGTAAAACAAACAAATGCAAAGGTTTCTGGACCAGTACCTTTGCCAACGGAAAGAACTTTATATGTTGTCTTAAGATCTCCTTTGAAACATAAAGATTCAAGGGAACAATTTGAAAAAAGAGTACACAAGAGAATGATTGATATATTAGAACCATCACCAAAAACTATTGATGCGCTTATGAAAATAAATCTTCCTGCTGGAGTTGACGTTGAAATCAACTTGTGATTCAAACTTGGAGGTGCTAGTTATGAAAATGATTATTGGAAGAAAATTGGGAATGACACGAGTTTTCGTAGGTGATAAGGTTGTTCCTGTTACTGTGATTAAAGCTGGACCATGTTTTGTAGTGCAAAAGAAAACCGTTGAAACAGATGGTTACAATGCTATACAATTGGGATTTGAAGAAGCAAAGAAGGTAAATAAACCTATGGAAGGTGTTTTCAAAAAAGCAGGAGTAAAGCCATTAAAAGTCTTGAAAGAATTCAGAGTAGATAATCCCGAAAATTTTGATTTGGGTCAAGAAATAAAGGTTGATATTTTTTCAGAAGGTGATAAGATAGATATTACAGGATGGTCAAAAGGTAGAGGATTTGCTGGTGCTATGAAAAGATGGGGCTTTAGAGGAGGTCCAAAGTCTCACGGCGCGAAATTCCATAGAGAGTTAGGTTCAGTTGGTCAACACTCAGAGCCTGCAAGAATTTTCAAAGGTAAAAAGATGCCGGGACAATATGGTAACGAACGCGTAACAATTTTGAATTCAGAAGTTGTTAAAATAGATGTTGAGAACAATTTAATAGCGGTTAAAGGTGGCGTCCCAGGAGCGAGAGGCGGCCTTGTCCTCATTAGATCTGCAAAGAGGGGATAAGAGCAGGCCTCGAAAATGAAAAAAGGAGGCATTGGGGATGGCAAAAGTTGATTTGTTTAATATCAAAGGTGAAAACATTGGTACAATTGAATTAAAAGATGAGGTTTTTTCAATTGAACCAAACCAAGATGTTATGTGGCGTTATATTGACATGCAACTTACAAACGCAAGAGCGGGGACTGCGTCAACGAAGACTCGTGGAGAGGTTTCCGGTGGAGGAAGAAAACCATGGATTCAAAAGCACACGGGAAGGGCAAGACAAGGTTCTATAAGAGCACCTCATTGGAGACACGGTGGAGTTGCACATGGTCCAAAGCCCAAAGTTTATTTTAAAAGGTTAAATAAGAAAATGAAAAAGCTTGCTTTAAAATCAGCTTTGTCCTTGAGATTAAAAGAGAATAATCTAGTTGTAGTTGATGATATTAAGTTTGAAAAGCCTAGAACAAAAGACTTGACGGAAGTTTTGAAGAATTTGGGACTTGAAAATCAAAAAGTTTTAATTGTTCTTCCTAAAAAAGAGAATAAATACGAGAATGTAAAAATTTCTGGACGAAATATTCCTGGGATTAAAGTATTAATTGCGGACAATCCAGGAGTCGATAGAGTTAATATCGATGGGTTGAATGTATACGATATTTTAAATCATGATAAGCTTGTGCTCCTCCAAAGTACTGTCCAGAAGATTGAGGAGGTGCTGGGATAATGAAAAATTATGCAGATATAATTATTAGACCAATTGTAAGTGAAAAGGCATATTATGCAAGAGAAGATAGGAAGTATGTTTTTGAGGTTGCAAAGGATGCCAATAAACCACAAATAAAAGAGGCAATTGAAAAGTTGTTTAATGTGAAGGTAAAAAAAGTCAATGTTGTTAATGTTAAACCAAAACCAAAGAGAGATTTAAGAAGAGGAGCAATGGCTAGGGAAGGTTATACTAGATCGTGGAAAAAAGCTATAGTGACACTTAAAGAAGGTTATACAATTAAAGAATTAGAAGGAGAACATTAAAAGGGGTGAAAAATGATGGGTCTTAAAAGATTTAAACCAACAAGCCCTGCTCGTAGACAGATGATAATACCAGATTTTTCTGAAATAACAAAAAAAGAACCAGAAAGATCATTGGTTGTTCCACTTAAAAAAACGGGTGGAAGAAACAGTTATGGTAGAATTACTGTTAGATTTAGAGGTGGCGGCCATAAGAGAAGATATAGGATAATAGATTTTAAAAGGAATAAAGTTGGTGTGCCTGCGAGAGTAGTATCAATAGAATATGATCCAAACAGAACAGCCAGAATAGCTTTACTTGTATATGCTGATGGTGAAAAAAGATATATATTGGCTCCACAAGGGTTGAATGTTGGCGATACAATTATGAATGGTCCGGATGCAGAAATTAAACCTGGAAATGCTTTGCCACTTGAAAATATTCCCGTTGGTACGGTTATTCACAATGTTGAATTTATACCTGGAAAAGGTGGACAAATTGCACGTTCGGCAGGAACATCGTGTCAATTAATGGCAAAAGAAGGTAAATATGCGTTGTTAAAGATGCCTTCAGGGGAATTAAGAAAAGTTCCAGTAAAATGTTATGCAACTATTGGTGTTATTGGCAATGAAGAACACAAGAATGAAGTAGATGGTAAAGCAGGTAGGGTTAGATGGAAAGGTAGAAAGCCACATGTAAGAGGGGTTGCAATGAATCCAGTTGATCACCCACATGGTGGAGGTGAAGGTAGAGGAAAAGGCCACCATCCACAAAGTCCATGGGGTCAATTGGCAAAAGGATACAAAACAAGAAGAGGTAAAAAAGCATCAGATAAATTGATTGTTAGAAGAAGAAATGGTTGATGAGGAGGTGCAATAATGGGTAGGTCCACGAAAAAGGGACCTTATGTAGATCCCAAATTATTAAAGAAAATAAGACAGTTAAACGAAGCAGGAGAAAAAAAGATAGTAAAAACATGGAGTAGGGCAAGTATGATAGTACCAGAAATGGTTGGGCATACAATAGCAGTTTACAATGGATTAAAACATATCCCGGTTTATATTACGGAAAATATGGTAGGACACAGATTGGGAGAATTTTCCTTTACCAGAAGGTTTGGAGGGCACGCAGATAAGTCAGCAAGTAAGGGTCAGGTTAAAAAGTGAGGAGGGTGGAAGCAATGCAAGTTCTCATAAAGAGAAATGGAATGAAACGTTCTAAATTTCATAGAGCAAGGAAAGAGAAATTAGCATCGATGCCCGTCTATGAAGCAAAGGCTGTTGCAAAGTATATAAGAATTTCACCTAGAAAAGCTAGAAGTGTTGCAAATTCAATAAAAGGGAAAAATGTTTCAGAAGCGTTTACAATTCTTGAATTTTCTCCTAAAAAAGCTGCACGAATAATAAAAAATGTGTTAAAATCAGCAGTAGCGAATGCAGTTAATAATCACGGATTAAATGAAGAAAATTTGTACGTTTACACCTGTTATGTAAACGATGGTCCTAGAATGAAAAGACTTTGGCCGAGGGGAAGAGGAAGCGCGGACATAATACAAAAGAGGATGTCTCATATAACAGTAATAGTTAGAGATAGGGAAGCCGAGAAGGCTGCAATTGATGAAAAGAAATAGAAAGGTGAGGTGGTAAGGTGGGTCAAAAAGTTCATCCACGTGGCTTTAGGCTCGGGATAACAACTGATTGGCAAGCAACTTGGTTCAACGAAAAAAATTACAAAGAATATTTGTTAGAAGATGAAGAAATAAGAAAGGTAATAAAATCAAAATACTCTCACGCAGGAATTAGCGAAATAGTAATTGAAAGACCAGATTCAGAGAGAGTTATTGCGATTATAAAGACGGCAAGACCTGGTATAATAATAGGTAAAAAAGGTGCAGAAATCACTGAATTAAGGAAAGAGTTGGAGACAAGATTCAATAGGAGATTTATTGTAAATGTTGAGGAAATAAAATTACCTGAAGTGGATGCACAGCTTGTTGCGGAAAATATCGCAAATAGAATTGAAAAACGTGCTTCGTATAAAGTCGTTATGAAAAGGGCAATATTTAACGCAATGAGAAAAGGTGCAAAAGGTATAAAAATAATGGTTTCTGGAAGATTAGCAGGTGCTGAAATTGCAAGAACAGAATGGTATTTGAAAGGAAGATTACCACTTCAAACGATTAGATCTATAATAGATTATGGGACTGCGAGAGCAGAAACAAAATACGGTACGATAGGTATAAAAGTATGGATTTATAAAGGCGACGCCGATATCTGACGTCTAAAGGAGGTAGTACGACATGTTGATGCCAAAGAGAGTAAAGTACAGAAAACAGCATAGGGGAAGAATGAAGGGTAAGGCAAAAGGTGGAGCATTAGTTGCATTTGGTGAATATGGTTTGAAAGCGCTTGAACCTCATTGGATTACTGCACAACAGATTGAAGCATGTAGAATTGCTATTACAAGGACTTTGAAAAAGTCAGGAAAGTTATGGATTAGGATTTTTCCAGATAAATCGTATACAAAACACCCGGCAGAGAGTAAGCTTGGAAAGGGAAAAGGTAATGTTGAAGGATGGGTAGCAGTAGTGAAACCTGGAAGGATAATGTTTGAAATTGGTGGAGTAAGTGAAGAATTAGCAAGAGAAGCACTTGAATATGCTGCAACAAAACTTCCAATTAGAACAAAAATAGTAAAAAGACATGAGATAGGTGGTGAAGCAGTATGAAGGCTGCTGAACTTAGAAATCTTACGAATGAAGAATTAATGAATTTGTTAGAGGAAAAGAAAAGAACTCTTATGAACTTGAGGTTTCAGAATGTACTAGGTCAACTAAATGATTATAGTCAGATATCAAAGACTAGAAAAGATATAGCAAGAATCAAAACAATTCTCAGGGAAAGAGAATTGGGTGTAAGGAGGTAATTGACATGCCAAAGAAAAGACTTGTAGGTGAAGTTGTAAGCGATAAGATGAATAAGACGGTTGTTGTTTCCGTTAGTACGTTGGTAAAACACCCGAGAGTGGGTAAATATATAAAGAGGACAAAAAAATATTATGCGCATGATGAAAATAACGAATGCAGAGTAGGAGATACCGTTGAAATTATTGAGTCAAGACCTTTGAGTAAGCTCAAAAGATGGAAAGTGTTGAGAATAATCGAAAGGTCTGTATTTACAGAAGAAGTAGAAGATGCGGAAGGAGGTAGTAACAATGATAATCAATGAAAGCTACCTCAACGTGGCTGATAACTCAGGTGCAAAACTTTTAAGGGTAATTAGGGTAATGGGTGGTTCCAGAAGGAAATGGGGAACGGTTGGAGATATTGTTGTCTGCAGCGTAAGAGATGCAGTTCCAAATGGAGATTTAAAAAAAGGTGATGTAGTTAAAGCGGTTATTGTTAGAACGAAAAAAGAAATAAGAAGACCTGATGGTTCATATATTCGTTTTGATGATAATGCTGCTGTTGTGATTGATAAATATAACGAGCCTAAGGGGACACGTGTTTTTGGACCAGTGGCAAAGGAATTAAGAGAAAAAGGTTTTATGAAAATAGTCTCCTTAGCGCCGGAAGTATTTTAAGGGGTGATGTGCAGTGGCAAGAAAAATAAGAAAAGGAGATATGGTAAAGGTATTATCTGGAAAGGACAAGGGAAAAACAGGTGAAGTAATTACAGTGATTCCAAAAGAGGATAAGGTTATAGTCAGAGGGGTAAATATTGTAAAAAGACATCAAAGGCCAAATGCACAGATGAGGCAAGGAGGAATAATTGAGAAAGAGGCTCCTATATATGTTTCAAAGGTTGCATTAGTGTGTCCAAGTTGTGGAAATGCTACAAGAGTTGGATTTAAATTCTTAGAAGACGGAAAAAAAGTAAGGTACTGTAAGAAATGCGGAGAAGTCATAGATAAGTAAGGAGGCATAGAGCATGCAGTACATACCATTAAAGGAAAAATATGAAAAAGAAATTAGAAATGCAATGATGAAAGAATTTGGCTATAAAAACATTCACCAAGTTCCAAGATTGGAAAAGATAGTTATAAATATGGGAATTGGTGAAGGTTCAAGAAATAAAGATGTTATAGATATCCACGCAAAGGAATTAGCTTTAATTGCAGGTCAAAAACCTGTGGTAACGAGAGCAAAAAAGAGTATATCTAATTTTAAAATAAGAAAAGGTATGCCAATAGGATTGAAAGTTACTTTAAGAGGAATCAATATGTACAACTTTTTGTATAAGCTCATTAATCTTGTACTGCCAAAAGTTAGAGACTTTAGGGGATTGAATCCAAATGGTTTTGATGGAAGGGGAAACTACTCATTTGGTTTGACAGAACAATTGGTATTTCCAGAGATTTCTCCTGATCAAGTAAGAAGAGTACAAGGTATGGATATTGTAATTGTCACAACAGCAAAAACCGATGAGGAAGCTAGGAAGTTACTTGAACTCTTTGGATTTCCTTTTAAAAGACAATAAGGAGGTTTAAATATGGCAAGAAAAGGTCTTGTAGAAAGATGGAAGAAACCCAAAAAATTTAAAACAAGAGAGTATACAAGATGTAAGATATGTGGACGTGCACATTCTGTTTATAGAGAATTTGGTGTATGTAGGGTTTGTTTTAGAAAAATGGCCAACGAGGGAAAACTCCCGGGAGTTAGGAAGGCAACATGGTAAAAGGAGGGGAATACAATGTGGAGCGATCCAATAGCTGACATGCTCACTCGAATAAGAAATGCTAACGTTGCATTAAAAGAACAAGTAGATGTTCCAGCATCAAATTTAAAGAAAGCAATAGCTGAAATTTTGAAAACAGAAGGATTTATTAAAGATTACACATATATTGAGGATGGGAAACAAGGAATCATCAGGATTCAAATGAAATACAAAGGTACAAGGAGAAATAGAGAAAGAGTAATTCACGGAATTGTTAGAATTTCAAAGCCAGGAAGAAGAATTTATGTGGATAAAGATCATCTTCCAAAGGTTAAAAATGGATTAGGAATAGCAATTTTAACAACTTCTAAAGGCGTTATGACTGACAAAATGGCAAGAGAAATTGGAGTTGGCGGAGAAGTAATCGCCTATATCTGGTAAGGAGGTGTACTCAATGTCCCGTATAGCAAATAAACCTATAGTAATACCAAATGGCGTAGAAGTTAAGGTTGAAGGAAATGTTTTTAAGGTTAAAGGTCCAAAAGGTGAGTTGTCGCAAGAATTTTTACCTTATGTTAAAGTCGAGATTAATGAAAATGAAGTTAATGTAAAACCAAACGTTGAATTTATGAAAAGAAAGTCAGACTTAAAGAAAATGAAAATGTTTACAGGTACATACTGGAGATTGTTTAATAACATGGTTATTGGTGTTACACAAGGATTTAAAAAGGAATTAGAAATTGTTGGAATAGGTTACAGAGCACAGTTGCAAGGGAAAAAATTGGTTATGAACCTCGGATATGCGCATCCCGTTGAAATGGAAATACCATCTGATGTTACAGTGGAAGTCCCAAGTCCAAATAAAATAATAGTGAGCGGAATTGATAAACAAAGAGTAGGGCAAGTGGCAGCGGATATAAGAAGGTGGAGAGAACCTAACGTATATTCAGGAAAAGGTATTAGATACGTAGGAGAAGTAGTAAGATTGAAAGAAGGAAAGAAAGCATAAAGGGGGTACACTGAGATGATAAAAAGAGAAAATAGAAATTGGAGAAGGAAAAAGAGACACTTAAGTATAAGAAAAAAAATTCACGGTACAGCTGAAAGGCCAAGGTTGTGCGTATATAAAAGTGAAAAACACATATATGCACAGGTTATAGATGATGATAAAGGGCATACATTGGTAGCAGCATCAACTTTAGATAAGGAATTGAAGGAAATTTTGAAAAAGACTTGGAATAAAGAGGCAGCACGTGAAGTTGGAAAGTTAATTGGTAAAAGAGCAATCGAAAAAGGTATCAAGAAAGTGGTTTTTGATAGAGGTGGATACAGATATCACGGAAGAATTGCAGAACTTGCTGAAGGTGCTAGAGAAGCAGGCTTGGAATTTTAAGGGAGGTGCACTGAATGGCAGATATTGCACAGAAAATAAAGGCAACGGGTGAAGATTTCGAAGAAAGAATAGTGGAAATTAGAAGGACTACGAAAGTTACAAAGGGTGGGAAGAATCTTTCCTTTAGAGTGTTAGCCGTTGTTGGAAATAGAAATGGAAAAGTAGGAGTTGGCGTTGGAAAAGCAAGAGAAGTACCAGATGCTATAAGAAAAGCTTTATCAACTGCAAGAAGAAACGTATTTAAAGTATCAATTCATAACGGTACGATTCCTCATGAAATTGTTGGAAGACAAGATGCGGCGAAAGTTTTGTTAAAACCAGCTGCACCAGGTACAGGTATTATCTCAAATGGAACAGTACGTGCTATTGTTGAATTGGCCGGTATTCACAATATATTGACAAAATCAAGTGGTTCAACCAATCCAGTCGTTTTGGCTCAAGCAACGGTTAATGGTTTGAAAAACCTCCTATCCTTGGAGAAAATAGCTGAATTAAGAGATATAACTCCAAAAGAAGTTATTTATGGTGTAAAGAAGGAGGGTTAATATGAAAAAGTTAAAAATAACCTTGGTTAAAAGTCCTATTGGATACAAATATGATCAAAAAGATACAGTTAAAAGACTTGGTTTGAGAAAGTTAAATTCAACGGTGATTAAAGAAGATATTCCTCAAATTAGAGGTATGATTAGAAAGGTAAGACATTTGGTTAAAGTTGAAGAAATAGAGGAATAAGGGAGGTAATATAATATGAGATTATCCGATATAAAACCGACTCCTGGTTCTATGAAAAAAAGAACAAGAGTAGGTAGAGGAATAGGTTCTGGAAAAGGAAAAACTTCTGGAAAGGGACACAAAGGTCAAAAAGCAAGGGGAAGAGGAAAAGTTCATATTTGGTTTGAGGGTGGTCAGACACCTTTGCACAGAAGATTACCAAAATTTGGATTTAAAAACTTTGCTAAAAAGATTTACACAGTAGTAAATGTTGAGCAACTTGAGAAGTATTTTGAATCAGGAGAAGAAGTGACACCTGATAAATTAATGGAAAAAGGTTTAATTAAGAAAATTAATGATGGAGTAAAAATACTAGGAAATGGTGAAATAACAAAACCATTAACGGTAATTGCCCATGCCTTTAGTTCAAGTGCCAGGAGGAAGATAGAAGCCGTTGGCGGCAAGGCAGAGGTGATTTAACAATGTGGAAGGCATTAAAAAACGCTTTTAAAATACCTGAACTTAGAGATAGAATAATTTTCACGTTACTAATGCTTATAGTCTTTAGGCTCGGAATTTACATTCCGGTTCCTGGGGTGAACTTGAAGGCATGGGGGGTTGCGTTTTCTCAAATGGGAACGGGTGCTGCTGGAGGTTTGATGAGTTTTTATGATGTCTTTACAGGTGGAGCATTTAGAAGGTTTTCAATATTTGCAATGAGTGTTACACCATATATAAACGCATCGATTATTTTGCAACTTCTATCTTCAGTTATTCCTTCTTTAAAAGAGTTATTAAAAGAAGGTGAAGAGGGAAGAAAGAAATTTCAAAGAATTACTAGAAATTTGACCGTTATACTTGGTGCATTACAGGGATTTGTGGTTTCATTTGGTCTTGCAAGAAGTTTTGAGAATGTGTTAGTTATTCCTTTATGGACATTTACACTTTTATCCACTATGACGTTGCTAGCTGGTACTATGTTCTTGTTGTGGATTGGTGATAGGATAACGGAAAAGGGTATAGGAAATGGTATTAGTGTTTTGATCTTTGCGGGAATTGTTGCAAGATATCCAGCATATTTTAGAACAGCGGTACTTGGCGGATTAAACATATTTGAATGGATTTTCTTGCTTGGAGTAATGTTCTTAATGGTTATTGGTATTATATATGTACAACAAGCCGAAAGAAGAATAGTAGTACAATACGCATCCAGAATGGTTGGAAGAAGAATATACGGTGGGACTTCAACTCACATTCCAATCAAGGTGAATCACAGTGGAGTTATTCCAATTATATTTGGTTGGGCAATAGTTTCTATACCAGTTGGTATAGCACAATTTACAAGTTCTGAAACTTTAAAATCATTATTTTCAATGACTAGTCCACTTGTGATAACTATTTATGCTGTTTTAATTTTCTTCTTTACGTATTTCTACAGTGTTGTTGTATTTGATCCAAAAGATATATCACAAAATATAAAGAGTTATGGTGGATACATACCAGGTATTAGACCGGGAAAACCAACTGAGCAATATATTACAAGGGTTTTGAATAGGATAACTTTTGTTGGGGCATTATTCTTAGTTGCAATTGCACTTGTTCCTTACTTGGTTCAAGGTGTTACGGGAGTTAGCATATGGCTTGGTGGTACGAGTGCATTGATTGCTGTTGGTGTGGCACTTGACATAGCCCAACAAATGGAGGCGCACCTTATTATGAGAAATTACGAAGGATTTGTTAAAAAAGGAAAACTCCCAGGAAGGAGATGAGAATATGAATATTGTCTTCCTGGGGCCTCCTGGGGCTGGTAAAGGGACTTATGCAAAAGAATTGGCAAATATATTAAATATTCCGCATATATCAACTGGAGATATATTTAGAGAAGAAATAGCTTCTAAAAGTGAGCTAGGGAAAAAAGTAGAAGAAATATTAAAACGTGGAGAACTTGTACCAGATGATTTGACAAATACAATTGTAAAAGAAAGGCTTTCAAAATCCGATTGTAAAAAAGGATTTATATTAGACGGATTTCCAAGAACAGTTGCTCAGGCTAAAGCTTTAGATGAAATATTGAAGAAACTTGGAAGGGAACTTGGGTATGCAATATATTTTGAAGCAAGTGAAGAGGTTGTCGTTGAGAGAATTAGCAATAGAAGAATTTGTAAAAATTGTGGCAAGATTTATAACTTAATAACTCTTCCTCCTAAGGTTAATGGAAAGTGTGATGTTTGTGGTGGGGAGTTATATCAAAGAGAGGATGATAGAGAAGAAGTTGTAAGAAAAAGATATAAAGTTTATATGGAAAATACATTTCCTGTAATAGGATATTATCGAAAATCTAACAAACTTTTTACAGTGGATGGTAGTATGGATGTTGATTCAGTAATAAAAGAAGTATTAAATATTATCAGAAGGTGACAGAATTGATTTACATTAAAAACAAAGAAGAAGTTGAAAAGATAAAGGTAGCTTCACAAGCGGTGGCGACAATATTGGAAGAAGCAAAAAAAGTTGCAAAAGTTGGTGCAACTGCATGGGATTTAGAGGTTTTAGCCGAAAGGATTTTGAAAGAGTTAAAATGTACTCCGGCGTTTAAAGGTTATCACGGTTATCCATATATTACTACTGTTTCTGTAAATGATGAAGTTATACATGGATTTCCATTGAAGAAGAAGGTATTTAAAAAAGGTGATATAGTTTCATTAGATGTAGGTGCAATATACGATGGGTATTATGGTGATGGTGCATACACGTATATAATAGGTGATACCGATGAAGTTGGGAAAAAGTTAGTTGAGACAACAAAAGGAGCATTGAATATAGCAGTTGAAATATTAAGAGCGGGTATAAAACTAGGAGATATTTCTCATGAAATACAAAAATATGTGGAATCTAATGGGTTCAATGTGGTAAGGGATTTTGTAGGTCACGGGGTTGGAAGGAAGCTCCATGAAGATCCACAGATTCCGAATTATGGAAAAAAAGAAACGGGTGTAATATTAAGAGAGGGTATGACTATTGCAATAGAACCTATGGTTACTGAAGGCGGCTGGCACGTAGCAATTTTAGAAGATGGGTGGACTGTGGTTACAGTTGATGGAAAAAGAGCAGCTCATTTTGAACATACTTTGTTAGTAAAAAAAGACGGATGTGAAGTTTTAACCCAGGTGGGGTGATAAGATTGTCAAATAAGGAAGATATTATAAAGATGGAGGGTACCATTGTCGAAGCTTTGCCAAATGCTATGTTCAGAGTAGAATTAGAGAACGGTCATAAGATTTTGGCACATATTAGTGGAAAGATGAGAAGAAATTTTATAAGATTAGTGCCAGGAGATAAAGTAGTAGTTGAGTTAACAATTTATGATTTAACCAAGGGAAGAATAGTTTACAGGAAAAAGTCATAGAAGAAAGGAGAGAGTGTCATGAAAGTACAATCATCTGTAAAGAAAAGATGTGAGCATTGTAAAATAATAAAAAGAAAAGGTAGAGTTTACGTTATTTGTAAGGTGAATCCAAAGCACAATCAGAAGCAAGGTTGAGGAGGGAGATAGATGGCTCGTATTGTTGGTGTTGAAATACCAAATGATAAGAAGGTAGAAATTGCTCTTACTTATATATATGGTATTGGTAGGACTAGAGCAAAATTAGTATGTGAAGCGACAAATGTGGATCCAAATAAAAGAGTAAGAGAATTAAATGATGAAGAAATTAGTAAAATAGCCACATTTATTCAACAGAACTTTAAAGTTGAAGGTGAATTAAGATCAGAAGTAATGCAAAATATAAAGAGGCTAATCGATATAGGATGCTATAGAGGATTAAGGCATAAATTAGGGTTACCAGTAAGAGGTCAAAAGACAAAATCTAATGCAAGAACGAGAAAAGGTCCAAGACCAAGTAGAATTAAGAAGAAAAAATAAGGAGGGACATAAATGGCAAAAAAAACGCGTAGAGTTGTTAAAAGGAAAAAGAAAATATCTGTTGATCGTGGCGTTGTACATATTAAGTCAACATACAACAACACTATTATCACCTTAACCGATCCAGATGGAAAAGTAATTACCTGGGGAAGTGGAGGAACTGCAGGATTCCAAGGAACAAGAAAGGGGACACCTTATGCAGCACAACTTGCAGCAGATCAAGTTGCCAAAGAAGCGGTAAAACTTGGTATGAAAAAAGTTGATATTTTGGTTAAAGGACCAGGTTCAGGAAGAGAAGCTGCAATTAGGACTTTCCAAGCAGCGGGACTTGAAATTGGGATTATTAAAGACGTTACACCTATTCCATTTAATGGCTGTAGGCCAAAGAAGAAAAGAGTTTAAGGGAGGGAAATAAATGGCTAGATATACAGGTCCACAATGTAAACTTTGCAGGCGCGAAGGAATGAAGTTGTACCTGAAAGGTGAAAGGTGCTTTACGGATAAATGTGCATTTGATAGGAGACCTTTTGCTCCAGGTGATCATGGAAGAGACAAGAAGAAGTTAACGCAATATGGTATACAATTAAGAGCAAAACAAACTATGAAAAGGATATATGGGGTACTTGAGGCACAATTTAGAAGATATTATGAGACTGCTGCTAAAAAATCGGGGGATACCCGTGAAAATCTTGTTATACAGGTGGAAAGAAGACTCGATAACGTAGTGTATAGATTGGGATTTGCAGTTAATAGAACAACTGCAAGGCAGCTTGTAAATCACGGACATTTTATGGTTAATGGAAGAAAAGTAACGATTCCATCTTATCAAGTTAGACCGGGAGATGTGATTGAAGTAAGGGAAAAAAGTAGAGATATTTTGCCAATTAAAAATGCAATAGAATTAAATAAAGATAAAAATAGAATGCCATGGGTTTCAGTAGATTTTGATAATTATAAAGGGGTTTATGAAAGACATCCAAAACTAGAAGAAGTTATTGATCTTCCAGTTGACGTACAAGCAATTATCGAATTGTACTCGAGGTGATAAATTATGGATTTTATTATGCCTAAAGGTCTTAAAATGGAAGATCATTCGGAAGCGGATGAACATTATTATGCCCGGTTTGTTCTTTTTCCGCTGGAAAAAGGATACGCTACAACTATAGGGAATACATTAAGAAGGGTTTTGCTTTCTTCCATCCCATCACTTGTGATAACGGATGTAAAGTTTGTAAGACCAGAAAAATACCATGAATTTGACACTATAGAAGGGATAAAAGAAGATATAATAGAGATACTTTTAAATTTAAAGAAAGTACAACTAAAGATGGAAAGTTACATAGAAAGTCCAGTAGAGTTGAGTATTCAGCACAAAGGAGAAGGAGAAATTAAAGCTGGGGATATTATTGTGCCTGCGGGGGTAACAGTCGCAAATCCAAATCTACACATTGCAACTGCAAATGAAGATGCGGATATTGAAATAAAGATGTATGCAACGATAGGTAAAGGTTTTGTGCCAGCTGCAGAAAGAAATGAGAAACCAGATATAGGATGGATTGTTTTGGATGGAGTATACAACCCTGTTCTTAAGGTTAATTGGAAAGTTGAGAATGTTAGGGTTGGTAAAAAGACTGACTATGATAAATTGATTTTAGAAATCTGGACTAAGAAAAATATAAAACCTATAGAAGCATTAAAACAATCTGTTAAGATAATAAATGATCACTTTAAGTTAATTGAAGAAAGTTTTGGTGATATGGAAGATAATGCAATTGTGATTGAAACTACAAACACAGAAATGATTGAAGAGATGGTAGATGAAGATGACGTTTTAAGTAGAAAGATAGATGAGTTAGATCTGTCCATGAGAGCATTAAATTGTTTAAAGAGGGATAAAATAGAGACAATAGGAGATTTGCTTGAAAGAGGAGAAGATGAATTGTTAAAAATTAAAAACTTCGGACAAAAATCCCTAGATGAGGTAAAAGAAAAGCTGAAGGAAAAGTTTGGAATAAGCTTTGGAAGGGAGGAAGAATGAAATGAGACACAGAATGAAAAAACATAGAATTGGAAGATATGGAAGTCATAGAAGATCCTTGCTAAGAAATTTATCAAGGGAAATTATAGAACATGGTAGTATAATTACTACCACCAAGAAGGCAAAAGCGGCACAAGAATTTTTTGAAAAATTAATGACAAAGGCAATAAAGGCGAAAAAGGCAGATAAAAAAGAAAGAGAAGTAGCTTTAAGAAGGGAAATTTTCAAAGCATTAGGTGATAGAAGATTAGTTAATAAACTCGTTGATGAAATTGCACCAAAGTATCTTGATAGACCAGGTGGATACACGGCTATTTATAAAATAGGTCCAAGAAGAGGCGATGGTGCAGAGATGTCATTGATAAAACTTGTAATAGAAGAGTAAGGGGGAAGTCCCCCTTTTTTACTCTTTGAGGAGGTGTAGTATGGAAATAAAAGAGCTAGGTGTTGATAAAAACATTGTGACTAAGGAATATATATTTGATGGTACAGATATTAAAACTGCTGAAAGAAGGACTTTAAACGAATTGAATAGAAAATATACTGTGGAGGGGTTTAGAAAAGGAAAAGTCCCTCTTAGTGTTTTTAAAATGAGATTTGGAAAAGATTTTTATGACTATTTTGTCTTTGAGCAATTGTTGGAAGAGGTTTATAAATCTTTTAAAGAAGAGACTAACCTCTTGTTAATTCCAGAAATCGTGGAAAAGGAAATAAATTCTGAAAATGGAAGAGTAGTTGTAAATTTACATAAAAAGCCTGTTGCAAAAGTTGAAGTTGAAAAAATTAAGGTTAGAATTGCAAATAAGGAACAAGTACTAGATAATTATCTTGATTTGAGATTGAATTCTTTAAAGGAAGAACATGCTGTTTTAGAACCAAAAGAAGGACCTGCAGAATTTGATGATCTAGTTAGAGTTAAAGTTTTTGTGGTCAATAAAGAGACAGGAAAAGTTTTAATAGATGGAAAAGAAGATGAATACGTGTTGTATAAAGAGGATGAAAGACCAACCGTTAAAAATGTAGTAGGACATAAAAAGGGGGATGTAGTAGAATTTGATAGAGAATTTGCAGGAAAAGAAGGAGAGAGTGTTACTTATCAATATAATTTGGAAATCCTAGAAGTTTATAAGAGAAATTTGCCTGAATTAACCGATGAATTTGTAAAAAATAATTTATCCGAACTACATCTAGAAACTTTGGAAGAACTTAAGAATAAAATAAGGGAAGAAGGTACAAAAATTTACGATGATGAAATTAAGCATTCAATAAGGGAACAGATCTTGGCACAACTTCCAGATGTGACCGAATTGTTTATTTCTGAGAAAACTATAGATTATGCTGTAAGGCTTATAGTTAACAATATGAAAGAAGAAAATAAATACGAAGATTACGTGAAAAAATACGAAACTGAAGAAAAGGCTTTAGAATCTTTAAAAGATTACTATGTAACTGAATTAAAGAAAGAGTCTGCAATTGAAAAGCTTGCAAAAGAGTATAACATTGAAAGAAAAGTATCTGATGAAGAATTGGAAAAATACGCCGAAATTTTGGCACCTTATTGGGGTATTAGTGTTGAAAGGGCAAAGGTTTTAGCGAAAGAAAAACCAGAGATAAGAGAAGAAATAGAGAATATGATTTTTGTGGATAAAGTTATTGATAAAGCTGCAGAAAAAGTTCAAAGAGAAATTGTCGATGTGAATAAAGAAGGTGAAGAGAGTGAAGAAAATAATTGATCAATATGTCCCGATGGTAGTTGAAAATACCGGAAAATATGAAAGGGCTTATGATATTTATTCCAGATTATTAAAGGATAGAATAATCTTTTTGGGCAGCGCCATAGATGATCATGTTGCGAATTTAATAGTAGCACAGCTTCTTTTTTTAGAAGCAGAAGATCCAGATAAAGATATACAATTGTATATAAATTCTCCGGGTGGATCTGTAAGTGCTGGGCTTGCCATATACGACACTATGCAATATGTTAAATGTGATGTTGCCACAATATGTATAGGGCAAGCAGCATCTATGGGTGCTGTTTTGCTTGCTGGAGGTGCAAGGGGAAAGAGGTTTTCGCTGCCTAATAGCAGAATCATGATTCATCAACCATTAGGTGGCGCGGAAGGTCCTGCAAAAGATGTTGAAATTATGACGCGTGAACTTTTGAGAATAAAGAATAAGATTAACGAAATATTAAGTTTTCACACGGGTCAGCCAATTGAGAGGCTGGAAAAAGATACGGACAGAGACTTTTTCATGACACCTGAAGAAGCGCTTGAGTACGGTTTAATAGACAAGGTTATTAAACCGGAAGATAGGAAAAAATGATTTATGGTATAATTAATGTGTTAAGGATAATTTGAAGGAGGTAAAAGAATGTCAGGGCACAACAAATGGGCAAATATTAAACATAGGAAAGCGGCCCAAGATGCAAAAAGATCTAAAATATTTACAAAATTGATTAGAGAGATTATAGTTGCTGCAAGAGAAGGCGGAGGGGATCCAGAAACAAATCCAAGATTAAGAGCAGTTATAGAAAGAGCAAGAGCGGCAAATATGCCAAAAGATACAATTGAAAAATCTATAAAAAAGGGTACAGGTGAACTGGAAGGTGTAGATTACCAGGAAATAATATACGAGGCATATGCTCCTGCTGGAGTTGCATTGTACATTTATGCTATGACAGATAATAAAAATAGAACAGCTCAAGAATTAAGGCATCTTTTGAGTAAGCATGGAGGTTCTCTTGCAGAGAGTGGTTCTGTTGCGTGGTTGTTTGAAAGGAAAGGAATTATTGAAATTCCAAAAGAAAAAGTTGCAGACTTTGAGGAATTTGCAATGGTAGCAATTGATGCAGGAGCAGATGATATTGTTGAAGATGATCCTATACAGGTTATTACAGCTCCAGAAAATATGACTGAAGTAAAAGATAAATTGGCAGAAAACGGTTTTGAGGGAGAAGCAAAGGTAACCTTTATCCCAAAAAATACCGTTAAAGTAACGGGTGCAGATGCAGAAAAAGTATTGAAATTGATAAGTATTTTAGAAGATAATGATGATGTGCAAGAAGTTTATGCAAACTTTGATATAGATGACAAAGAAATGGAAGAAATAATGGCCAAACTTGAAGGATAAAATGAAAAAAATAGTTTTTTTGTTTTTGTTTTTGCAAATTCTAAGCTTTACCCAAATATTGGATTTTTGGGTGGATCCTTTTTTCGATACGTACGGTTTTTCTATTACTCAAGACATCGAATTTTGGAAGGTTAAAGCCCTGCTTCGATATGATATTAATGTTAATTGGGAGCGGGGCTTTCCTGTATTTGAAGCAAATGTTCCAGAAATTTTTTTTGATTTAAATGCAAAGATCTATTCCGTTGAGTATGGTTTTTTTCACAGAAAAGTTCCATTTTCTGTATTTGTAAATCCATATGAAATGGGTTTGAACGTAAGATATGGTTTTACAGGTTTTTATAATGGTTATTGTTATTTTTCTGGAAATTTTTTGGATGTATCCTTTAAAGAAGAATTAATTAATGTTGGACTAAAATACAAAGATTTCAGAATTTTTTATGAAAAATTTTTAGAAAAGAATATCTTTGGGATTCAAATAGATGATTTGATCTTTTTTTACGATGAATACGGGCTAGAAGCAGCGTTGTATTTTCAAGACGAGTATTTTGGACTGTATTTTAATCCTGTAAATAATTTGCTAGGAATGGCTATTTTCAGCAAAAATAATTATTTATTTATAACGCAAGAAGAAATGTACATGAATGTAAAGTGGGGTGAGATTAATGTCTTTGGAAGATTTCAAAAAGAGAAGAGAAAATTTGCTTTCGGGTTCAAAATTTGGTGATACACAAGAATTTTCTATGGAGGAATTTCAATGGTTTTTAGAGCAAGTAAAAAAGCAATTTAATTTTGATTTAACAGGTTATAAACCACATAGAGTTAAAAGACGAATAGAGATGTTGATTAAAAAATATAGACTTAAATCTTATAAAGATTATTACAATTTGATTTTGAAAGATGAAAAGAAGAAGGAAGAATTTTTTGATAGAATGACTATAAACGTTACGGAATTCTTTAGAAATCCAGAGAAGTGGTGGGAACTAAGGGATAAATTTTTACCTCAACTTTTAAAGGAAAGTGGTACAAAGTTTAAAGCATGGAGCGCGGGATGTTCTACAGGAGAAGAACCGTATTCTCTTGCGATTTTACTTGAAGAATTAAGAGCACCAAGTACAGCAAAAATTCATGCAACGGATATAGATATAGGTGTTTTAACAAAGGCAAGAATGGGTGAGTATGAAGAAAGATCCTTTGTTAGTACTCCTCCACAATATTTAAAAAAATACTTTGATTTAACAAGTAAAGGGACTTATAAAGTGAAGGATATAGTAAAAAAGAGAATTTTGTTCAAAAGGCATAATTTATTACAAGATCGTTTTGAAACAGGATATGATTTGATTTTGTGTAGAAACGTGGTAATTTATTTTGAATTGGAAACGAAAATGGAGTTGTACGAAAAATTTGCAAAGTCCTTAAGACCAGGTGGTTTGTTATTTATAGGGAACACTGAGAGAATATTTAATTACAGGCAGTTGGGATTTGAAGTTGCTTCACCGTTTATTTACAGAAAGTTGTGAGGTGATTTTTTGTTTTGGATAACGTTAGCATTTGTTATCGACCAAATTACTAAATATATTGCTACAAATTATTGGAGGTTTAATCCAACTAAGGTATGGATATTTTATTTCACATATGCGACTAACAAAGGTGTGGCATTTGGTCTTTTTTCAAATTCAAAAGAAATAGTTATTTATTTAACACTTGCAATTACCATCTTTTTGTCTTTGATACCTTTGATCAAAAATTTGGATTTTTTAACGAATATGTTTTTAGGATTTATCATTGGTGGTGCGTTGGGAAATATAGTGGATAGAATTAGATTTGGATATGTAGTTGATTTTATAACTATGCCTTATTGGCCAACTATATACAATTTGGCGGATTTCTTTATACTTTTGGGTGGTATTGGAATTGCAATATTATCATTGTGGAGGAGAGATATTGGAAATTCAAGTAACAGCTCGGGAAAAAGGATGGAGATTGGACAAGTTTGTTCAAGAGATAGCTCCAAGTTGGATATCAAGGACGTACATACAAAAAGCAATCAAGAATGGGGAGATAATAGTAAATAATGAGATAAAAAAACCAAGCTATAAATTAAAAAAAGGTGATGTGGTTTTTTTTGAGTTGCCAGAAGAACCCAAAAAAGTGGAAATTGTACCAGAGAATATACCTATAGATGTAATTTATGAAGATAGAGATATAATTGTTATAAATAAAGCTCCAGGTGTGGTGACTCATCCCACACCTTCCTTTATTTCTGGTACGTTGGTTAACGCTTTGATGTACCATTGTAAAGATTTTCAGGGGATAAGTGGTGAATTAAGACCCGGGATAGTACATAGATTAGATAAGGACACAAGTGGAGTTATAGTTGTTGCAAAAAATGATAAAGCTCATCAAAGCTTATCTAGTCAATTTAAGGAGAGACTTACAGAAAAGACTTATATTGCAATTACTTCTGGAGTTATAAAAAAAGATTATGGAACAATTGATGTACCACTTGGAAGAAACCCAGTTGTGAGGACAAAAATGGCCCCTTTGGAATGGGGAAAAAGTGCTTTAACATACTATAAAGTTTTAAAAAGATTTAAAGTTGCTACACTTGTTCTTGCCTTTCCAAAAACGGGAAGAACCCATCAGATAAGAGTACATATGAAATACATAGGCCATCCTCTCCTTGGAGATGAACTATATGGAAAAGGAAAAAAGGATGAAATATTTGGAGTTAAGCGACAAATGCTGCACGCTTTAAAACTTTCGATTTTTCATCCTACAACTGGAAAAAAGATGATTTTTGTTGCCCCCATTCCTTCTGATTTTAAACGGGTGATAAAGAATCTTTCAGAAATTTCATAAAAAAGCTTGTAAGAGTTGATTTTTGCTAAATAAATGATATAATCAAAACAAATAAGGCTTATGTGCCTTATTATTTCTTTTTAGGGGGTGTTTTGTTATGGGGATAGATGAGATTTTTGAGGTTATTGAGAGGGAAAAGATAAAATTTATAAGGTTGCAGTTTACCGACATTAACGGGATATTAAAAAATGTCGAAATTCCTTCGAATGATTTAAAAAGGGCGTTTGAAAGGGGGATAATGTTTGATGGTTCTTCAATTGAAGGGTTTGTTAGGATTAATGAATCGGATATGTATTTAAAGCCAGATCCAGCGACTTTTGCAATTCTTCCATGGACACTTGAAGGTCAAAAGAGTGCAAGAATAATTTGTGATGTTTACAAATATGATGGTACACCTTTTGAAGGGGATCCTAGGTTTAGATTGAGAAAAGTTATGGAAGAGGCAAAGGAATTAGGATTTGTCCCTCACACAGGTCCTGAAGTTGAATTTTTCTTGTTGCCAAGAAAAGATAATAAACCTGTATTTGAATTTTTAGATGAAGGTGGATATTTCGATCTTTTGCCTGTAGATATTGCAGAACACTTAAGAAGTGAAGTTGCTGTAATGTTAGAAGAGATGGGGATAGATGTTGAAGCTACGCATCATGAAGTTGCTCCATCACAACATGAAGTAGATTTTAGATATAGTAATGCTCTTTCATCTGCTGATGCCGTTCAAACTGTAAAGTTAGTTATAAAGACGTTAGCGGTAAAGAATAATTTATACGCGACATTTATGCCTAAGCCATTTTTTGGAATTAATGGTAGTGGGATGCATGTGCATATGAGTTTGTTAACAAGTGATTTAAGTGAAAATGCGTTTTACGATGAGGAAAAAGATGATATTTCCGATATAATGAAGTATTTTATAGGAGGTTTAATAAAGTTTGCAAGGCCTATAACGGCGATTACAAATCCAACTGTAAATAGTTATAAAAGGTTAGTTCCAGGATATGAAGCGCCTGTAAATGTCGCTTGGTCTCTTGCAAATAGATCTGCACTTATTAGAGTACCAATGGCAAGGAAAATGGGGACAAGATTAGAATATAGAGCACCTGATCCTTCATGTAATCCGTATTTAGCTTTTACTGTTTTAATTAAGGCAGGGCTTATGGGTATAAAAGAAAAGATAGAACCTCCAATACCAATTGAGAAGGATATTTATCATATGAAAGAAGAAGAAAAAGGAATTTTTGGGATAAAGTTGTTGCCGGAAAATCTTAGTGAAGCTATAAATGAAATGGAAGGTTGCGAAATAATAAAAGAAGCACTTGGTGAGCATATATTTTCCAAATTTATAAAAATGAAAAGAAAAGAATGGAGAGAATATTCCACCTTTGTAAGTGAATGGGAAAGAAGAAAATATGAAATAATATGAGGGCTTAATTGCCCTCATATTTTTTGTAGTATTTCAAACCAAGTGATATATCTTTTAAACGTTGATTTTTATTTGCAGGATATCCATAAAAATGATATTTTTCGCATAAATTAATAAATTCTTTTAAGATATTTTCATCATTTGGTGGGTATATATAATCTGTAACAAGAACAAATTTTTCAGAGTTTTGTATTTTGAGTATGTACATAAGTCTTTTTTCACTTTTTAGTTTTCTATTTTTGTAAAAAAATAGAGTTTCAATTCCTATTCCATCTATTGATCTTATGTACAAATTATTAAAATCAAAGTCTATAATATCTTCTCCATTTTGAGGTACAATTAAAAGGTTATTTACTTTTTCTTTTATTTCTCTTACAAATCTTATCATTTCATTTGCTGTAAACATTATCTCATAGCCATTTTCTGACCAATATTTATAAGAGTCTATTAAGTCGAGGTAAAGACCGTCTATATTGTATGACAAAATTTTATCTATTGTTTTGAAAACTATATTTTTCCATTCGCTATACCAATATTTTACTTTGTAATTTCCCTTCCAATATTTGTTTTCTTTTCCAAGCCATTTTGGTGGATTTTTTTTCCAAGCATCTTTCCAATAATCTCTATAGCTTTCTGCCTCGCCGATGCTTAAGTATGCAAGGATTTTTGTACCATCTTTTTGGAGTTTTTTTAGATAAACTTTGTCTTTATTATTTAAGTAGAAAACATCTATAACCAGAAATTTTGGGGTGTAAAAGGTATAGATTTTTTGTAAATCTATATTTTGAAGTTGATATATAAACGGTACATTTATCTTTTCAATACTTAGAGTATATATTAAAATCATAAATATCAGGAATATAGTTATATATTTCATATTATCACCTTAGAAAAGTTATAACTACTTTTGATGAAGTTGTTTTTAATATGTATATATCGTTTTCAGGATAAAATGCCACTATATCACCTCCCAGTATGCTTCTTATGGGAATTTTTGTGCGTAAAAGAAAATATTTTGGTTTTAGAGCAGATGGCGGGATAATTATTTCCATTTTATCTTTTTTGATATTGTATTCGTATTTTTGTGTTAAAAAATCAAAGAAATAAGGATATGCCTCTGAAGCAGTTTGATTTTCTAACCATGGAAAAGTTATCTTGACTTTGTAGTAGAATGTACTTAAATAAGACAATAGCTCTTCCCATGTTTTGTTTTTAGGATTTCTGTCATTTGAAAAAAAGTCATCTGGGTGTATAAAGTGTTGGAAAGACCCAAAATTTGCAAGGGTGTTTATGGAATTTAAAAGGATTTTCTTAAGTGGATAATAACCATATGTGGATCGTGGTATTACAATTGCAAAGTTGCCGATAATTTTGTATTCTGAAAAATCATCATTAGATGTGTAAGTGGTACCTATTGTTTTTATTTCTGGAAGTGCCTTTAGTAAATTTTTTATACCAAATTTATCTATTATATTATTTGGAGCTACATAACTATTTATAAAAATAGGATGTCCCAAAATTAATTGAATAAACTTTTTGGCTGATTTAAGACCTTCTTGTAGGTTTTTTTCATTTTCCCAATTTCTTTTTAAAAGTGAAAGATGATTATATCCGTGTAATCCAAGTTCATGTTCGGAGTTATCGATTTCAACTAATGCATTTGAGGGTTTATCTGAAATTAAAAATTCGGAAAAATCAAAAGGTGGATTACTTGCACCATTGTAACTTAACGGTGTGACTATTGTGTATTTGATATTGTAGCTTTTTGAAAAATCTTTCATGTCTTTCCACCATATGTTATAGTAAAAGTTTGTATCATTTATTCCCTTTTTAACAATTTCATACGACGGAATTGGAAAATCGTCTATATAAAATATAAAAGAATTTAAAAATCCCATTATGTTAAAATCCTGCATATCAAGGATGCATTGTAAAATTAATCCCCTTGTTTCTTTTATTATAATTGGTGGATAAATGTATCCAAGGTATCCATTTTTTTCTTTTTTATACCAAATTACTGGAATGTTTTTATCACTTACAAGATAAGATAGAATTTTTTCATTATGTAAATCCACATTGAAAGAAATTTCAAAACTTCTTTCAATTTCAATGCCGTTTTTGGTGTTTTTTAAAGGAAATATTTCTTTTTTAAAGAAAATTTTTTTGACGATATGTTCTTCAGTTTTTATGTTGTTTTTCCAGGGAGTATTATAAATATTCGTTATGTATAAAATTGTACCTCCGTTATTTAGAAACATCTCTGTATTTTCAGAAGAAATGAACTTTGAATTTGTACACCAAATTATATATTTATATGGTAAAAGATCTACAAATGATTTGTTATAAAAGTCATCTATTATTGTTATATCAAAATTTATTTTTGCGTATTCTAAAGTTTTTTTTAGGTCATATTGGATCTTTGTATAAAAGTTTGAATCATATGTATCTTTTACGATTAGTATTTTGTTTTTTGATCCGACTTGTTTGGTCAAAAATACGTCTATTAGCTTTTCAATGTTGAGTACAACCTTTTCGTTGTTTAAAAAGCTATTGAAAATTGCACATCCGCCTCTTGGAGAGATAAATATTAATGGATATTTTGTATCTTTTGATTTTAGATCTAAAATAATTTTTATATCTTTTGCAAAGATTTTGTATTTTTCAACAGGTTGTGGTAATGTACTTGGGGTTGCTGTAAAAAAATCCTTATCATATGTAATTTCAAAATTTTTTAAGACTTTGTATCCATACATATAATGTATACCTATCTTGTTCAATAGGTTGTTGATTTCCCTTTGTTCAGTTGAAACTCCTAAATTGTTAAAAAAGAAAAATATACCGCCTTCTTCAACAAATTTAGAAAGTTGTCTTAAATATACTTCGGGAGTGTTTAGTTTTGTTGAGTAATACCATGAGATTATCCCAGTATAGTGTTTTGATGAGATGTTGTAGTAATTAAATTTTTCAATGTCTGCTAAATCAAAATTTAGGTTATTTTTTTCAAGGATGGGAATTACGTGATCTTTTAGCATGTATTCTCCATATTCTTCAGAACCTTTGTAGAGAAGTAAGATCTTTTTTTGAGAAAATGATAGGATGCTTAAGATTAGAAAAATTGTTAATAATATTTTTTTCATCTTTTCACTCCTCTGATTAATTTTCCTTCTGGAAGAGAAGGATTTTGTCTGAAAAATTCGATTTTAATTATATCTTTTATTTTCTTTTTAAGTAATGTATATGAAACCATAGTTCCTATTAAAAATGAAAGGGCATATCCTGCACCAAGGGATGCATAACCTATCTTTGAGACTAAAATGTGGCTTAAGAAAATATTCAAAAATAATACGGCTATATTCAAACTAAGCGCCAAATTTCTAAAATCGAAGTATAAAATTAATAATATTACCATGAGGTAAAAACCGTTGAGCATCGCCCCTATTAGTCCCAGTCTTAAAATAGGTTTTGAAAGTTCATTTGATATAGGGAGAAGTTGTAATTCATTTAGTATAAAAAATAACGTGGTAATCAATATTTGAATCTTTATGGTAAGTGAAATACTTTGTAAAAGTTCTTTTTCCATTTCATCTTTTATAGTTAATATCTCGGAATATACGTATCCTTCCTTTAGTGAAGTGTAAAAATGTTTATATTTTTTATAAAACCTTGTTTCAAGTACCAATATAAACATGGTAATTGTGGGAATTATAGTTAGATAACAAAAAAACATTGGACTATCGTATATAAATGAAAATTTAAATCCGTCTATTAATTCCTCTCCAAAGTTTGGATTATTCCATACTATAAAATCATCAACCCATATAGCAAGATAATACGAAAACCCTATTAACATAAGTTGCCAATATTTTTTTATTTCTTTTACCCATTCGAAGGAAATTTTTTGATTATTATTTCCAAATGTATTATATACTGTTATAAAATTTGTTATTATACCCACAGTTATACCTAATGCATAACCATATACTTCTGAAAGGTTGTAGTAGGAAAATAATTTGGAAAAAACAATAGAAGATATACCCATTAATACATATGATGTAATGTACCAATTAATTTCGTCGGTGGAAATTGCCGCAATTGAAATTAACCATAAGACAAGTAATGAGAGTGTAAGATAGGTAAATGGAATAATAAATTTAAATGGTTGGGGATTAAATAGAAAAAATATAGCAAGAAAGATAATTAATAAAGTTGCATTTGCTATAATTATTCCCAATGTTTCAGGGAGAATTTTTTCATATTCTTTTAAATACATAATATCTGAAATTCTCCTTGAAAGAAACATAGAAAAAATCCCTGATATTATTATAGAAAAAATAAATCCATATATGATCGCAGTATTAAAGTAAATGTTAAATATATTTAAATAGTTAAGTATTATCCACAAAGATGAAGTGGTAATAATCCATGGACCTGAAGCAGTCAATATAGAATAAAGTATGGCAAGTGCATCTGTCGAAACTCTATTTTGAAAGAATAATTTATTTAATTTAAATCCAACTCCCGCCAAGTTATTCCACCACCGAATAGTATAGTTTTTTGTAGTTACCCACCATTTGATCTAACCTATATCTTAACATTACCCTTTTTTTTCCTATTTCTGATGCTCTTTTTCTAAAAGAATCGTCTTTGTACAAAGTGATAATTGCATTTGCCATGGCTTTAAAATCTTTTGGCTTTACGACAATGCCAGCAGGACCTATAATGTCTTCTTTACTACCGTATATTAATTCTCTACATGCTCCAACGTTTGTTGCAACTACTGGAATACCTATTGATAATGCTTCAAGTATAACTAGTGGTTGACCTTCACTTACACTTGAAATTAGAAGAATATTTAATTTATCGTAATATTCTTTTACGTCAACCATTCCAGTAAATTCAACCGTGTCTTTTAAGTTGAATATTTCTACCATTTCGTAACATTCTTTAAAGTAATTGGGTTCCTCATCGGTAGGACCAATTATGTATAACTTGAAAGATTTTATTTCATCTTTTACTATTCTTGCAGCTTTTATTGCTGTCTTTATATCTTTTATTTCTACAACTCGTCCTACAATTCCAACGGTAAATGGTTGTTTTTCTTTTCTGTATTGTATGTCTTTGAATCTTTCTACATCAATACCATTTGGTATTACAAGCATTTTTGAGTGTTCACTGCAGAGTTCTTTTTCAAATTTTTGGTTGTCTTCAAATAATGTTGTTATTTTCTTTGCACCTTTGTATACAATTGAGCTTATTGTGTTAAAAAGTTTTATCCACCCTGTTTTGAATTCTTCTTTAATCCAATCTGAACGTAGTATTTCAAGTTGTCTTTCTCTGTGATATATACCATGTTCAGTAAGAATCACGGGTTTGTTGTATTTTAACCCATTTAAAATAGCTGAAATTCCTGCATATCCTGTGGTGATTGTATGGTATATATCGCATTTTGGAAGATCAATAGCCATAGAATTTAAAAAGGGTATCATCATAGAATATAATGTCCAGTAGTAATTTGGAAAATTCTCAAAAGGCAAGTATTTTTCATAGAATTTTAGTATTGAACTCCAATAGAGTTCAGATTTTAGGAAACTTGTAAAGTCGAAATTGAGATTTTTCTTAAATAGATCATATAAATCCTTTCCCATTTTATTTTCATTAAATGGATAGGTTATAATTTTTCCTAGAGAATTGGTAAATTTTTTTGTTACTTTTCTTTTATTTTTAAATTTGTATTTTGCAAAGAGGTAGAATTCAAAATAATCTGTTACGTTTTCGGGAAACACGTATTTTTGCTTTCTTTCTCTTGGAGTATCACCCACATGAATAACGCAAAATTCAATATCTTTCATGTTTTTTATTAAAGAATGTCCCCAGCTTGATACGCCTCCCACTACGTAAGGATAAGTACCTTCAAAAAGTAGACCTACTTTCAGATTAATCACCTTCCAAGATTTTTTTTAGTTTTTCTTCCGATGGATTGTTTTTAATTATATAAAGTCCTATTTTTTGTGTATATGATAAATTTAATTTTTCAAGTTCTTTGATTAGTAAATTAAATTTTAAACTTTCGGCAAATTTGTATTTGTTAAAATCCTTTAGTGTTGAAGAAATTAAGATGAGGTATTCTACTTTAGATAAGTCTTCAATACCAAGTTCTTTTTTATGGTACAATTCGTTAAATGTTTCGTTCATTTTTATGTATAAACTTCTTTTATTCCAAGGCAGTTTTTTTAGTTCATACGGTGATTCAATCACCGCTTGATTGTAGTTTATTACAATTATTAAAATTATTAAAATGAAAGTTATAATAAAAAGGATTTTATCCATGTTATCCCTCCAAGAGTATTTTTAGTGCTTCGTTTTTAAATGAAAAGTTATAAGAATAGAAAGCGTTTAATAGTTCTTTGACCTTTTTGATATTACGTTGTTTTAGATAATATAAAATTGCTTTTTCAAATAGAGGTTGAAATTTTAGTTTTTTTAGTTTTTCATCTAATATTTTTTCAATCAAGGTATTTTCCCCTAATTCTTGTAATACATCTAATAACAAAAGGATTGCTTCTATATTAAGAGGATATTTTTCCAAGAATTGTAGAAGTGTTTTTTTTGTAGAGATAAGTATATCTGTTTTTTGATTTTCGGTAAGAAATGGAGAAAGTGCATAATAGAATGAATACTTTGCGTATTCTACTTTATTATTGATTTTTGAAAGTTTTTCTAAAAGTAAATTTTCAATATTATTTATTGCTTCAGTTGTGTATAAAATTACATCTTGGTTTGTTTCTACTTTTATGACCAAATAAAGTAGACGAAGACCTTCCAAAAAGTCTATTTGTTCTTTTTTTAGTAGTTCGAATAACAAACGTATAGCTTCCTTTTTTTGTGAAACACTTCCGTGTTTTATGATTATGTTAAATGGTGCAAGATCAACACTTTTAAAGTTTGGGATGAATGTTTCAATGTTTTTTTCTTTAAATTCTATGGGGATATATTTTGGTTTTTTTGGGGTTATTAATAATGTTTTTATTATTGGATAATACGGGAAAAATATAATAGATCCAATAAGATCTAATACTTTTAGATCTATTAAGTTTAGTATTAGATATAGAAAGAAGAAGAATATATTTAATTTTATTAAAGAAAGAATTCCAAAAATAAGTGATACAAATATAATTATTTTTTTCATTCTTTTGTATAAGCCTCCAGTATGTTTAGTTTCCTTTCGGTTTTAATTTTGTTTAACACGCGATTTAGTCCTTGGGAATTGCAAGAAGTTAAGAGAATACTTAGCTTGTTTTGTAACGGATTGTAAAAAACAAAATCAGTTTCTCTGATATATTTTTTTATCTTGCTAATATCAAAATCTTTAGTAATAGAAGCTTCGATAAATGAGTATGGAATTTTAAACCTTTTAAATCTTTCATCTATCTTTTCAAATACGGCTTTAAATTTTTCTATATCTGTAGTTATAGTCTGTTTTTCAAGTTCAATTGAAACATATAGAAGGTTTGAGAGCCAATCTGATAAAAGTTTAAGGTATGTTTCCGTATTTTTGTTTATTTTCTCAGGGTCCATGTTTTCAATTAGAACAAAACCTATTGTTTTATTTCTTTGAGAAATTTTTGTAGCCATTATAGGTTCCATAGAAAAGTCTACATTTTCATCTGAAATGTACAAAACACTTACGGATGCAAATCCTAAATCATTGGCCATTGAAATTATCTTTGATTTTTCTATTGGAAATGAATTTGGAAGGATTTGTGGACCTTTTCTAACTTTTAATCGTAAAAAGTTGTTCTTACTTAGAGTATATATGGAAACAGTTATGGCGCTTACAAAGTCGTATATTAGTTCCACTGCTTCATTAAATATATCTTCAGGATTATTAAATTCTATTTCTTTTAATCTATCCACAAACAAAGAAACTCCTTTGTTTTCAAGGAGTAGCTTGTTTTGAAGGTCATTAGTCAAAAGTTTATATTTTTCTATGGTTTTTTCAAGTGCTTTTATTTTTTCATTTAAAAGATTAATTTGCGTTTTTTGTTCATTTATTTTTTGTACATAGCTATCTCTAAAAAATCCGGTTATGAACCCCATGGATAGAAGTACTATCGGAAATCTTAGAACGGGCCAAGTAAAGATAACGGTAAAAATATTTATATTGTAGTGGATGTATAAAGATAAAAAATAGAAAAATAAACTAAATGTGGATGAGAAAAAAAACATGTCTAAGCCATGTCTTATAGATATATATATGTTTAATATGTAATATGGATTTGGATAAGATAAAACGTATCCGTAGTATTTGAAAATAATATCAAATGTAAAAAGAAGAGAATTAAGGAGAATAATTTCTATATAGTTGGAGTATTTTTTCATCCTTTTTCACCATCCTTACTATATTATAACAAATTTTAAGAGTTTGTTATAAACTGTTTTTTAGATTGAATTTACTATTAATTTTATTACAAATTTGATTATGTTTTTTCGAGAAAATATTTTAAAATAATTACGACAAAAATAAAGGAATAGTCGGAAAAATCCATTAGTTTATTGACGATTGTGTGAATTTTTTTAAATTAATATAGAAATGTTTAATATTATTATAATATTGAGTTTTGAATCTAATGATTTAGGAGGAGGGGAGAAGGTATGAAGAAGATGTGGAAGAAAATTATTGTTTTCGCACTTATTGCTTTGCCATTTGTAATTGCTACTGTGGGAAACCTTACTCTTTGGCCATCAAAAGGAGGAAAGTAAGTTAGAGAGAAAAAGCAGGTGATACGGTGAGGAATTTTTTGAAGAATTTAGATTTGAAAAAGAATAGGTTATTTATATATGTATATTTTTTAGGAGCATTATATACGCTCCTTCTTTTTCTTTCTATAAGGAAAAATGGCTTTGACCTTTTTGATATAAATTTTTACCTAATGATTACTTTTTATATTGCATTTGAACTTGTGTTTGTAAACCTTCAGACGTTTATTGAGAAGAAATTTGAAGAAAAAGAAAAAAAGTTTGATTTGATATTGAGTGCTGGAATGATTATTTCTATTATTTCTGCTGGTATTCTCAATATTTCAAATGCAATGCTTTTACCTTTGATTTCTTTTCTTTTTTTAAAACCAAAGGTTTTATTTTCTAAGAAATATCATTTTTTTGTTTTTAATACTTCAATGATTGGTCTTTTGATTTTTATTGCATCCAAGTTATTTCATTGGGGTTCTTTTATCATGAAAAATATCCTTTTATCTTCTCTTTTTGTTGTTGTTCTTTCTATTTTTTATACTTTTTTTAATTTTTCTTTTGTATTTTTGTTTTTATATTTTTTCTACAATGGTTCATTTAAGGCTTGTGTAAGACAAGTATTTGGTGAAGGAAGGTTTTTTAATAGTATTTTTACATCTTTGAATATCTTTGTGGTTTATTTTTTGTACAGGTTGGTTGGTGTTTCCGCAATTCCTATTACATTTTTTACGATTGTTAGTGTACAGCTTGGAAATTATTATGCTACAAAATACAGAAATGCAAAGGTTGATTTTTTAACGGTACTTACCAAAAGTTTAGAAGAAAAGGATAGTTATACTTTTGGACATGGAGAAAATGTTTCAAAACTTGCCGTAAAAGTAGCAAAAGAGCTAGGGTTTCCCGATAAAGATTTAAAGTTAATTGAGATTGCGGGAATATTACATGATGTGGGAAAAATAGGAATTCCAGATATAATTCTTTTGAAAACAGATAAGTTGTCTTTTGAGGAGTACGAAATAATGAAAGAACATTCTAAAAAGGGATATGAAATATTAAAAAATATAACAGAGTATAAAGATACTATAGCAAAATGGGTGTTGCATCATCACGAAAGATGGGATGGGAAAGGTTACCCAGATGGGTTGTCAAAAGAAGATATTCCAGTTGTTTCTAGAATATTAACTATATGTGATGTTTTTGATGCACTTACAAGTGACAGGCCATATCGAAAGGCATGGGAGAAAGAAAGGGCAATATTATTTATAGAGGAAAATTCGGGAGTGATTTTTGATCCTAAAATCGTTAAAATATTTTTAAGTTTGGTAAGGAGTGAATATTAATGATAGTATATGTCTTTTTAATCTCTTTTTTTATTTCTATATTAACTAAAAGAATAAAATTTGTAGTAGAGAGAAGGTATAGGTATTTTTATTTGTTTCCAATACCTTTTGTCCTTCAGGTTATACCGTATTATAGGGAGATTTTAATGTCACTTTCTTTTTCTATGTTAATAGTGCTCTTATTATTAAACAAACATATTCCGGGGTTTTCTTTGATAACAATTGGAACAGTTTTAAATTCATTTGTTATGATGATAAATGGTTGGAAAATGCCAGTTTTAAAAAGTCTTGTAAAAAAATTTGCGCTTCCTATAGGTATGAGGCATGTAGTTGTTGACACGTTTAGTTGGAAAATATTTCTCGGTGATTGGATACCTGTTATTTTGCCGTGGAAAGAATATTATATAATAAGTGTGGGTGATATTTTCGTATATATTGGTGTTTTTTTGTTTTTGTTAAAGATAAAGAAGCAGGATAGATAAATATCCTGCTTTTTTTTATGATAAAATTAAAAGAAAGGAGGTATAATTGATGAAAGTTTTTGCAATTGATACATCAACACCACAACTTGTAGTGTATTATAGAGATGAAAATAAGATTATTACTCAAACTTTAATGGCAAAAGATAAACATACGAAAAATTTGAGTATTTTGATGGAAATACTCAAAGAATTTGAAATAGATTTTGATGGATTAGATGTAGTTGGTATAGGAATTGGTCCGGGAAGTTTAACGGGGTTAAGAATTGGCATATCATTTGCCTTAGGGCTTTCTATAGATAAAAAGATAGTTACAGTTCCATCAACAAAGATAATAGCGGCCAATCTGTTGTATTGTGGTAAAGATATTGTAGTTGTACGTAAGGCAAGAAGTGGATATATATATGGTGCAATATACGATGATAAATTATCCGTAAAAGTTTCTCCATTTGTCGAAGAAATTGAGAAATTTAAAGAGAGGTTAAATGGAGATTTTAGCGTTATAGGTGATGCTGCAGAATTTTTCGGGAAAAAATTTCCTGAATTTTTTGACTATCCCCAACCTGAGAGATTGGGAATGCTTGTGGAAAAAGAAATAGAAGATGGGAATTTTGTAGATAAAGTTGATCCGCTTTACATACAAAAATCTATTGCGGAGATTAATTTTGAGAAAAGACACAGAAAGGATGGTTGACTTGGAAAAGTTAACGCCCATGATGAAACAGTATATGGGTATTAAATCAAAGTATAAGGACGCAATATTGTTATTTAGACTTGGAGATTTCTATGAAGCGTTTTTTGAGGACGCTGAGGTAATTTCTAAAGTTTTAAATATAGTGTTGACAAAAAGACAAAGTGCTCCAATGGCGGGAATACCATACCATGCACTTGAAAATTATTTGAAAAAGTTGGTGGAAAGTGGTTACAAAGTGGCTATTTGCGAGCAAATGGAAGATGCATCTCAAGCAAAAGGAATTGTTAAAAGAGAAGTCACCCGTGTTATTACCCCTGGAACAATAATTGAGGACGAACTTCTCTCAAGTGATAACAATTATTTGATGTCGGTTATTTTTGAAGAAAATTACGTTTCAGCCTTCATTGATGTATCTACAGGTGAGTTATTTTTAAAAATTTTTGAAAAATTAGATGAATTAATTGATTATGTGAAAATTTCAAATATTTCTCAAATAATCTGTGATGAAAAGTTGTATGAAGATTTAAAAAGAGAATTACCAGATATTTTTGTTGAGAAATTGGATGAGTGGTATTTTCAAGGGTATGATGAAAAAATAAAAGAGACGTATAAATTGGCATCTGTTGATCATTTTGAATTATTAGAATCTGAAAAGAAGGTTTTGGGAGGACTTTTAAAGTACTTAGAGTACACTTTAATGGATAGCAAGGTACCACAAAAACCCAAGAAATTAGAAAAAACAAAGTATATGGTCCTTGATTCAAAAACAGTGGATAATTTATCTCTTATTCCCGGGGAAAAAGGGAAGAATCTTTTTGATGTGTTGAATCAGACAAAAACTTCAATGGGTGCAAGATTATTAAAAAAATGGATTTTACAACCTTTAAAAGATAAAAATGAAATATTGGAAAGACAGGGATTAGTAGAGGCTTTTTATAATGATCAATTACTTTTAAATGAGATAAGAGAGTATTTAAGCGGAGTTTATGATATTGAAAGAATTTTAACAAGACTTAGCTATGGAAAGGTTTCACCAAAAGATTTGATATCTTTGAAAAACAGTCTTTTGTTGATTCCACATATTAAAGAAGCTTTGAGTACAAATGAAAAATTGGAAGATTTTGCAAGTAACTTAGATGAATTTAGGGAAGTGGTGGTGTTTCTTGAAAGAGCATTATATGACGAGCCATCAAACTCACCTGGTGATGGAAATGTAATTAAAGAGGGATATTCTGTTGAGTTAGATGATTACAGGAATTTATTGTTTCATTCTGAAGAAAGACTGAAAAAATTTCAAGAATTAGAAAGGCAAAGAACTGGTATTCAAAAGTTGAAAGTAGGATTTAATCAAGTGTTTGGATATTATATTGAAGTACCAAAAGGACAGATAAAGAACGTTCCAGAAGATTATATAAGAAAGCAAACGTTGGTAAATTCAGAAAGATACATAACGCAGGAATTAAAAGAATTTGAGGAAAAAATAATGTCTGCACGTGAAAAAGTAGAGCTTATAGAAAAAAGTTTATTTGAAGAGATACGTGTGAAACTTTTAGATTATGTGGAAGATTTAAGAGTACTTGCACAAAAACTTGCACAGCTAGATGTTATAAGCAATTTTGCAATGGTGTCTAGAATGTATGGTTATACAAAGCCAGAATTTACAGATAGTGAATTTAGTGTAAAAAATGCAAGGCATGCTGTAGTTGAGAGATACATTTCAGATTTTATTCCCAATGATATTTACATGGATAAAAAAAGAAGAATGTATATTATTACGGGACCAAATATGAGTGGTAAGAGCACTTATATAAGGCAAGTTGGATTAATTGCCGTAATGGCTCAAATTGGATGTTTTGTGCCAGGAGAAAATGTTAAACTTCCCATTTTTGATAGAGTGTTTACGAGAATGGGTGCAAGAGATGACATCTCAACTGGCAAAAGTACTTTTTTAGTTGAAATGAGTGAGGTAGCTTTGATTTTGGATAAAGCGACAAGAGAGAGTTTAGTGCTTTTGGATGAAGTGGGGAGAGGTACAAGTACATTTGATGGAATAAGTATTGCCTGGGCGATGAGTGAATACATATATAACGAAATTGGGTGTAAGACAATATTTGCAACACATTTTACCGAATTAACGGAGCTTTCAGATGTGTATGAAGGAATAAAAAATTTAACAATAGCAGTAAAAGAAACAAACAATGGTGTGATATTTTTACATAAGGTTATTGAAGGAGTTGCAGATAGAAGTTATGGTATAGAGGTAGCACAAATTGCAGGTATTCCTGAAGGTGTTGTAGAGAGAGCACGTGAAATATTAGATGTAATTTCAAAGAAAAGTGAATTGGAAAAAAAAGTAAGTGTGTTAAAACAAGGACAACTAAAGAAAATAAAAAGTAAGAAAAAAATACCAAAGGGACAACTTTCATTATTTGAGGGAGGTGTTAATGGTTGAAGCTGAAGGATCTTCTTTTTAAAAGTTATATAAAAATCATTATTTTTGGATTGATTATTTTGTTTTTAGTACTTTCTATATTTTATCTTTTTATAAATTTTCGTATAAATAAACAGATTGAAGATATGTCCGTATCCTTCGTCAAAAATACCATGGAGATTTTTGAAAGAACTTTAAAGAGTTTTAATTGGTATTTGGATAAAGAGTTAGAATCATCTATTTCATATTTGGAAATGAATCCAGATGAAGGAGAAAGAGTTTTAACTTTACTATTTTCGAAGGCCCCTTTCTATTTTAAACATGCATATATGGATATTTTAGATTTTAATGATTTAGATAAAAAGTTGAGAGGAAAACTCAGTAAATCTGTAGATTATTATATTAAAAAAAATATCATTAATGGAATTTTCAAAAATAATCTGTATATTAGGATAAATGATAAGGTATATGTTTTGAGAATGAGTTTGCCACTTGAGTTTCTAAAGGATACTTTTAGTGAGATAAATGATATGAGTAAAAATTTTAAATTTATATCTTCAGTTAACGTTTGTGATTCTTCTGGAATGCCCATTTCAAAAAGATTTCTTAAAACAGATTTAAGTGAAAAGGACTTAAAAAGAGTTTTTAGTGATAGTATTTTGCATATAAAAAAACAAAGAGGAATTTATACAATATATTATCCATGGAAATTTGAAAGTGAAAAAGAAGTTTTTGGACCTTTACTTTTAAGTGTATCATTTGACTTTTCGTATATATATAAAGTCCTTTTTTATATGTCGTTAATAATTGGTGGTGCAGTTTTAATAGGTATTTTGTTTTCTATAAAGCTTTCAAAGAAGATTTCTAGAAGATTATCTAGTTATTTTGAAAAATTGATTTCCAATATGAGAGAGTATAGAAAGACAAAAATATTTGATGTGGATAATTTTGAAGATTGTGAAATAGATGAGGTTAATGAATTAATACGTGAATATGAATACATGATAGAAGAAATGTCTGCAACATTTCAAGAACTAACTGCCATGAATGAAGAATTAGAAAATAGTTACAAAGAAATAGAACGTGTAAATGATGAGTTAGAATCGGCATATTTGGATTTTAGTATAAAACTTTCAAAAGTTGCAGAAGGATACGATGAAAATACAGGGAATCATATAGATAGAGTGGGAATTTTGTCGGCGTTTATAGCAGGAAAGATGGGGTTTTCAAGGGAAATGGTTTATAAGATAAGACATTATGCACCATTGCATGATATTGGCAAGATTTTTGTTGATAGAAATATTTTAACGAAAAATGGAAGATTGACAGAAGAGGAATGGGAAGAGATGAAAAAACATACGATATACGGTGCACGTTTAATTGGTGATAAACCACATTTTGAAGTTGCAAGGAATATAGCACTATATCATCACGAAAACTGGGATGGAAGTGGATATCCATACGGCTTAAAGGGAGAGGAAATTCCTATTGAGGCTGCTATAGTTCATCTTGTAGATGTTTACGATGCACTTAGATCGGAAAGGCCGTATAAGAGGGCATTTACGCATGAAGAAGCTATGAAAATAATAATGGAAGGCGACAAAAGGACAAAGCCACAACACTTCTCTCCAAAAGTGTTGGATGTTTTTGTAAGGTGCGAAAAGACAATTAAGAAACTTTGGAAAAAGATTTATCAGTGATATCTTTGTACTGTGAATTTATATATTTCAAAATTTTCTGAATATATACCTGCTTTTAGTTTTGCAATTCTTATTTGTTCATCTGTTGAATTAACACCTTCTATATCTGGAAGTAGAAGCCCTCTTCTGTTCCCTTGTTTTACTATTATTCCATATTTTTTTGGATCAAGTTCTTTAATTGAGTTTACTTTCTCTATTTCACTTAGCACATCTACAGATACAATAATTGAACCAAGTTCTTTTTTTGAAAGTGGTAAAAATCTTGGGTCTTGTGTTGCAGCAGCGATTGCATTATTTCTTATTTCTAGTGCAAGATTTTCTTGAGTAGGTTTAAACGTTCCTATACACCCCCTTAAATTTCCATCTGTAGTATGTAGAGTTACAAAACAGCCCGCTTTTTTTTCGAATAATTCTTTTGGCAATGAGTTGTCCGGATTTATTATTTTTGAATATAAAACATAATTTTCTATTACCTTTATTGCCCATTTTACATATGGATGTTCTCCAATCATAGTTGTCCTCCTTTCGAGCGGAGAAATAAATCTATTATAAGTCTAACTTCGCCGATACCTATACCAAATTTTTTAGCAATTTCTGCTTCACTGGTACCGTTGTTGTAAAGTTCGATTATTTTTTCTTCCATTGTTTTTTCTGTTTTTGGTTCTTTTTTTATTTCATTTTTTTCTTCTAGAATTATTTTTTCTTCTTTGATTATATTTTCCTGTGTCTTTTGTCTATTTTTTTCTTTTAATTGAGACATATCCAAAAGTACCTTTGAATAAAGGTCGTTAATTTCAGAAATTAAATCGTTGACTTCTTTCATTTTTTGTTCTAATATTTCCAACTTTGAATCAACAAAAGTTTTTGCCCGCCCCATTAACTGGATGAGACGTTCTTCATCTTCTTTCAATTTTTCAGGTTGATTTTTGGTAGAATACAGATGCACAAGGTATGTACCCCATGCAAACGAAACACTAAAGATAGTTGATAATAGCACTAGCCATTCAACAAAACTCATTTTTTCCCTCCATAGATTACCGTTGGAAAATTTTTAAGTGTATTTCCAGACCAATAGAGTTTGTTTTTAATTATACTAGTTGGGGTAGGTTTAGCAGATATCAGAACACTTTCTTTTGGGATATATACTATAAATGAAGAATTTTCATTTGGATTTATTTGTATATTACCTAAACTTAATGTGTATTTGTTGTTTCCTATTGTGACTAGGTTTTCTATTACGGCAACTTCTTGTATTTCTAAGATTCCTGCCCTTTCTGAGGCAGAGTTTTTGTACATTTTTACACTCATGTTTTTTCCGATTTCCTCTGATATCTTTTTAAAATAATCAAGAAAGGTAGCAGATGAATTTTGTGTATAGCTTACTTTGTAGTTTTCCATTTCCTTTGGATCGTTAAAAGAAAGCCCTGCAATGGTTGTTATAGTTGCAGCGTTTGAATAATCAGTTTCAATAATAGTTTGATAATATGTGATATCGAATTTTGGTTTTCGATTAAATATTGTGAAAAAATCAAATATTAAAAATGCTACTATCATGAAAAGTAATATGTAAAACAAAGTTTTGTTTTGCAAAAAAATTACCTCCTTATCCTTTCTTTAGTTCTACAAAATTTACATATGTTACTAGTCGTTGGATATCCACATTTTTCGCAAAATTTTATTTCTATTTTTTCTTCAGGTAAGAATTTTTTCATCTCTAAAATGCTGTATACAATGTTTAATTTTTGATCCCTAGAAAACTCTATGTTTGTTTTGAATTTTTTTTGTGTGCTTTTTAGAGAGTTTGGGCAAGCACAACCGATATATGGAAGAGATTTTAGTTTTGTGTATGTTAAAATTTCTTCTTCTGTTAAAAAGTACAATGGTTTAATCCTTCCAACTAGTTTTTTTTCTTTTATTGTAGGTGTTAAGGGACCTGTTCTTTGAAGTTGTGTTATGTTTTTGTTGAATATGTTGTTGAATATGAAAAAGACCTCATCATCTAAATTGTGACCTAAAACCACATAATCAAAATCATTTTCGAATGCGTATTTGTTTAATATATATCTTCTTATCATTCCACAGTATGAGCAAGGTTTATATTTTATATCCATTATTGTAAACCCTTCTTCTTTTTCTAAATCATATATAGTTAACTTTTCATTTGTCATCTGTGCGATTTTTAGTGCTATTTCTTCGGATTTTTCGGTAAATACGGGAATTCCAAGTCGTATAAAAAAGTATTCTATTTTTAAATTGAATTTTTCTTTTAATTTTGAAAGAATGTAGCTTACTGCTACAGAATCTTTTCCGCCTGAAATTGCAACAAGTAATTTTTTACTTTTAATTTTGTATTTATCCAAAAATTTTCCTATTTTTCTTTCAAAGTATTCCACAAAATGGTCTTCGCAAAGTCTTGGTGATTTGAAAATAGCTTTTTTCTTACAATGTTGACATTTCATAAAGTACCTCCCTTTAGCATTTTCCAATGAAATCTAATACATCACGGTCAAATTGTTTAACAGAATTTGTAAGTTTTCCAACTCTTCTTATTGTCTCTTCCACATCTTCTGCAACTATTCCATTTCCACATGGAACGTCTATATTGTGTAAAGCTAAGTTGCTTACTTGTAGAGCAGTAAGAGTACCAGTTAGAGCTTTAAGTGCACATCCTCTTTTGGCACCATCACACGTTAATCCAAAGAGTGTACCTAAAGTATCATTTATTGCATTTTTTATTTGTTTTTTATTCCCATTGTTTATATAAGTTAATCCTGCCGCAGCCCCTGCTGCTGAAATGGTTCCTGCACCACAGATGGGGGTTAAAAGTCCTGTGTATGCCTTTATATATATTGTAACTAGTATACTTAACAGTGTGGCTTTTAATAACTTGTCTTTTGAAACTTTGTCTTTATACAAAGCAAGTGGTAATATACAGGACAAACCTTGATTTCCACTTCCAGCCACCGTCATTACAGGTTTCAAAGCACCACTCATTCTTGCATCTACACCTGCACTTACATACTTTACATACTCATTTATTGCAGCATTTGAGAAGTTTCCTTCTGTATTTATTCCAAATTTTGCAATTTCCAAATTCATTTCAATGGCTTTTTCAACGAAGTCTAAGATATCTGTATCTGGATTTTCTATGTAATCTAAAATCTTATCTATGGAAAAGTTTTTAATTTTTTCTATGCTTGTTTTTTGAGGATTAAATTTTTCATTTTTAATTACTTTACCATCAATCACTATTTTTGCAATGTTATCATGTTTTCCCTCGATAATTATCTGTACATTGTTATCTGAGATTATAGTTGTATCCACAAAAAGGTAATTTTTTTCGTTAAGGGATATTTTTACTAAATTTTTTATTTTCATAGCACTTTCCAGACATTTTGGATTTATATTTTTTAAAACTTCTAAACCTTTTTTGGCGTCTCCACATATGTATCCTAAAGATGCTGCAAGTTCAAGCCCAAATATATCTGTGCCTGGTATATTTACTACCAAACCATTTTTATACGTATTCTTATCCAAAGATATTTCTATTGCTTTTAATTCACCTGTTGAATGCTCTTTTCCAACTGCTGTCGAAAGTGCGATTGCTATAGGTTCTGTGCAACCATATGCAGGTTTAACTTGGTCAAAAAAAATTTCTTTTAGCATAAAAATCCCCCTTTCAAAAGAATTATACCATAAAGAATTATACCATATGGTAGAATAATATGATAATTAGGAGGTGAAAACATGAAAAAGTCCATAGTGTGGATGTTTTTGATAATTTCTTTAATTTCCATTTCCATGAGTATTTCAGATGCAAAGAAATTACCAGATGGGACAGATGTTTTGATTAGGGGAATTGTAACAGTAGAACCAGGCCCATTTGATGTTAATATCATATTTGTTCAAGATGAGAGCGCGGGTATTAATGTGTATTTTAAAGGTGGGTATTTTGAGAAAGTTAAGCGTGGGGATTTAGTTGAGGTTAAAGGTTATTTGTGGACACATAGATTAAATCGGGAGATAGTAGTGAGTAAAAATGGCGTTAAGGTGATTTCAAGTGATAATGAATTGCCAGAGCCATTAAAAATAAAAACTGTTGATATTAACGATGAATCACTTCAAGGGCTATTCGTTGAAGTTGAAGGAAAAGTTGTGAGTATTGAAAAAGGGGATACGCGAAAGATATACATTGATGATGGTAGTGGAAAGGGTATGGTCTTTATAAGGGAAAACACAGGAATATTGACTTCGTATTTTAGAGTTGGAATGAAAATGAAGGTGAAAGGTGTACTTGGAAGATATCAAGCATTTTTTGAGCTTTGGCCAAGGGGAATGAAAGATATAGAGGCTGGGGATGTTTTTCCACCAGAGGTAGAATCCGTATTTTTGAAGAATAACAAAGTTTATGTGGTTTTTAATGAACCTGTAGATCCAACAAGTGTGAATGATAATAAAACTGTTAGAATTTCAAATGTTGAAATTAAAGGACATGAAATGTTCTTTAACAACAGAGTAATAATTTTGGATGCTGGTGTTGAAAAACCTGAAAAGATAATGATAAGATTTATAAGAGATATTAATGGAAATAAAATGGGGTCAAAAATATTATCGATTGATTCAAAAAAAGATATTTTTGAAAATAGAGTTTTATTCGATGAAGGACATGGTCAACAAGCGGGGAATGCCGATTGGGTAATTAATGGGGCATATTCTAATTTTGCAAACTCTATAGATGGGTATGTAAAAGGTACAAAGGAAAAACTTTCCTTTGAACTTTTAAGCTTATACAAGGTACTTGTAATTCCAGAACCTAACAAACCATTTGATAAGACAGAAATACAGGCAATTGTAAAATTTGTGGAAAATGGTGGAGGATTATTCCTTATAGCTGACCATGGTGGATCAGATAGAAACCATAATGGTTGGGATTCTCCAAAAATATTTAATCAATTTGTTAAAAAGTTTGGTTTTGTATTTTCAGAAGATAATATCCAAGAAGAACCTTTAAGATATATATATGAACATTATATAACAAGTGGTGTAGAAAAAGTAGGTGTATGGGCAGGAAGTACGATAAAAATTTTATCAGATAAGGTAAAGGTTTTAATAGCAGATAGATTTAAAAAGCCGTTTTTAGTTGTTTCAACTTTTGGAAAAGGAAAAGTAGTGGCAATTGGTGATAGCTCACCTTTTGATGATGGTACCGGTGATAGAAATGATATTTTACACAATGGTTGGGATTATGGAGATGATGCAAAACTTGCTATTAACATAGTTAATTACTTGAAGAATGATAGTATAAAGTGAAATTTTTACAATTGGGAGAATTACTTCTCCCAATTGTTTATTTAGTCTTCAGGATAGTTTGTTATTTTCTTAATATCTTTGTATACATTTTTAAGGGAAGAATATACCTTTTTATACACTTTATTATATAGTTTTTCGTATATTTCTACTTCTCTTTCGTTGGGTTGAAATATATTTGAGTAATGTACCATTTTTTTTACTACAGTTTTTATATCTGAAAACGCGGCAAATACACATATTGCTGCTCCAAGGCCAGAGGTTTCATGTGTTTCTGTTTTATATACGGGAAGGTTGAACATATTTGCAGTTATTTGACAGATGCGATTACTTTGTGCACCACCACCTGAAACTGTTAATCTATTTATTTTAATTTTTCCCTTCTTTTCAATCCTTTCTAATCCATCACGGAGCGCATAATTTATTCCCTCTATTATCGCTCTATAAATATGTCCTTTTGTATGTATATCTCCAAAACCAATTATTGCTCCCTTTGCATTTGGCATATCAAGCCCTGGAGTCCACATGGGATGTAGAATAAGTCCGTGTGATCCTGGAGGAATATTATCAAGAAATTTGTTTAATATTACTTCGGGGGCTACTTGTAATTTTTCTGCGAGTGATATTTCTTTTTCTCCAAATTCTCTTATAAACCACTTTATTAGCCAATATCCCCTGAATATTTCTATTTCTGGGTTGTACATGTTTGGGATAACTGCCGGATACGGAGGAATAAATGGTATAGGTTCAAAGTATTTTTTAGATGTGACTTGAACCGTTGCAGTTGTCCCAAAGCTTAGACTTGCACAATTTTCTGTTATACAACCTGTTCCCAAAGTTTCACAGCCTTTATCTGAACCAGAGGTTATTATATCTATTCCTTCTGGAAGACCTATTTCTTGTGAAACTTTTTTTGATATTTTTCCAATGGAGATACATGGGTCAACTAATTTTGGAAGTTGTTCTCTTGTGAATCCAAACAACCGCCAACGCCAATTTTTGTCACTTTTAGGCCAATCTTGTTTTTTATAGTCAAATGGTATATGTCCAATTTGAGATGCTTTTGAATCGATAAATTTTCCCGTTAGTTTGTACAAGAGATATCCTGATAATAGTAGAATTTTATGAGTTTTTTTCCAAACATCTGGTTCATTTTCCATTACCCAATTTGGTCTACTTCTTCTATAAATTCTCAATGCTGTTTTTTTCATGCGTATAATTGAAAATCCTATATTTTCAATAAAATTTAGCACATTTTTCTGCGATGCTTTTCTTTGATCAAGCCATATAATTGCTGGTCTAAGGGGCTTTCCTTCTTTATCTACAAAAACAATAGTATCCCTTTGGGTTGTTATGCTTATACCTAGAACTTTTGAGAATTTTCCTTTATTTCGCTCTTTTAATCTTTTTACAGAACTTGAAAGAGCATTCCAATAAATTTCTACATCTTGTTCCGCTAAACCCGGTTTTGTAGAAAAATATGGGACGTATGTTATTTTTTCAATATCATGGAGTTTTCCATTTTCATCAAATAAAAGTGCTCTCAAACTTTGAGTGCCGCAATCAATACTTATTGCGTAGTTCATTTTTGCACACTCCAGATTTTTAATTTTTTCTATATAATATTATATCTCCAAATGGTGTATATAAAAAAACAAGCAACCTTTAAAGGTTGCTTGTTTTAATATATGGGATTTTCAACGATATATTCAGTTACAAGTTCTTTGTAGTCATCAAACCAGTATGCATTTGGATTTCTTTTGAAAACCATAATTTTCCCAGCATCCTTTGGATTGTGAGCCCTTTGATATCTGAATATTATATGTTCATCTGTAAGTGCTGAAACTTCTATCTTTCCGGTTTCATGTGACATAACAAACCTTGCTCTTTTTGCAAGTCCAGATACGTTCATTATTGCTTTTAAGAATATTTGATATCCTTCTTCAACTGGTACTGCAAAAGGTTTATTACCGGATACCGGTCTTCCTTGAAAGACGTAATATGGTGGTATTCCGATAAATGATAATTTTTGGAATAGTTCCATTAGGGTTTTCCAGTCAGCATTTACACCTTTGATTAAAGGTGTTTGGTTTGCAAGAATTGCACCAGCTTTTAAAAGCATATTAACGGCTTTAATAGCTGGTTCTGTTAATTCTCTTGGGTGGTTGAATTGTGTCATTATGTATATTTTCTTTTCATCAGTTGAATATTTTTTGATAAGCTCAATTAATTCAGGATCTTCTATTATCCTATACGGATTGAAAGCAACCATTTTAGAACCTATCCTTATGATTTTTACGTGTTCTATTTCTCTAATTCGAGAAATTATTTTTTCTAATTTTTTGGTGGAAAGTAATAGAGGATCTCCTCCAGTAAGAAGTACGTTTGTAATTTCTTTATGTGATTTTATGTATTCTAAATCTTCTGTTACATCTCTTGCAACTTCTTCACCGATGTTAATAAATAATCTTTTTCTAAAGCAAAATCTACAAAAGCCCCCACATACATCGTTTACCAACAAAAGAGCGGTATCTCTGTATTTGTGTTGTAGTCCTTTGCTTATTGTATAGCTTTTTTCATTTGAAGCATCTAGTCTCCCCCATTCTTCAAGTTCACTTATTTGAGGGATTATAAGTTTTCTTATAGGATCATTTGGATCTTCCCAATTTATGAGATTTAAATAATAATCATTAGTTCGGAATTTGTATTTTTCCGTTACTCTTTTCAATTCTTTTTTTTCTTTATCTGTAAGCTGGTCGACTTTTGAAATGTCAATAATATACTTTACAGGCATAATATCCCTCCTTTGTAAAAAATTGGTATGTTTTCAGGAAAGAAAGGAATAGTTTGGTTGGTCTCATTTTAATTTTAACAAACATAAGTTAATTTAGTATTATTCATAAGTAAATATATAATTGCATTTACATATATTATATATTAAATATGTTGTATAAGTTTGTGTAGATCAATTATTAATTGAATTTATTACGTAATTAGAAAAAATATATTTTATATCAAATATTAATTAAACAAAATAACTTTAGAACATGAGTTGATTTATTTTTATGCGTCGCATAATTTTAACATTTTTTGCGTGTTTGTCGTAACAAATAAGTGGTAGATTATATTATGCAATGCAGAATAAAGGAGGTGTTGTTTTGGAAAGGTTGGGGAGATTTGTTCAGAAGAATGTGCTTTTGATAATTATTGTTACTTTTGTACTTACGGCTTTTTTCCTGTTTCAAATTAAAGACTTAAAGATAAGGGATGACATTACAAAATATCCACCAAAAGATGATCCTTTAGTGCAAAAGTATGAATCTCTTGCAAAAGAATTTAACATTAATTCCATGGTCATGGTGGGATTTGAAATTGGAAATTCAGAAGATTTAAGAAAGATTGATGAATTAACTACCAAGGTTGAAAAGTTGGAAGGAGTAGAACATGTTACTTCGATAACAAATATCCCACTTGTTGTAAACACGGAAAATGGTATTGAGGTTTCTACAGTTTCTGAAATGCTCAAATCGGGAGAGGTAGAACCAACGTCTCTTTTGAAATATAAAACGCTAAGGAGCAAGTTTATTTCTGACAATGGGAAATCTGGATTGATGTTAGTTTCTCTTGAAAGTGGGAAGGAATCTGAAGCATTTGAAGCGTTAAAAGATTTAGTAGAAAAGAACTATTACAAAGGCGTTCATTTTTACGGAGTTTCTGCTGTGAATCAGGCTGTTAAAGAGATAACTTTTAGAAATCTAATGAAACTTGTTCCCATATCGCTTTTAATAGTGGTTGTAATTTTGACAGTTACATTTAGAAGATTTACAGGTGCTTTTTTGCCAATTTTAGGAGTAATTATTAGTGTTATTTGGACTATGGGATTAATAGTAGTTTTTGGATTCGACATTACAATAGCAAATTCCATTATACCTGTTGCTTTGATATCTATTGGTACGGCTTATTCTATACACGTTGTGAATAAGTACTATGAAGAAAAGGGAAATAAGAAAGAAAGGGTAATTTACACGTTAAGAGATGTGGGTATTGCTGTCTTATTAAGTGGTCTTACAACCGCAGTGGGATTTTTGTCATTACTTACTGCTGATATAAAACCTGTTTGGATAATGGGGATTTTCTCTAGTATTGGAGTTATGTTGTGTAACTTTATAGCGCTATTTTTTGTTCCAGCGATGTTGTATTACATAAATCCGCCTACAGTTTTTCATGTGGATGAAAAGAAACATTCAAGGTTGGTTTTAAAGCCCAAACTAACACTAACTGTTTTGATTATCCTTGTTATTGCAACGATTCCATTTATTTTTAATATAAAAACAGATATGGATATTGTTAATTCTATAAATGATAACGAGAGAATTATTGTAGATAAACGTTTTATTGAAACGAATTTTGGAGGCTCTGATTATTTATTCATAGATGTGAAGGGAGATTTTAAAGATCCCGCTGTTTTAATTGCAATGGATGAGATAGAAAGAAGGTTAAATAAGTTAGATGGAGTTGTAAATACATTTTCTATTGTTGATACTTTGTTGGATTTAAGTAGGGCATTTACTGGATTTTATTCTATACCGTTCTCAAAAGACGAGTTATCAAACTTGTGGTTTTTTCTCCAAGGAAATGAAACAATTTATTCTGTCGTTAACAAACAACTAAATAGGGGGATCATACAAGTAACAGTCAAAGTTGATAGTGAAAGCAAAACAAGAAAATTGATAAATAATATAGAAAAAATTTTAAAAAGTGTACCCAAGGGTTTTGAAGTTTCTCATACTCCTGATTTTAAATACTATGCAAAAGTACTTAATGTAGATGTTAAAAAACTTGAGAAAACATATAATTTAGTGAAGAATATGCCATTTTCTGAGATTGCAAGATTACATAGAGATGAAATTTTAAAAGCAATTGATGATGTAGAAAAATTATTAGGAGAAAGTGTAGAAGATAAAGAAAAGGTTGTAAATCAGCTTTTAAGTATGAAGAAGTTTGAAGAAGAAGAATTTGATTCTGATTTTGGCTATCTATTATACAACGAACTTTATTTGCCTGTAAAAAAATGGAAGGCAAGTTATTTTGCAAGGAAATTAGGAATTCCATATAACGAAAATACCGAACAATATTTAAAGATAGTATCCGAAAAAGATATATATATTCCAAGTTTAAAGCCAAGTTATAGTGCAATACACACAGGTGCACAAGAAATAGCGTTGTACGTGAGTGATTTGTTGTTTAAGAATCAGTATCAATCCATGTTTTTGACTTTATTTGTGGTTTTTGTACTTTTGCTTTTACAAATGAAGTCTTTTGCAGTAGGAATAATAGGAATAATTCCGTCGATTTTTACCGTCTTTTTCAACTTTGTGCTTATGGGTATGTTGAACATACCGCTTAATACTGCAACAATTTCTATTGCTGCTATTGCAATAGGTGCGGGGGTAGACTATGCTATTCATTTTATTTCCAGGTACAAGATCGAAAGTGAAAGGTTGGGTAATAAAAAAGAGGCTGTTGTAAAGACTATATTCACAACAGGGAGGGGAATAATATTTAACGCATTGGCTGTTTCATTTGGATTTTTCACATTTGTATTTTCGGATATTAAGATGTTAAGACAATTTGGTCTTTTGACGGGTATTACTTTGATTTTAAGTGCGATTTTGACGATATTATTCTTATCTGCGGCATTTTCGATAAAAGGAGGTAGAAAGGCATGAAAAAGTTTTTGACGGTGTTTTCGCTATTATTTGTTATTTTTGCATTTTCTATAACAGGCCAGGAGGTTTTGGATAAGGTAAAGGATAGTTATCAAAATGTAAAAGACGAGAAGGCACTATTTGAATTAAAGATGACGGATGAGAAGGGAAATGTACAACAAAAAGAATTTACCATTTACATGTACAAAAAAAGTGAAGATGTTGTATACGCGATAATTAGATTTAAAAAACCTGCATCTGATAGAAATTTAACGTTATTGGTAAAAGGTTCTGACAATATATATTTGTACATGCCGGCATTTAGAACTACAAAACGTATAAGTGGTGCAGCAAAGAACGATAGGTTTGCAGGTTCAGATTTTACCTACAAAGATATTGAGCTTGTTTATAAGGTAAGTGATAAAAATTATAACGCAGAGTTAACTAAAGAAGATGAAAATTACTATTATTTATATATAACACATAACGATTCAGAGCTTGATTTTAAAGAATTAAATATGAGAATTGATAAAAAACTACTTTTACCAGTTTACATAGAATTTTTCAACTGGCAAGGTGAAAAGTATAAAACTATAACGTTTGAAAAAATTCAAAACATAGATGGTTATAACGTCCCAACAAGTATTGTTGCAAGAAATTTAAAAGAAAATACGGTAACAGAAATTATCCTTAAAGATGTAGAGTTTGATATAGGTATTCCAGAAAGGTTCTTTTCACCGGTTACTATATCAAAACCCATTTTAAGGTATTAAGGAGGTGTGGTTTATGAAAAAATTATCGGTATTATTCTTATCAATTTTGTTTGTTTACGCATTTTCATTTACTTTGAACTTGGAAAGTGGTTATCTTTATCTTGATACAAATTTAGTTGATATAGGGCAGTATAAAATGTATTTTCCATTAACATTTAGTAGTGATACAAAGTTTGATAGGACTTTTTATACAAAATCAGCACTTATTTTTGATCAGGTTTATGATAGTTCTTATATTTATTTTGAAGGGGATTTCTATTCAATTTTATATCCTGTACCATTAACTTTAACCACTTTAAAAGAGGCATATGCGGAAGCTTATACAAAATTTGGTGATATAAGGGTTGGAAAATTTATTGAGAGATTGCCTGATTCAGAGATTTTCAAAGTTTATGACAAAGTTGGAAAATTTTTTGAAAGTGAAAAACTTCCAACAATAGGTGCAAGGTATATGTATAATACTGATTTTGGAAGTATAAAGTTAAATGTTTTTTCAAATTTTGTCCAATTTGAAAGACCTGCAACTTATACGTATACAGTTAAAACAGACTTACCAGACGATTCACTAATTTTAGCCTTGTTGAACACACCTTCAACTCCCGTTTTAGATGGATTAAAGCCCATGTTATCGTATGGAATGGGTTGGTTTGGTAATATGTTTGGTGTGGATTATTCTCTATACCTTACATACAAAGGAGCAGATTATTTTGTAGTAGATAAAATTTCAGAAGAAGGGTTAGTTGTTAAAAGACCTTTTGTTTTTACAATTTCAAATAGTTTAGTCTATCAGGTCCCAAAGACTTCATTTTTGGTACATAACTATTTAGGTTTTGAATCTGGAAGTGTTTCAGATTTTGAAATATCTGTTTTAGGTGTTGGAGATGTAAAAATTGAGGAAAAAGTACCAAGCGTGTTAGAAAACGTTTCAGGAGTTGAATATCAAATAGGTAGTAATGGATTAGTAGGTGTTGATGGGTATATTAAGTTAGTAGACCTTAAATACGATAGTTTTTTAGTGGGAATATATGGCAATTACTCAAAAGATAACTTTAATGTAAAAGGTATGGTAAAATATAATTTAGAGGATTTTGATGTGTTATACGAATTGGGCTACAACTTTGATGATTATACAGGTGTTTTCTTAAGAAGTAAATGGAACAAGGATATAACTTTAGTAATGGTTGGACTAAAGTCAGAAATATAAAACCTGCGGTTTCTTGGGTTTACTATGGAGGGAACATTGAGGTTAATAAAAAAATATAAAAATAGGAAGTTATACGATACCTTAGATAAGCAATTTATTACATTGGATGATATTGCTAATTTTGTTAGAAATGGTGAAGTTATAAAGGTTGTAGATAGCCTGGGTAATGACATTACCCAGGAAATTTCTTTAAAAGCAAGAATTAAGGGAAAAGTATTTGGTGGGTTAAAAAGGGAGATTGTTGAAAAATTGATACATGCTTTTATAAGATTTTTTAATGGAAGTTCCGATGAATTTGTTGAAATTTTGTTGGATCTTGTTGACCAAGGTGTTTTAACCTCTGAAATGGCAAAGGACATAGGAAATTCGGTTATTAAGCATTTCAACGAATTCAATGATAAATTAAAAGCGGATATATTAAGTGTTATAAGTTCTGCAGGTTTTGTTCCAAAGGAAGAATACGAGAAGTTAAAATTAGAATATGAGAAATTGAAAAAGAGATGTGGCAAATTAGAAAGGAAGTGAAGATTTGTATATTTCAGATAAGGCAAAAATAGGAAAAAATGTTAAATTGGGGCACAATGTGGTAATTGAAGATGGTGTCATTATCGAGAACAATGTGCAAATAGGTCACAACGTAGTTATTAGAGAGGGAACTATCATAAGGGAAGGTTCTGTTATTGGTGATAACACAGTCCTTGGAAAGAAGCCATTTAAAGCTAAAACATCTGCAACAACGGAAGAAAAAGAATTACCATCACTTGTTATTGGAAAATTTGTTACAATAGGGGCGTTATGCGTAATCTATAGAGGTGCAATTTTAAGTGATTTTGTTTTTGTAGGTGATCTTGCAAGTATACGCGAAGATGTGAAAATAGGAGAGTATACTATCATTGGTAGAGGGGTAACGGTAGAAAATAAAACACAAATAGGAAAGTATGTAAAAATTGAAACAGAGGCGTACATAACTGCAATTTCAAATATTGAAGATTTTTGTTTTATTGCTCCTGAAGTAACGTTTACAAACGATAACTTTTTAGGAAGGACAGAAGAGAGAAAAAAATACTTTAAAGGTCCTACTCTAAAAAAAGGTGCGAGAATTGGTGCAAACGCTACAATTCTTCCAGGAATAGTAATTGATGAAGATGCATTGGTAGCTGCAGGTGCAGTTGTTACAAAAGATATACCTTCTAAAAAAGTTTATGCAGGAGTTCCGGCAAGAGAACTAAAGGATGTGCCTGCAGATGAGTTGTTGGAAAATCAAAAAAGAAAATAGCCAATTATTCCAGATAGAAGTATAATGTATATTGGATCAATTTTTGTTTTCGTAAATAGTATAAAAGCCAACAATATCAGTATTATTTGAAAGGCATTATCAATACGCAAAGCAAGAGATTGAATGGTAAGAATTATTAGAAAAATTACTCCAAATTTTAAAGCATTTATAAGCTTGTTGGAAACTTTATTTCTAATTAGGAAAAATATAGTGGTAAAAGTAATAGGTGCAACAAGGACTGAAAAGGAATTTAATATAGCCCCCTTTATACCATACATTTTAAGTCCCAAATATGTTGCAAGGTTCAAAAAAACAGGGCCCGGGGTCATTTGGGCCACTGATAATATTTCTTTGAATTGTTGTGGAGTAAGCCAATTGTTAGACAAAACGGTATTTTGAATGATTCCTATTATTGACCATCCACCACCAAATGCTAAAAATCCAATTTTTGCAAAGGTCATGAATAGTTTTAACAAATGATCACCTCATTTGGGTTCATTCCATGACATATAATCGCAGTCTGGGTTTGCGCATGCCCAATATGTTTTTCCATTTTTGCTTCTTTTCATTACTACTATTGAGTTGCATTTGGGACATTTTCCACTTGCAATTTTATAACCAGATATAGTGAAATCACAAGAATCACATTTAAAGTAATAACCAAATTTTCCTTTTTTTCTTGTAAGATTACCACCGCATTTTGGACATGCGTTTTCAGAAACTGTTATAGAGATGTGGTTCTCAATTGCTTTGTTAATATAGGCTTTATTTTCTATTATTACTGCATTTATTGTGTTATCAATACTTTTATTTTTTTTGCATGATTCACAATTTAAATACAGGCCAAATTTTCCTATTTTCAGTTTATAAGTATCTTCACAGTCTTCGCATTTTAAATCAGTTTCGTAGTTTACGGTGTAAAATTCTTTTTGTGCTTTTGAAAGGTACTTTGAAAAATCTGAATAAAATTCGTTAAGTACGTTTTTCCACTGCTTTTCACCAGTCTCTATTTTATCCAGTTCTGCTTCCATTGTTGCGGTAAAATTTTTGTCTACTATTTCTGGGAATTTTTTTGTTAAAAAGTCTTCTACTACAAAGCCAAGAAGTGTCGGAAGAAGTTCTTTCTTTTCCTTTATTACGTATTTTCTTTGCAAAAGAGTGGAGATTATCGTTGCATAAGTACTTGGTCTTCCTATTCCTTCTGCCTCTAATTTTTTTACAAGTGTTGCTTCTGTAAACCTCGAAGGAGGTTTTGTCATGTCTTTTTCGGTGTTTACCTTTGAAACGTTATATGTTTTTCCTACTTTAAGATTTAATTCATTTTCTTTTTTTTCCTTTGTATTGTAAATTATTTCAAATCCATCAAATATACGGTGAGATATTGTGGTTCTAAATTCGTATTTTTCACTTTGAAATATATAAGTTTTGTCTTTATAAATTGCGTGTTTCATTTGCGAAGCAAGAAATCTTTCCCATATAATTTTATATAACTTGTATTCATCTTGATTTAATAAATTTTTGGCAATTTCCGGAGTTATTTCTATGTTTACAGGTCTTATACATTCATGTGCATCCTGAACTTTCTTTTTCTGTTTTTTTGTTTTTTTCCCGCCTTGATATTCATTTCCAAATTTCTTTTCAATGAAATCTGTTGCCATGTTTTTTGCCTCTTCAGAAACGCGTGTAGAGTCTGTTCTCATATAAGTAATAAAGGCAATATGTTGACCATCTTTTGTATTTACACCTTCATATAGTGATTGTGCTATTTTCATGGTTTTAGATACAGGGAACCCCAGCCTTGTTGCTGCATCTTGTTGAAGTGTACTTGTTATATATGGTGAGGGAGGTGTTTTTTTTCGTTCTTTTTCTATAATATCTTTTAAAATTACTTCTTTAACATTTTCTTTTATATCATTTGCTATTTTTTCCGTTACATTTTCTTGTTTTATCTTTTTTCCAGAGATACTCCACAAGCTTGCTTTAGTTTTTTTTACTTCAATGGAGACCTTGTAAAACTCTTTTGGTTTAAAAACGAATCTTTCTCTTTCTCTATCGCAAATTATTTTTAAGGCTGCAGATTGAACTCTTCCGGCACTCATAGCACCTTTTATAATTTTCCATAGTAGAGGACTTATTTTGTAACCAACTATTCTGTCTAAAATCCTTCTTGCAAGTTGTGCGTTTACTTTTTTTATATCTATCTCTCTGGGAGATTGTACGGATTTTTTAATAGTATTTGGTGTAATTTCGGTAAATATTATCCGATTTTTTCCAGAAAGGTTTAATATATTGGAAAGGTGCCATGCAATAGCTTCACCTTCCCTATCCATATCTGAGGCTATTAAAACTTCTTTTCCTTTTACTTCTTTTTGTATCTGTTCAACAACCTTTTCTTTGCCAGGGATTATTTCAAATTCAGGTTCGAAATTTTCGAGATTTACTCCAAATTTCTTTTGTGGTAAGTCCCTAACATGTCCTTTTGATGAAATAACTTTGTAATCTTCCCCAAGTATTTTTTCGATAGTTTTTGCTTTAGCAGGTGATTCTACTATGATTACCTTTTTTTTCTTTCCCACGTTATCCCCTCTCAGTGTGTTTTAATAATAATCTTCTTCCTAAGTTCGGATCAAAATCGCTCCATTTTTTATTTGGGTTTGTTTCTAATTCTTTTTCTTTTATATTTTGGATTCTATTTAATTTGGAGTCTAAATTTTCAATCATGTGTAATACAAAAGCTTCCGGCGTTTTTGGAAGAATGGGGGATCCCCATTCCAATTCTCCGTGATGTGAAAGGATCATATGGAGGAGTTTTTCCGAGATTCCTCTTAGGTTTAATTTTTTTATTTTTTCGTTAACTATTTCATATCCCATAACAATATGACCTATTAATTCACCTGTTTGGGTAATTTCTATACCCTTTGAATTAATCTCATAATCGTAAATTTTTCCTATATCGTGTAAAAGTGCACCGGTTATTAAAAGGTCTCTGTCAAGCCATGGATATATCTTTGCTACATTATCACACATTTTTGCCACTGTTATGGAATGTTCGGCAAGACCTCCAATATAGTTGTGGTGTACTTTTAATCCCGCCGGTGAATTTTTAAATTTGTTAAAAATCTCTTTGTCATTTTTAAATATTTCCTCTAAAAGTTGTTTTAATTCTTTATTTCTTATAGATTCGATAATTTCAAAGAGCTTGCTTATAATTTTATCTACTGGAATTTTTGATTTAGATACGAACCTTTCATACGAATATTCATTTTTATTTAATACAATTAAATTCGAGTCTTGAGGAATATTTAATTGAAGTCTTCCATCGTATAAAACAATTTTGCCGTTTACCCTTACCACATTGCCAACATCCACTTTTAAGTTGTTTTTTTCTGCGTTAAACCAATCAATAGCCCTTAAAATACCAGTTTTATCTTCAAAAGTTATTAGCAAATATTTTTCACCATTTTTATTTTCCAGGAGTCTTTTGCTCTTTACTTTTACAATTAATTCAACATCTGAGTTGATATAATTTTCGAGTTCAGATATGAAAGGTTCCTTGAATTTCTCAATCAATTCTTTGGGTAATTTCAAAGTTCCACCCCTTTGTATATTTTTGGAACTCTACTAGATATCCTGCATGTTACTTCGTAATTTATTGTTCCCACTTTTTCTGCAATTTCTTCTGCACTTATTTTTTCTTTTCCTTGTATACCTATTAGTACTACTTCATCACCTATTTTTACATCATCATCTACTTCTACTACAAATTGATCCATGCAAACCCTTCCCAAGATTTTTCTTCTTTTTCCGTTTATCAAAACCTCTCCTTTGTTTGATAAATGTCTCCAATATCCATCTGCATATCCAACGGGAATTGTTGCAATTTTCATTTTTTTTGGTGCTTTAAATGTTCTACCGTAACTTATTGTTTCTCCTTTTTCAATATATTTTACGTGAGAAACCACACTTTTCCATGAAAGTACAGGTTTGAGATTTTCATCTGTTACTTGTAAACTTGGCATAAGACCGTAACTTGCAATTCCAACTCTTATATAGTTTTCCATGGGCACTAGTTTTGAGATTGCACCTGCACTATTGTTTACGTGTTTGATTTTAACATCTAAATTTGTATTGGCAAATAATCTATATTGTTTTTTTGTAAATTCTATATCTTCTTTATCTTTGGAATCTGCCACGGCAAAGTGAGTATATGCACCTTCAACTTCAAAATTATTTTTAATAAGTGCCTTGAAAAAGTTTTTAGCTTCGTTTGGATTAATTCCTAGCCTATTCATTCCGGTATTGATATTTATGTGAACTTTTGGTTTTCTTTTTAAGTTTTTGTATAATTGAAGTTGTTCCCAAGAAAACATTGTAATAGTTATATTGTTTTTTACGGCAATTTCAACAAAATCTTTATCTATGTAGTTAAATACAAGTATATTTGCTTTAATTCCATTTTCTCTTAATGTTAATGCCTCTTCTAAAAAAGCCACGGCAAAATAGTCAATTCCAATTTTTTCTGCTGCCTTTGCAAGGAAAACAGCACCATGGCCATATCCGTCAGCTTTTACTACAGGCATTATTTTTGCAGGAGCACATTCTTTTTCAAAGTGTTTTAGGTTATGGATATAATTTTTAAGATTTATTTCGGCAAAAGTTCTTCTACTTTCCGTAAATATCCCCCCATTGGTGGAAAAGCATAAGTTTTACCTTCAGACCTTATTTTAACACAAAATATAGAATAACGAAAATATTCGATTTTTGATATAGAAATGAATCTTTTGTAAAAGAGAGAACTAATTTCAATGAAATCTCTATTGAGATTAACGGAAAAAGTAACGGCTTCCAAAAAGAGGGAAGTTAGAGCAAAGTATGAGGAGAAAGTGATCGCAAAAACTGGAAAAGAAATGGGGAATTTTAATATGTAGTATAAAGGGTAGTGTGAAGATAAAAAAAATAAAATTACCAATATTTTATACATAAAAACAAAGCGGGGAACACCCGCTTATTACGCCTCCACGCTTTTGCTAACGTACCTTCTAACTTTTCCCGCGCTTAAACAGCTCGTACATACCCACATTCTCTTTACTTTTCCTTCATCTGTTATTACTCTTACTTTTTGTAAGTTAGGTCTAAACCATCTATTTGTTTTTCTGTTTGAGTGCGAAACGTTCTTACCGGTAACGGGTCCTTTGCCGCAAATTTGACATCTTGCCATTTTCATTCTCCCCTTTCTTTTATTTTATCTTTATATATTTTCTACTCTAACACAAACTATATTTTACACTTTTGTTTTTAATGTGTCAATTTTAGAAATGTAAAAAATGTGTTTCATTAATCGAAAACCCTAATTGCTTCTGATGCTTTGATTTTTTGGGCAAGATTTGCAGGATATATGGTAAATATAGCTGTAACAAGGTAAACACCCAGTAGTATTAGCGAAATTTGTTTCCAAGGAATTGTTATTTTGAAATTAGGTATTTCAGAAGATATCATTTTAAAAATATCAAGCGTTATAAAAATATTTGTAAATATTGCCGTGATGATTGCTATTGTGACTATCAAAAAGGTTTCCGTCAAGAAGGATTTGAATATGATTTTTTTATTTACACCTATTGCCTTTAGTGCACCGATTATCCTTCTTCTTTCATGTACATTTTTTAAACTTAGTATGGTTAGTCCGGAAAAACCACTAATAAATCCAAAGTAGAAGAGTTGAATTGCTATATTAACAAAATACTTTATACCGGAAAATATCTTGTTTAATTCTTCTGTTATGTACAAAGGAGAATCAAATTTTTCGTATACAATTTTCTTTGCCTTTTCAGCAAATTTTTCTTTTATTACGCCTGCATATCCCGTAAGTGCTCCGGAAATCTTTTTGTCGTAAACAAATATTGCATCAAGTGGTACAAGTAGTTCTTTTGGATCATATGTATCAACTACGTTAAATGTTTCATTAAATCTTGCACTTATACCAGGTAGTATACCTGTTAGAAGAATGGTATTTGTTCCATTTTTAAGTATGTTTTTATTTCCTAATCCATCTTTTAACTTTAATTTTGGGATATCTTTTCCTTTTATTTTTAAGCTTTTACATATACCTTCTGATGCTAGTATTACTACCAGATGTTTTCCATTTTTCCTTGCGTTGACAAGTTGTATTTTTGAGATATTTTTAAACATAGATTTAAATTCTTCATCATAATTTGAAAAGCTAAGGAAACTTTTTAATGGATTTTCGATTATAATAAAATTGTGTCCTAGTATACCAGTGTTTAGCTTCTGGTTGATATGTTTAAAAATGCTTGTTGGTATAATAGCGGTTAGTATGATTACGAGTGTAATGATTGCATAGACAAGGAAAACAACGTAATTTCTTAATTTTTGTTTTTCAATGTATGAAATTGAAAGTATAGATGTTATGCTGTGAAATTTTTTTAAGATGTTCTTTAATATATCTAAAATCGAAAAAACTAGATATATACTTGCAATTAAAAATATGATAGAACGTATTAAATAGTCCCAATTAACCCCAGTTCCTATTTGAGGGAGTGTCAATAATATAGCAGAAACTCCAGAAATTACCAGGATATAGTTTTTTTTAATGAATATTGGGAGTGTTAAAATTAAGAATATTAAAAAGTAAAATCTGTTGAAATTTAAAATAGTTAAAAGTCCCACAAATAAAAGGAAATACAAGTATTTTTTCTTTGGTAAAATTTCTGTATTGGAAAGTAATACAACAGGAGGTAATTTTGAAAAAGAAATTGAACGAAGGATAAGTAGTAATAATGGTACAACTATAGAAACTAATATTCCCAATAATATGGTTTTTGTAGTTATAAAGAAAGTTATCTTTTCTGGAATCATAGTATTAGATGATAATATTTCCGGTGCTTTATTTACTAAGCTTAATAAGTATTTTCCAAGAAGTATTCCCAAAGTAGCCCCTATTAAAGACGAGAAAATTATATATATAGCTCCTTCTAAAAACAACAATCCTCCAATTTTGTATTTGGAAATTCCCAAAGTTCTTAGAGTACCAAATACCTTTCTTCTGTCTTCGGCTAGTACACCAAAAAAGTTTGAAACAAATAAAAAACTACTTAAAAGTGCAAAGCCACTAAATCCTAAAAATAAATAGCCAATAACTTTATTAAGAGGAGAATACCTTAAATTATACTTAGTAGGAGTAGTTCTAAGATTTGTAAGTTTTGATATTTCTGCTGAAATTTTAAGATGATTTTTTATAGGACTTTTTAAAGAAATAAATACTGTATTTGGTTCCTTATACGTGTAAATTTTGAGGTTTAACATAAGGTCTCTAGGGAGAAATATGCTCCCATTTGTCATACCAGTTTCGCCTCTAAAATTAAATTCTTCAGCTCCTATTTCGTTTATTTCCACAACTTTTTTTCCGTTAAGGGTGATTAAATTTATTTTATCACCTTTTTTTACGTTTAAAGTTTCTGCTAGGTCTTTTGATATTATTACTCCATTGACAATTTTTTTGGAAAAATTAAAAAAATTTTTATCGTATCCTATTGCGAATACATCTATAAATTTTTCATCAAATTGTATTCTAGTGGATATAAGATTAACGAATGTGTAGTCTTTTATTTTTCCTTTCTCTTTAAGTTCGTCAAGATACTTAGATATCTTTGTGGTATTGAGTGTTTTTGGAAAGAAAAATGTATCACTTTTGTCCTTTGCCACTATGTCTATATTTCCAAAATTGTTTTTAATTTTGTTTGCAAACCAATTATTTACAGAGTCATTTAGTGATAATGCTCCCACCACTAACATAGTTGCAATCATACTCCCGAGAATTACCAAAAGGGATTTTTTCCAATTTTTAATTACATTTCGAAATGGTATTTTAAACATTGCTTTCACCTATGATTCATCAGACATTTTAAATAAAAGTTTTAAATATCTGCTTCTAGATGGATGCCTTAATTTTCTAAGCGCCTTGACTTCTATTTGTCTAATTCTTTCACGTGTCACGTTAAAGTATTGTCCCACTTCTTCAAGGGTTTTTGATTTTCCATCAATTAAACCATATCGCATCTTTAAGACCAATTTTTCCCTATCATTTAATGTTTCTAATACTTTTTCCACTTCTTCTCTAATAAGCATTCTCATAGCCTCTTTTCTGGGGGAAGCTATACTTTCGTCTGCAACAAAATCACCTACAGTAGAATCCTCATCTTCTCCAACAGGAGCTTCAAGTGAGGTTGTTTCTTTAGCAGCTTGGAGTATTTCTTCTACTTTTTCAACGGGTTTTCCAATTTCTTTTGCGATTTCTTCTAGAGGCATTTCAGTTCCGTGTTTTTGATAATAATCTCTCATTATCTTTTGTACTTTGTTTATAGTTTCAACCATGTGGACAGGGACTCTAATAGTTCTCGCTTGATCTGCTATAGCCCTTGTTATAGCTTGTCTAATCCACCATGTAGCATATGTTGAAAATTTGTATCCTTTTCTCCAGTCGAATTTTTCTACTGCTTTTAATAACCCCACATTTCCTTCTTGGATTAAGTCAAGAAATGACAATCCTTTTCCTATGTATCTTTTTGCAATACTTACAACTAATCTTAAGTTTGATTCAACTAATTTTTGCTTGGCTCTTTCATCACCTTGTTGGGCGCGTCTTGCAAGTTCTCTTTCCATTGATTGACTGAGAAGCGGTATTTTTCCTATGTCTTTCAAGTACATTTTTATCAAATCCTTAGTTGCCATGTTATCGTAAAATTTTGGGGATTCTTCTAGAAAATCATCTAATGAAACTTCATCTATTTGTTCATGAGGATTTGTTTCGGTTATTAAGATGTTATTTTTTTCTAATTCTTCGTAGACTTTTTCTAAAATGTTTCCATCAAAATCGTCGGTTTTATCAGGTGGAAATGTTTTATCAATATCATCGTATGTTACGAAACCTTTTTCTTTTCCGATTTTTACTAGTTTTTCTATTTGTTTATCCACGGAAAACTTTTTGCTTCTTGCCATCAGGAGATCACCTCCTAAATATTTTTGAGCTTTCGAATAAGCTCTATTCTTGTTTGTAGAAGAATTCTTTTTTCATCATCACTTGCGTTCTTTATATATTGATCTATTTCCTCTATTCTTTTTTCAATATTTTTTCTTTTGATTTGTTTTCTTATGTTTTTAATAAATTCTTCGGTAATTTCCACATTTTCCATTTTTTTCAATACGTCTTTTACATATTCTTGCAAATCTTTAGACATGTTTTCAAAGGAAAAGTTTTTTAAATATTTTAAAATTTCCTGTGAACGTTTACTTAATATTTTTGGGTTTAAATCCAATTTTATATCTGGATAGTTTATTATGAGATAGATTATCATATCATCTAATGTTGGGAGGTTTGAATTTTTTTGGATTATTCTTCTTGTAAAGATGTTGCTTCCGGATATTTCTTTTACTGTATCTTTGAATATTTCTAGTTTTTTTGGAAATTTCTCAAAAATAACCTCCCAATTTCTTATTTCACTGATAAATAGTGAAATTGCGTTTGGATTTTCAAGGTTGTAATTTTTACTTAGTGCAATGGGAATAAATTTTTCTGCTGGGATAGATTCTTTTATAAAATTATAAAGACCATCTTTTCCGGTCGATTTAAATATTTCATCGGGATCTTTTTTTGAAGATTTATTTGCCACCATTACGTTAAAGTTCATAGTAAGAAGGATTTTTATGCTTTGCAAAGTAGCCTTTATGCCGGCTTTGTCCGTGTCAAAAGAAAGTACTACATTTTGTGTGAGTTTTTTTAGTTTATATGCGTGAAATTTTGTAAAGGCAGTGCCGAGTGTTGCAATGGAATTTTTAAGCTCTGCTCTATGAAACGCAAGTGCATCGAAATATCCTTCACATACAATTGCAAAATCTGCATTTTTGATTTTTTCCTTTGCCCTATCTAATAAGAATAAAGTCTTTGATTTTTTGAATAAATCTGTATCAAATGAATTTAAATATTTAGGTTGACCTTCGCCCAATAATCGGCCGCCAAATGCAATTGTTTTACCGTATTCATCTTTAATAGGGATAATTAATCTTCCTTCAAATAGATCCTTTGAGGTGAATCCAAATTTTCTCAAAATTTTTATCCCCAATTGTTGTGATATCTTTAATGGTATGGAGGAATTTAAAGGAGAAAATCCAAATTCGTATTCTAGTATTTCCTCATTTGAAAACCCTCTATTTTTAAGATAATCTAGTGCAATGGGACTTATTTTTAATTGATTTTTATACTCTTGATGTACAAGTGAATAGAACTTGTAGTATAATTGTTGAAAAGTAGAAGTTTTAACGTCTATTTTTACATTTGCTTCTTTTGCTAGTTTTTGAAGTGCCTCGCTAAAGGATATATTTTCTATTTTTTCCAAGAAGCTAAACACATCCCCTGACGCACCGCAACCAAAGCAGTGGAACGTCCGAAAGGATGGGTTTACATAAAATGATGGTGTGGTTTCGGTATGGAAAGGACAGAGCCCACGATAATTATTTCCTACTTTTTGTAGGCTAACATATCTTGAGATAAGTTCAACGATATCAATTTTTGATTTGATTTCCTCAATAATTTGCTTGGAGTACATAAACCACCTCTTTATTTAAAACAACAAACGTGGCAGCAAAAAGCTGCCACAAAGGAAAATGTGGGAATATTAACGTTTGGAGAATTGTGGAGCGCGTCTTGCTTTTCTAAGACCGTATTTTTTCCTTTCTACCATTCTCGGGTCTCTGGTTAGAAGACCTTTTTCTTTTAATGTAGGTCTTAAATCTGGATTGTATTGTAAGAGTGCTCTTGCAATTCCCAATCTAATTGCTCCTGCCTGACCTGACTTTCCTCCACCATTTACTCTAATTAACATATCAAAGGAACCTTCTAGACCAGTCACTTTTAAAGGTTCCATTGCATGAAGGGTCCAGACGGAGTTTTCGAGATAACCATTTAGATCTTCGTACTCTTTATCATTAACTATTACTTTTCCATTTCCCTCTTTTAAATATACCCTTGCAACTGATGTTTTTCTTCTACCGGTTCCCATGTAGTATTCAGCCATCTTCCTTTCCCCTCCTTATTAAAAACTCAATTCGACTGGCTTTTGAGCTTGATGTGGATGCTCTGAACCTGCATAAATTTTAAGTCTTTTTAGTGCTCTTCTACCTAGAATTGTTTTTGGGAGCATTCTCTTAACCGCAAGTTGAATTAATTTTTCTGGGTTTCTTTGTAAAAGTTGCCTTGCGGTAAACTCCTTAATACCACCAGGATATCCTGTATGTCTGTAATATTTCTTTTGAGTCCATTTTTTACCTGTAAGTTTTATTTTATCAGCATTAACAACAACTACAAAATTTCCGCAATCTACATGAGGAGTCCAATTTGGTTTGTTTTTTCCCATTAAAACTAGTGCAATTCTTGTTGCAAGTCTTCCAAGTGTTTGTCCTTCGGCATCTATTACATACCAATCTCTCTTGACTTCTTCTTTCTTTAAAAGTGTTGTTTTCTGTATAGGCAAAGGTCTTGCCATTGTTATTCCTCCCTCCTTATATTTTCGTCAGGTTCTAATATTCCTTTAACTTTTTTGTGTATTATTGCGTTTACGACCGAGTCTATGAAAAACTTTATTGCGTTAAATCCTATTATCCATGGTAATAATTTAAAAACATCAGATAAAGAAATTTTCCAATAATATGGTACAACTACTATGTTTAGAAGTGCCATACCACCCGTTGCAGCTGTTATACCAACTATATACCCTAGTATTTCTCTAACTCTCCCCTTATTTGCATATATCATGGCTGTTGGGACTATAAAAAGTGCACCTGCAGCAAAGTTCATTGCAATCCCTACTATATCTCCTGATTTAAATATGAAAAATAATATATCCTTTATTGCAAGTACTATTAATCCTACTGTTGGGGAATATATAAAAGAAACTAATAATGCAAGTATATCACTTGGATCGTATTTTAGAAAATTTACAGCTGGAAATATGGGAAATTCTATATACATCACAACAAATGAAAGCGCAGCAAACACCCCAATAATTGCCACTTTTTTGGCATTTTTCACCTTTAATCCCCCTTAATACACGCTAACGTATTTTCTGTTATTTCTCACTTCAAATTTTACTTTCCCATCTTTTAGGGCAAATAACGTGAAATCTCTTCCCATTCCTACGTTTTTACCTGGCCATATTTTTGTTCCTCTTTGTCTAACTATTATAGTACCTGCAGTTACTACTTGACCATCAGATTTTTTTACACCTAGATATTTTGGATTACTGTCACGACCGTTCCTTGCGGTACTACTCTTTGCAAAGAGTTGTATGTTAATCTTCATCATTGGTCACCTCCATTTTTATAAATTTAGGAAATTGCAAAGAAAGATCTAAAAGCGTTTCCGTTAGTTCTTTAACAAAAATTTGAGATATCTCGTCGTTTGGAATTTTTTCTACCCTTAGGCATCCATCTTTAATTGTTATTTTTGCACCTTGTTTTTCTAAAAAACGTGCTGTGTGTTGAGAGACAGTACTTACCGCCGCGCAAATTACGTCTTTTCCTTTTCTTTCATACATGGCATGTCCTGTTATTAAAAAATTTTCAAATACCCCATTCTTCTTTGTAAAAGCACACTTAATCATTTTACTTCTATATTTTCAACCTTTATAGCAGTATACCATTGTCTGTGACCTTTGATTCTTTTGTAATTTTTCCTCGGTCTAAATTTTCCAACTATAATTTTCCTTGCTCTACCATGTTCAACAATTGTTCCAGTTATTGAAACATTTTCAAGATATGGTTTTCCGACTAAAACTTTTCCATCATCAGTTTTTACCATCAATACCTTGTCTAGTGTTATAGAGTCTCCTTCGTTTTTTCCTAGAACTCTTTCTGTAAAAAATACTTTTCCAGGTTCTACACGAAACTGTTTTCCACCGCTTTCAACAATAGCGTACACAAACTTCACCTCCTCAATGTTTTTGAAATAAACACACGCTGGAACATGTAGCCATCTCGGCGTTTTCGACACGTTCCAGGCGTCTATAACCTCAAATATTTTACCACTTTTAACGAATTGAAATAAAAAAATTCTGTTAATGTTATTTTTCTAAAAGCTTAACGTTATTCTTTTTATCATTTTTTTAACTGTATATCTTCTACTTTGAATACAAATTCTGGAATTCCAGAAGAATATGGTGCAATTTCATACTGGTTAAAATATACTACCAAACCTTCGTTTGTAAAATAAAATTGATCAGAAGGTAATTCATCGAGTAGAGTTTGAAAATATCTCTTTTTGTCTAATTTAATTTGATTATTTATGTATTTTAACATTTTTTCAATGGAATCACGTGTTACTACATCGTGTAATTTCAATAATTTTCCTTTGGTTATATCGAAATTGTATGCTTTTCTTTTTGTATTTCCATGAGCACCACCTGTATATTCGTAGTAGTCTATTACCAGACTTATTATGTTATCCTTTGAATATGTGATTTTATAATTTACAATTACATTTCCAGGTCTGTATTGCATACCATATTTTTTTGCATCGGAATATGAATAATTCAAAAAATTGTATAAATTCCTTATGTAGTTGTAAATGTCGTTATAAATCATATCATTTATGTACTTTTCCACTGCAAAATTTTCCATATGGAGAAACATAGGATATTTTACGTTTAACTTCCAAATTTCGTTATCAAGCGTGGATGAAAATTCAACATATTGAATGGAAAATAAAAAGAGTGTTTGAAAAATTAATAACAGTATAACTAATTTTTTCATGTTTCTCCCTCCTTTGATTAGCTTTGCGAAATATATAGACATGTTAGGTTTTCGTTGTTATAATTATTGTATCATAAAAAGGATGGTGATGAAGATGGAGTTTGTAACGGCTGTTTTTCACTTTTTTGCAGATTTTTTCAACGCTTTTGTCAAACCACTTGCTCCATATTTTATTGAAAATTTAAGTATAGACAATAGGACTTTTGCAAGTTTTATGGCACTTTTGGGGGGGCTTACTTCCCTATTTCAAGTGTTCTTTGGGATGTATTTTGATGGTAAAAAGAGAGACGGTTTGTACATAACCGTTATAGTGTTACTTGAAATATTCTTTGTTTCATTTTTGGGATTTGTAAACTCTGTATTTTTATTTTTCTTGCTTGTTGTTATAATAAGGGTTTTAAATTCTATTTTTCATCCAATTGGTGCTAGTTTTGCTGGAAAGAGCGAAAAGGGAAAACATATTGCTATTTTTTCGGTAGCTGGAACATTGGGTGCAGGACTTGCACCACTTTTTATAACAATTTTTCAAGGATATGTAGGGATAAAAAAAATGTATATTTTAACGTTTAGTGTTTCTATTTTCCTTTTAGTATTATCAAGGACCATATTACATTATGAAAAAAAGGCTGTGAGAAAGAATTTGTCTTTTAGAGGTGATATTCTAAAGTTATGGCCTATATTTTTGATAGTGGCTTCAAGAAGTTTTTCTATGGATATTTTTCATACGTATATACCTATTTATGTGAATGAAGTTGGAAAATCTTTGATAATTGGCGGTTCAATACTAACATTTGGTATGATTCTTGGTGTATTTACCAATTTTTTTGGTACAATTGTGCTTGAGAAGACAAATGATAGATTTACAAATACTGTGGGATTTTTGGGAATGGGATTTTTTGGTTTATTATTTGTACTTGTTCCGCATTTATATTTAAAGATTGTATTTTTCATTCTATTTGATGGTTTTAGCTTTTTTACCATGTCTTCTAACATAGTTTCTGCTCAAAAACTATTACCCAACAATAAGGCATTGGCTTCTTCAATTTCCATGGGGTTCTCATGGGCAATTGGTAGTTTTTTATCTAGTGGTTACGCCGCAATTTTTGGTAATAATACCATGCTTATGTTTTTAAGTGCAAGTGTGTTACCTGTTTTAACAATCTTTGTTTATAATCTTTCATTGCGGAGGGAATAACTTGATAATAATAGGTATTGATCCGGGATATGGTATACTAGGGTATGGAGTTTTGAAAAAAAATAGGAATAAGATTTCTCATGTAGCTCATGGAGTTATTACAACAGAAAAAGATGTTTCCATGTCAAAGAGACTCCAAATTATATACGAAGAATTTGTTAAATTACTTGAATATTATTCTCCAGATGCGTGTGCAATCGAAAGTTTGTTTTTTTATAAAAATGTAAAAACTGCTATTCATGTAGGTGAAGCAAGAGGAGTAATATTACTTGCAACATCTCAAAGAAATTTGCCGTTATATGAATTTACTCCGTATCAAGTAAAAAATAACATTACCGGTTATGGAAGATCTGATAAAAAACAAGTACAAAAAATGGTAAAAATGCTTTTAAGATTGGATAAAATTCCGAGACCTGATGATGCAGCTGATGCATTAGCTGTTGCTTGGTGTTTAGCAGTGGAATTAAGGTTGTAAGGAGGTATGTTATGAAGTACGTTTTTGATGAATTAAGTTATCCAATTACAAATATAGCTGAATATTTTAATATTGAAATAGATGGTGAAATTACAAAAGTGATTTACGACCAAAGTAACCGCCTTTTGATTTTCTATATAAAGAAGGGAGTTGGGGATTTTCAGTTACTTAGAGAAAAGTTAATGGTTTTTTTTGGAATCGATGTTGAATTTGAGTATGAACTTCTTGAACTAAAAAAAGAGGAAATTTTAGAACTTTTGAATGGAGCGGCGCCTTACGTAAAAGATGTAGAGGTATTTGAAAATGAGATTTTGGTAAAAACTTTTAGTGAATTTGCCGTGAAAAAAATAGAGAAAAAGTTAAAGAACATAGAGAAAATTACGGGTAAACCTGTAAAGATTGAATTTGTTAAAGAAAAATTTGAACCACCAAAAGTTGTTGAAGAAAAAATAAAAACTTTTACAGAGAAAGAGAGATATTATTTTCCATCCAATATACCTTTGAATTCCAAAAAAGTATTTTTGAGGGGAAAGGTGTTCAAGTTAGAAAAGTCAGATTATTTATCAACTATTTTAGTATATATCACCGATAAAAAGGAGTCTATTTTGGGAAAGATTTTTGATGAAAAATTTGAGTCAACACTTAGTGTGGGAAATTGGTATTATTTTAAAGGTTCTATGAATGTCAGTAAAAAAGGAGAATATTATTTTGCGATTTCTGAGATCTATGAAGATCCAAACCCTATTGAACGACAAGATATTTCGGATATGAAAAGAGTAGAATTACATCTTCATTCAAAAATGAGTGATTTAGATGCTATTATAGATATTAAAGAATTGGTAAAAAAAGTAAAAAAATGGGGTTGGAATGCAGTTGCAATTACAGATCACGGTAATGTACAGTCTATTCCTTATTTGTTTGAGGAAGCAGAAAAAAATGGTATTAAACCTATATTTGGTACGGAAATGTACATATTAAATGAGACAGGGGATATAGTAAAAAATTTATCGGATGATTTTGATTTAAGTGAGGTTACATACACTGTATTTGACCTTGAAACAACAGGTACGAATGCTAGATTTGATGAAATTATTGAAATAGGTGCGGTAAAGTATAGAAATGGGGAGATTATCGATAAATTTTCTACTTTTGTAAAACCTACAAAAAAAGTCTCAGATTTTACTCAAAAGCTTACAGGTATTACAAATGAGATGTTAGAAGATGCAAAGGATATATATGAAGTTTTCCCAAAATTTTTGGAATTTATTGAAGGTACAGTTTTAGTAGCACATAACGCAGATTTTGATTATGGGTTTATAAGAGAAGTTTATAGAAAGTTACACAAAAAAGACTTAGTTCTTCCCTATTTGGATACTTTGAAACTTTCCAAAGAAGTTTTAAGGGGAAAGGTAAAATCTTTTGGACTTGGAAGGCTTGTGGAATATTTTAAATTAGGCCCATTTAAACATCATAGGGCTTTTGACGATGCCAGTGTAACTGTAAAGTTGTTTGAAAAATTATTAGAACTTGTTATAAGACGCGGTATAAGGACTTTAAAACAAGTAAATAACTTAAAGAGTAGCTCTTATTCTAGTATTAGAACAAAGAGACAATTTAATCATCTGACTATACTTGTGAAGAATAAAGTGGGGTTAAAAAATCTATATAAACTCGTATCTGATGCGCATGTAAAATACTTTAAATATGTACCATTTATTCCAAAGAAAGAGTTAATAAGATACAAAGAAGGGCTTTTATTTGGTACTGGATGTGAAAATGGTGAGCTCTTTCAAGCATTAACGGGTTCTTCGACAGATGAAGAAATTTTAGAAATGCTAAAAGAGTATGATTTTGTAGAGATTTTTCCGATAAATACTGTGGTAAATGTTGAAAAAGATGTTGCAAAACAGGTTTTTAGAAGGTTATACAATTTAGCAAAGAGATTGGATTTACCTGTAGTTATGGTTAGTAATGCACATTTTTTAGAACCAGAAGATATCAAAGCAAGACATGTACTACTTGCGCCAGTGGAAAAAAGTAATCCAAATGATGAGGATTTAAGAGATAAAAATGCAATGTTGTACCTTAGAACTACTCAAGAAATGCTAAAAGAGGCAATGGAAATTTTTGAAGATGAGGATATAGCAAGAGAAGTTGTAGTTGAAAATAGTAATAAAATTGCAGATATGATTGAATATGTAAAACCAGTGAAAAGAAAATTGCATCCTCCAATTATTGAAGGTGCTGATGAAAATGTAAGGAATTTATCTATTACCCGTGCAAAGGAACTTTACGGTGATCCGCTTCCAGAGATTATTGAAAAACGTTTGGAAAAAGAATTAAAAAGCATAATCGACAACGGCTATGCGGTGTTGTATGAAATTGCACACCTTATAGTTAAAAAGGCAAACGAAGACGGTTATGTAGTTGGTTCGCGCGGTTCAGTTGGTTCTTCGTTTGTCGCATACCTTATGGGAATTACCGAAGTTAATCCTCTACAACCTCATTATCTTTGTCCTGAATGTAAATATTTGGAATTTTCAAAAGAAGTAGGTTCTGGATATGATTTGCCTAGTAAAAAGTGTCCAAAATGTGGAGTAGAGCTTGTGAAAACGGGGCAGGATATACCTTTTGAAACTTTCATGGGATTCAAGGGGGATAAGGTACCTGATATAGACTTAAATTTTTCTGGAGAATATCAAGATAGAGCTCATAACTATATTGTTGAACTTTTTGGAAAGGACAATGTTTTAAGGGCGGGAACTATTAGTACAATAGCGGAACGAAGTGCTATTGGTTATGTGAAAAGTTATATGGAGGTAAAAGGTGAAAGTTTACAAACAGCAGAGCAGATTAGATTAGCTGAAATGGTTGCCGGTGTTAAGAGGACAACCGGTCAGCATCCCGGTGGATTGATGATAGTTCCAAAAGATATGACTGTGTATGATTTTACACCTATACAGTATCCCGCAAATAAGAAAGATTCAGGGATGTGTACAACACACTTTGCATATGAATCCATACACGATGATTTGGTGAAATTGGATGCATTGGGACACGATGATCCTACAATGTTAAAGCTTTTGCAAGAATATACAGGTATTGATCCTACAAAAGTCCCAATGGATGATAAAGAAACATTGCAAATATTTTCTTCTTTAAAGTCTTTGAAGATCAAGGCGAATGATTTAGGTACTGATGTTGGAACGATAGGTATTCCAGAATTTGGAACAGACTTTGTGCAAAAGATGTTGAAAGAAACTAGACCAAAAACATTTGCAGAACTTGTAAGGATTTCTGGACTTTCACATGGCACAGATGTATGGCTTAATAATGCACAAGATATAATAAGTTCTGGAAAAGCAACTCTTTCAGAAGTGATATCATGTCGCGATGATATAATGATATATCTCATAGATGCAGGGGTTGATGAGTCTAGAGCATTTAAGATAATGGAAAACGTGAGAAAAGGAAAGGGTATTTCAGAAGAAGATGAACAAATAATGAGGGAAAAGAATATCCCAGAATGGTTTATACAATCTTGTAAAAAAATAAAGTATCTTTTTCCTAAAGCCCATGCTGTTGCTTATGTAAGTATGGCCTTTAGAATAGCGTATTTTAAAGTGCACTATCCACTTGCATATTATGCGGCGTTTTTTTCTATAAAAGGTGATGAATTTTCTGTGAAAACTATTCTAAAAGGTAAAAAGGCAATTAAAAAACGACTCGTAGAATTAGGTGCACAGATAAAAAAAGATGTAAAAGAGAAAAATGAAGAAAAAGTACTAGAAGCAGCCCTTGAGATGTATTTAAGGGGATTTGAATTTTTGCCTCCTGATATATTTAAGAGTGATTATAGAAGATTTATTATTGAAGATAATAAATTAAGGATACCTCTAAATAAAATTCCCGGCGTTGGAGATAGCGTTGCTCTATCCATTTTACAAGCAAGAAAGGGAAAGGCTTTTACTTCAATTGAAGATTTAAAAAGAAGAACTAAATTAAGTAAGGCACATATTGATACTATGAAAAAATTGGGTGTTTTGAAAGATTTACCTGAGACTGATCAATCTTCTTTGTTTGATTTTTAGGTTTTTATCAGATTAAAATAAAAAAATTTTTGGCAAAATTTTGTTTTTTTGTAATTTTATGTTAAAATATACTTGTGTTGTTACAGTTCTATTAATATTTGTTCAAGGAGGAGTGGTATAGCTATGGAAACACTTAAGGTTAGTTCAAAATCAAATCCTAACAAGGTGGCAGGTGCTATTGTAGGTTCGCTTAATAAGAACGAAAAACTTGAGATTCAAGCAATTGGTGCTGGGGCTGTTAACCAGGCGTCGAAAGCTTTAGCAGTGGCAAGAAGATTTCTAGCGGAAGAGGGGAAGGATCTATACGCAGTACCTGGGTTTATAGAAGTTGAAATTGATGGTGAAACAAGAACGGGAATTTCCTTTAGAGTATATCTTACTAAAAAGAAGGCGGAATAAATCTTGAATGGGTGAATTGGAGTATATAGCTCGAATTTGTAGAGATGATAAAAGGTTGTTGAATATAGTAGAAGATATAGCAAAGATGACGCAGGAAGAGAAAGATGAGTTTGCAAATAAGATGCGTAGTTACTTCATTGATAAAAATACGGAAGAAGATAGAAGTGCGTATAGGTTTTTTAAGGTAGTTTTAGAAAATGATAATGCAAGGAAAATTTTGGAGATGTTGGGGGATATTTGACCCCAATTTCTTTATTATGGGAGGAATGACATGAAAGTAGGAGGACAGGCGATAATAGAAGGTGTCCTAATGATGGGGAAAAAAATAGTTATAGCCGTTAGGAACGAATCTGGGGAAATAGTTAAAGAGGAAATTGGAAAGATAAAAAACAAAAAGATACTAAAAGTTCCATTTCTGAGGGGATTATTTAGTCTTTTTTACTCGATGTACTTTGGATTGAAGGGTTTAGATAGGTCAGCGGAAATAGCAACAGGTGAAGAAATGAAAAAGTCTGAGACATTTTTTTCTATTTTTCTTGCAATTGTTTTGGGAATAGGATTTTTTGTTATGCTCCCCGTCTATTTAACGGGATTGATAGGAATAAACAATGATGAATTTTTATTTTCATTGGTGGATGGGTTTATAAGGTTGGGATTTTTCCTTTTGTATGTGTGGATAATTTCGTTTATGAAAGATGTAAAAAGGGTTTTTCAATACCATGGAGCAGAACATAAAACTATACATGCGTATGAAAATAATGAAGAATTAACAGTTGAAAATGTGAAAAAATATTCTACTATTCATCCAAGATGTGGTACGAATTTTGTAATGATTTTTTTTATTGTTGCCATAATATTATTTAGTTTGTTTGGAATATACAGACCTTTGACATGGCTTGAAAGAATAGTTGTTAGAGTTGTTTTTATTCCGATAATTGCCTCGATTTCATATGAGCTTTTAAAGTTATTTGATAAGGTGAAGTTTTTGAGATTTTTGGCTTTTCCTGGGCTTCTTTTGCAAAAACTTACTACAGCAGAACCGGATGGATCACAAATTGAGGTTGCAATTGAGTCTTTAAAATTTGCACTTGAGGGTGAAGATGAAGAAGAAGTGGAATATATTGGTTAAAAAATGGGGCAAATATTTGCCCCATTTCTATATAATTACATTTTTATATAAGTCTGAAATCTCTTCACCTTTTCTTATAATCAAGTCTTTTCCGTCTTTTTTTATCAATATTTCCACAGGTTTGGTTGTCCCATTATAGTTATTTGCCATTGAATATCCATATGCCCCTACGTTCTTAACAATTAAAATATCACCAGGGTTTGGCTTTTTTATTTTCCTATTTTTGGCAAGAAAATCTCCAGATTCGCATAATGGACCAACCACATCTGCAATTATGTTATCTTCTTGGTTGTTCAGTACCTCAATTTCATGATATGCGTTATATAATGCAGGTCTAATTAAATGATTCATACCACTTTCCGTGACTACAAAATTCTTGTTTTTTGTTTCTTTTACTAGTATAACTTTGATTGCCAAAATACCTGCTGGAGCGATTATAAACCTTCCAATTTCGTTTATTACCATTTCAAAATTTGTCAAAATGGGTATGATTTCTCTTTTGTATTTTTCAAGGTCTAGTTCATTTTCTTCTTTCTTGTATTTAATTCCCCAACCTCCACCTATATTAATTTTATTTATGTTATATTTCTGTGCAAGTTCTAACGTTTTTTCGATAGCTTCTTTAAATGGTTCAGTTGTTGTGATTTGAGAACCAATGTGTATGTGTAAGCCTTGTATTTTTCCGGTTTTAAGTATTTTTTCTGCTAAGTCAAAAGAAACACCAAATTTGTGGTTTTTAAGTCCTGTTGAAATATATGGATGTGTTTTTGCATCAATATCTGGATTTACACGTAAAAATAAAGCAAACTCGTTATCATTTTTCCAGAGATTTTCAAATTCTTCAACACTATCGATATTTACAAATTTTACACCATATTCTTTCATTTTTTCTTTTTGTTTTGTTGTTTTTCCATTTCCATTCCAGACAATTTTATCTCCAGGAATACCTGCAAGTTTACAAGCGTAAAGTTCTCCTTCTCCTAAAATATCCATTCCAAATCCGTTTTTGTGTATTATTTTTAGTAAATTTGGATTGTTATTTGCCTTAACGGCAAATGTTGGGAAAAAATTTACGTTTTTAAATACTTCTTTTACTTTTTTTATCCTGTTTTCTATTACTTCTTCATAGTATATGTAAAGCGGAGTGCCATATTTTTCTATTAATTTTTTCACTATACCAACTCCTTAAAAAATTCAAAAATAACATTTGAATAGTAAGGAATAACATCATCTTTAGGAAGAAATTGTGGATGGTGAAGTCCATGTTTTTCATCTGTTCTTGTACCTACCCAGAACATAAGCGATGGAAATTCTTGTGAAAAATATCCAAAATCCTCTCCGGTGAATTTCATACCGCAATCTACAAAGTTTATTTCTTTTTCTGCCAAGAAGTCTTTAAATTTTTCGTACAATTCTTTATTTACTACAACAGGAGGATATTGACTGCCTTTTTCTATATAAAAACTTCCATTTGTTTTCTTTGTTACTTCTTGTGCTAATTGTGCTAATGTGTTAATTATTTTTTCGGTGTTTTGAACGGATATACTTCTTATACTTCCCATCAAGGTTGTTTCAGGAGAAACGATATTTCTTGCATTTCCACCAACTATTTTTCCAAAACTAACTAATGAATTTTCAAATTTTGTAGAGTAAAATTTACTTAGAAAAAATGTAGCCATTTTTATCGAGTCTATTCCTTTATCGTAGAAGGCTATGTGAGAAGGTTTCCCTTGAAAAACAATATCTATTTCTGTTGCGGCCGCGAAAAGTATCCCATTTGTTGTGGCAATGGTTTTAAAATCGTATTCATCTGTTACGTGCAATGCAACAGCGTATTTTATTGGAAGTTGTTCTATTTCATCTAAAACATATCTTGCACCTGCGCCCGTTTCTTCTCCAGGTTGAAAAATAAAGGCAAAGTTTTGTTTTATATTATATTTTAAAATTTTCTTAATTAAATCAAATGCGATTGCCATGTGTATATCATGACCACAAGCGTGCATGTTGGAATTTTTTGAGGAAAATTCCCAATTTGTTTTTTCATATATGGGAAGTCCATCTATATCCGCACGGTAGATTATAAACGGTTTATCTTTTTCAACCTCATATAGTGCAATCACACCTGTACCGGCAATTTTATAGATTTTTAATCTATTGTCATTTAACGATTTTAATGCATCTAGTAATATTTTTTGCGTTTCAAATTCTCTAAAAGAGACTTCTGGATTTTGGTGTAAAAGATGCCTCAATTCGATTGCATCCATTATTTTCACCTCCTTATTTTGTTTTAATAATAGCATATGTATGTTATAATTACTATTGAATTTCGTTTCATATAAGTTAAATTTGGAGGTGTTTTAATGAAAGAAGTAAAAGAACTTTTGATAGAAGCTAAAGATGAGATATCTTCTGCTAACGATATGTCTTCTTTAAACAATATAAGAATCAAATATTTGGGGAAAAAAGGTCTTGTTACTTTGGAAATGAAAAAATTAAAAAACCTTCCACAGGAAGAAAAACCAAAATTTGGTGCGGTTATCAATAAAGTAAGAAATGAAATAGAGAAATTATTAAACGAAAAGATGGAAGAGATAAAGAAAAATGAAAAGATTAAAAAGTTTGAAGAAATTAGAGTGGATGTAACATTACCAGGTGCAAAAAGGGATAAAGGTCATTTGCACATATTAACGAAGGTTCAAAGGGAACTTGAAGATATATTTATTTCCATGGGATTTGAAGTGGTTGAAGGTCCTGAGGTGGAAGATACATGGCATAATTTTGATGCTTTAAATACTCCAGAATGGCATCCTGCAAGGGATACCCAAGATTCATTTTATTTTGACGAAAAAACGTTACTTAGAACTCATACATCACCTATACAAATAAGGACTATGCTTGAAAGAAAACCACCACTTGCTATAATTTCACCGGGGAGGGTTTTTAGAAGGGATTATGATTCAACCCACCTTCCAATGTTTACCCAGATGGAGGGGCTTTATGTGGATAAGAATGTTACCGTTAGACATTTAAAATACACTTTAGAGGAAATGGCAAGGAGAGTTTTTGGAGAGTCTGCAAAAGTTAGGTTGAAACCTAGCTTCTTCCCATTTACAGAACCAAGTTATGAAGTAGACGTGTGGTTTCAAGGTAATTGGCTTGAAATATTAGGTGCAGGTATGGTGGATCCAAATGTATTTAGGAATGTGGGGTATGATCCAGAAACTTGGTCTGGATTTGCCTTTGGACTTGGACTTGAGAGGATTGCAATGGTAAAATACGGTATTAAAGATATAAGAGATTTTATAAGGAATGATGTGAGATTCCTGGAGAATTACTGATATGATGGGTTTTTTAAACGTGTACAAACCAAAAGGTGTTACTTCGCATGACGTTATAGATGAAATAAGAAAAAAATTAGGTACAAAAAGAGTAGGACATGCAGGTACATTAGATCCCTTTGCAGAGGGAGTTTTGGTAGTTGGAATAGGAAGTGCAACAAGACTCTTAGAATATTTGCAAGTGGAGAGAAAAAGGTATTTTGTAAAGATGCTTCTTGGGATTACAACGGAAACTTTTGATATAACAGGTGAAGTTGTCGAAGAAAGGGTATGTGATAAATCGGAAGAAGAGATAATAGAGACAATAAAATCATTTAAGGGAAGGTACAAGCAAGTTCCCCCTGCATATTCTGCAAAAAAGTATAAAGGTGAAAGGCTTTACAAACTTGCACGAAAAGGAAAAATAATTTCTCTTCCACCTGTTGAAGTAGAAATATATTCAATAGAAAACATTAAAATAAATATACCACATGTAACACTTGAAGTGGAAGTTTCGAAAGGAACGTATATAAGAAGTTTGTGTATGGATATAGGTTATAAACTTGGATGTGGTGCAACGGCGGAGGAATTAGTGAGAATAAGCGTTGGAGATTTTGAATTGAAAAATTCTATAAATCCATTTGAAACAGGAAAAGACAAACTACTAAAAAATATGTTAAATGTTGAAAAGGTTTTAAATTTGCCAAAGGTTGAAGTTTACAAGGATTCTGTGGAAAAAATCTTCAACGGAATTCAACCGACAATGGATTTTCTAAAAACAATATTTGATGATTTTTCAAAAGAGCAAGATGTTATGTTATTGTGTGAAGGAAAATTAATTGCTATTGCAAGGGCAGAAAGAAGTTCAAAATTTATTGAAAAAAATCATCCAAAGGAAAAGATATTTAAATTGAAGAAAGTTTTTAGGGAGATATGAAAGGAGGTGTGTCTGTTACCAAGGTAAATTTGGTAACAGGAAAATCTTGAAGATAGGAATTATAGGGCTTCCACAATCTGGTAAAACTACAATTTTTTCTTTGTTAACGGGTATTGATGTTGATCCTTATTCACCTGTTCATCAGAAAGGTGTGGCAAAGGTTTATGATAAAAGGGTTGAACTACTTTCAAATATGTATAATCCCAAAAAAACCACATACGCTACTTTAGAATTTTATGATACACCTTCACTTGATCCTTCTGATAAAAAGAGTAGGACACAAGTCTTTAATATGGTTCAAAGTGCAGATGCGTTACTTTTAGTTTTAAGGGCTTTTGAAAATGAAAATGTGCTTTTTCCAGAGGAAAATGCCTATAAGCAGTTAAGAATAGCCCTAGACGAATTTATCTTTAGAGACCTTGAAATAGTTATGAATAGAATTGAAAAACTTGAGAACTCAAAAAGAAAATTAGACAACAGAGAAGAAATAGAACTAAAACTTTTAAAGGAATTGAGGGAAGTTTTAGAAAATGAAGAATTTTTATCTAAGCATGAATTAACTGAAGAACAAAAGAAGATGATTTCAAGTTATTCTCTAGTTACGTTGAGACCAATAATTATTGCTATAAATTTAGATGAGAATCAATTTACAAAAGGAAAGTATCCTGAAAAAGAAAGAGTTTTAGATTTAGTGAAAGATTATAATTTTGCCTATATAGAATTATGTGGATTGATGGAAAAAGAGATACAGGAGCTTAATGAGGAAGAACGTCAGGAATTTTTGAAAGATTTGGGAATAGAAGAAAGTGGTATAGAAAGACTTTCTAAGGTTGTATATGAGCAACTTGGGCTTATTTCATTTTTCACGGTAGGTCCAGATGAAGTTAGAGCTTGGACTTTAAAAAAAGGGAGTAGCGCCGTTGAAGCGGCAGGGGTTATCCATACGGATCTTGCTAGAGGATTTATTAAAGCCGAAGTTATAAAATATGAAGATTTAATAAATTATGGTAGTGAAAAAGAAGTAAAAGAAAGGGGATTAATGAAATTAGTTGGTAAAGATTACATAGTTGAGGACGGAGATATTCTTACCATAAGATTTAATGTTTAGGGGTGAAATTGTGAGGCAAGTGGTTAAAATTTCCAAAAACTTATTTATTCCAAGAAATAGAATTATTGCAATATTGCCTGTTTCATCAACCGTTGCTAGGAGATTAAGGGGAATGAATAAAGTTGGTGGGAAAATTGTTAACATGACTTTTGGTGAAGAGTCAAAGACTATTTTGATTATGGATAGTGGTCATGTTTTTGTGATAGCTAAGACTTTAGAAGAGGTTGATGAGGCCTTGTGGAGTTAAAAAGAATATTATTTAGATACACACAGACAAATAGATACAGTATTACCGCACTTGTTGCATCTATCTATTCTTACAAAAAAAGTGTGAAAATGTATGAGATAAGGAATTTTGATGATATTTTTTCTTTTTCTAGAGAGGGGACAGTTGTCCTCTATTCTTTCATGAGTTTTGACCTTAAAAATGTAATATCTGAAGTGAGAATATTAAAAGAAAATGGTTACATGGTTATTGCCGGAGGACCGCATGCAACAGCAAACCCTACGCAACTTTTAGATATAGGTATTGATTATGTTTTTACAGGTGATGGTGAGGAAAATATAAGGAGATTTTTGGATGGTTTTTTTCCAAAAAATCGCATATTTGATGGTGTGAAAAATAGAGTTGATCTTTCAAAATATCCGCCTTTTTGTCCGCAAAAGAATTTATATATGCCTATTGAAATAACACGTGGTTGTCCATTTTCATGTGGATATTGTCAAACTCCTAGACTTGCCGGGAAGATAGTTAGGCATAGACCTGTGGAACAGATAGTGGAATATTCTAAACTTGGAGTGAAAAACGGCAGAAAAATTGCAAGGTTTATTTCACCAAATTCATTTGGGTATGGTAGTAAAAATGGGATAACGCCAAATGTGGAAGTAGTTGATGATCTCTTATACAATTTGAAAAAAATAGGTGTTGAAGAGATTTATTTTGGGACTTTTCCGTCAGATGTAAGACCTGAAAGTGTAAGTAGAGAGATTTTGAAAGTTATAAAAAAATATGTTAACAACAAGTATATTGTTATAGGAGCGCAGAGCGGAAGTGAAGGTGTATTGAAAAGGATACGCAGAGGGCATAATTTAGATGAGATAGAACGTGCTTTAGCTTTGCTAAAGGAATTTGGTTTTATACCAAGAGTAGATTTTATTTTTGGTTTTCCATTTGAAACCGAGAAAGATGTGGAAGAGACGTTTGAGTTTATAAAAAAAATAGTTAAGAAATACGATGCAAAGGTACATGCACATACTTTTATGCCTCTTCCAGGTACGCCACTGGCGAATGTAGGACCTGGAAGACTAACCAAAAAACATTATAAATTCCTCGGATTATTAACTTCACAGGGCTATCTTGATGGGTATTGGTTGAAACAAGAAGAACTTGCAAGGAGGGTTGCAAATGTTAATAGCAGCAGCCCAATTTGAACCTAAACCTGGAAAATTTGAATATAATTATTTGAAACATGTACAATTTATAGAAGAAGCCGGAAATTTGGGGATAAGATTGATATTATTTCCGGAGTTATCTATTTCGGGATACACGTATGATAAAGATATCTTGCTTTCTTCTGTGAAATTTTTCAAAGAAAAAGAAGAAGAATTAATATGGTTTTCTAGAAAGTACAATATGGCTATAGTAGGTGGCGTACCTCGAGTAGTACTTTCAGAAATTAGAAATTCTGTATTTGTTGTAAAAAAGAAAAAAGGTGTTTTATTTTACGATAAAACACATCTTTTTAGAAAAGAAAAAGATGTGTTTTATCCTGGGGAAAAGTTTTTGGTTTTTAAGTTTGATGGTGTAAGGTTCGGTATATTAATATGCTATGAAATAGGATTTCCTGAGATATCCAGAATTTTGACAATAAATGGTGCGCAAGTTTTACTTGCACCATTTGCTTTTGGAAGGGAGAGAAAACACATATATGATATTGCTACGAAGGCGCGTGCATTGGAAAACGGAGCATTTTTAGTAACGGCCTCGACATCTGGAAAGGGTTTAATGAACTTTATAGGTAGTTCAAGAATAGTAGGGCCAGATGGTAATGTAATTATTAGTGCAAGAAAAAAAGAACAGTTAATTTATCACGATGTGGACGTAAAGACTTTAGATTATTTTAGATTTGAAGAGAAAGGAATCTCACATGCGTACTTTTTAAATAGAAAAAAAGAACTATATAGGGGGTTAGCAAGATGAATCGTTTCCTTTATGGAATTTTGTTAAGTTCAGCCGCAGGTATGGCAACATCCCTCGGTGCAATTCCATTTTTGTTTTTTAGAAAAGGAGTAAATGAAAAATTTATAGATGCACTTTTGGGAATGGCAGCTGGTATAATGCTTGCTGCAAGTGCATTTAGCCTGGTTGCTCCATCAATAGAGTTAGGAGGTCTTTTGAGATTTGCATTTGGTTTTTTCTTAGGGGCGATTTTAGTTGATTTGATGGATAAGTATTCACCTCATGAACACTTTTTAAAGGGACATGAGGGAGCAGAATTAAAGAGATTAAGCAAGATATGGCTTTTTGTAATTGCAATTACAATTCATAATTTGCCTGAAGGAATGGCAGTAGGTGTTAGTGCTTTTTCCAATCAAGCTTTAAATATTGCATTTGCGATAGGTGCTCAGAATATTCCTGAAGGAGCAGCAGTTGCTGCTGCACTTTTAAATGCGGGATATTCCATCAAAATTTCTTTTTTTGTTTCTTTTTTGACGGGGCTAGTTGAGATTTTTGGTGGGTTACTTGGAGCTGGTATTGTAAGTATTTCTCAGTCATTACTTCCATATATGATGGCTTTTGCTGGTGGAGCAATGATCTTTGTAATCAGTGATGAGGTTATACCTGAAACACATCTTAGGGGTAACGAAAGGTTATCTACCTATTTTTTGATTATTGGCTTCTTTTTAATGGCTGCGCTTGATGTAGCTTTGGGCTAAGGAGGAATAAAGATGTTAAGGATGGCATTAATAGGATGCGGAAGGATAGGAACGAAGAAACATATAGAGGCATTGATTCAAAACTCGGATAGAATTGAAACAGTTGTACTTTGTGATATAGAAAGAGAAAGGGCAGAAAAGTGTGCAGAGATAATAGAAAAGAGGATAGGTAGAAAGCCTGAGGTTGAAAAAGACTATGTAAAAATCTTAAAAAGAGGAGATATAGATGCAGTAGCGATAGCAACAGAGAGTGGAAAACACTATGAAATAACGATGGAAGCATTAACGAATAATAAACATGTACTTGTGGAAAAGCCAATAGCATTATCCACAAAACATGCAGATGAAATGATAGAATTAGCAAAGAAAAAAAATTTAAAACTAGAGGTTTGCTTTCAAAACAGATTTAATCCACCGATACAGGAACTAAGAAAAAAAGTAGAAGAAGGGGCATTTGGAAAGATACACTATGGAGTTGCAACAATAAGGTGGAATAGGAATGAAGAATATTACAAACAAGCAAGTTGGAGGGGAACATGGGCTCAAGATGGAGGAGCATTAATGAATCAATGTACACATAATATAGATTTGTTGCAGTGGATGTTAGGAGGAGAGATAGAGGAAGTATATGGAATAATTAAAAATTTTAATCATCCATATATAGAAGCAGAAGATTTTGGAGGAGCAATAGTAAAATTTAAAGACGGGAAAGTGGGAATAATAGAAGGAACGACAACGATATATCCGAGGAACTTACATGAAAAGCTAGGGATATTTGGAGAAAAAGGAACAGTGGTGATAGGAGGACTTGCGGTAAACAGAATAGAAGAGTGGAGATTTGAGGGAGAAGAAGGACATCCCTTTATGAATTTACCTGATCCAGATACGGTATATGGATTTGGACATGTACCGTTATACAAAGACTTTTACGAAGCAATAGAAAAAGATAGAAAACCATATATCTCAGGAGAAGATGGGAAAAAGGCGGTAGAAATAGTACTTGCAATATACAAATCTGCTTTAGAAGGAAAACCTGTAAAGTTTCCTTTCAATTTTTCCACCAACGATATGAAGGGAGTAATATTGAAATGAAGAAAATGATTTACTTTGATTTGGATAATACTATTTTAGATTTTGATAAATCCGAGGAGTATGCTTTAAGAAATGTTTTTGGACATATTGGTGTTTTGTATAAAAAAGAGTATTTAGAAATTTATAGACCGATAAATGAAAAATGGTGGAGACTTTTTTCAGAGGGAAAATATGAGAAAGAAATTATAGTAGTTGAGAGATTTAGGGAATTTTTTGAAAATGTAGGTATATCTTTGAAGGATTATAATGAAATTGCAAAAATTTACCTTGAGGGTCTTTCAAATTCTGCATTTTTTATAGATGGTGCAGAGGAATTTTTGGGAAAGTTGAAAAAATTACAATTGAAAATGGCTGTTTTAACTAATGGTGTTGAGTATGTACAACAAAGACGCTCAAAACTTGCAAGGTTAGATAGATTTTTTGAATTTATTTTAACATCGGAAAAAGTTGGAAATCCAAAACCAAATCCAGATATTTTTTACTATGCGCAAGAGCTTTCAAATGTACCTTTGAAAAATTCTATATATGTTGGTGACAATGTAGAGACGGATTTTGAAGGTGCAAAAAATGCAAATGTAGATTTTATCTTGTTTGACTATAAAGGTAGGTATAAGGAAGTAAATTGTAAAAAAGCAAAAGATTATGAAGAACTTTATTTAAAGCTCCTTGATTTTATCAGATAAATCAAAGAAAATTTTTACTAGTTTTGGATTAAATTTTTTTCCAGAATTTTCCTTTATATATTTAAGTACTTTTTCTTTTGGCCATGCCTTTCTGTATATTCTGTCATTACTTAAAGCATCATAAACATCGGCTATGGATACAATTTGTGCTTCAATGGGAATCTCTGAATTTTTCAATCCTTTTGGATAGCCGCTTCCATCCCAATTTTCATGATGGTAAAGGGCTATATTTGCGGCAATTTTGAACAATGAATTTTCAACAGAATTTAAAATTTTGTACCCTATTTCAGTATGAGTTTTCATTATTTTCAATTCTTCATCTGAGAGTTTATTAGGTTTATTTAAAATTTTATCAGGGATGGCTATTTTTCCTATGTCATGAAGCATAGAAGCAAGACTTACAGTTTCTATATGTTCTTTGTTATCAAGTATTTTTTCTGATATGAGTTTTGTTATTGTACTAACTCTTTTAACATGTTCCCCGGTTTCCAGTGAGCGAGTTTCTGTTATTTCAGAAAGTATGTATATGAGTTGGTATAAAGAATTAATTCTTTCTTTGTAGAGTATGTTGTTTTCAAGATCTAAAATTAACTTTTCAAAAGCAATGGTGAATAAGTCCCTGTTATCCATATTTTTTGAAAAGTTTATTGTATAACTTTTTTTATTTATTTTAAACAAAATTTCATTATTGTCTTTCCAATATATTTTATTTTTTATATCTTTGCCAGTTTCAGCCTTTGTTATAACGACTGAAGTATTCAAAGTATCCTCAAGAATCCTTTTTAAATCGTTTATAGATACAATTTTACTTGAATCTATAGTATCGAATTTTTCTAATAAATTTTTTTGAGAATATAACTTTTTTATTTCAGAGTATTCTCTAAGCCTTGCGATGACCATTGTAAAAAGACCGTTGCTTGACAATTCACTTTTTTCTCTATAGTCATTGATGTTGTATTTTAATATGATATCACGTGGAGGAGCATATCCTGGTTGACCTGTTCTTATTACTATTCTCATAATTTGATTATTTAAAGTTTCTCTAATGAATTTCACTAACTCAAGTCCAGAGTTTTCATTCTCCATTACTATGTCAATTATTGAAAGAGAAATATCTTTTTCTTTTATTAATAACTCTTTTGCTTGTTTGGCAGAATAGGCGCTTAATAATTTTATACGTTTATTTTTAAATTTAATGTCTTTTAAGATTATTGATGTTAAGGCGTGAATATCCTCTTCATCATCAACAAGTAAAACTTTCCATTCATCCATTATTTCACCTCTACGGGAATAATTATTTTAAAAATAGTTCCTTTACCCTTTTTACTTTCAACATTAATAACACCTTTTAGTATTTCTGTTACAAGGTGGTACACAATGCTTAAACCTAAACCACTTCCTTTTTCTTTGGTAGAATAAAAAGGTTCGAAAATTTTTCTTTGATTTTTTTCATCTATTCCCTTACCATTATCCTTTATGGTTATTTCTAATTTTTTAGATGGGGTTATATGTGCGGAAATAGTAATAATATTGTTATTTTTTTTGTCAAAGGCATGAAAGATTGCATTGTCTATTAGATTAATCAAAATTTGTGAGATTGCTCCTGGATTTGAATATACAGACACATCATCTATATCTTTGATTATCTTTATATTTTTTTCCTTTAATTTTGGTGAGATAGTTGTGATTATATCATCTACAAACTCTTTTATATTAATTTTAGACTTTTCATTTGTTATTTCGTAAAATGTTGTTTTTTTTAGACTCTTTATTAAATTTGATATTTTTTGGGAGTTTTTAATAATTATTTTTACAAGTTCTTTTAGGTCATCATCATTTATTCTATTTTCAATTTCAGTTGCTGCAGAATATATAATACCAATTGGAGTGTTTATATCATGGGCTATGCTTACCATTAATTTTCCAATAGTCGCCATTTTCTCTGAAGTGACAAGAGATTGCTGTGTTCTTTCAAGTTCTTTTAAATTTTCTTCGAGTTCTTCATTGGTTTCAAGTAACTCTTCATTTGTTTCAAATAATTTTTCGTTTATGTTTACGTTTTTCAATAGTAGTAAAGCTATGATATAAAAGAGTGTAGATATAAATATTAAATATGCAGAGGTAAATATAACTTTTTTATAGGATATGTAAAATATTACATTTCCTATAAAGATATTTTCAAAATAAATAGGAAATGAGTAATTACGATAAATTACTGGTAGATTTTTTATTTTTTTAATTAATTTATTTCCGTCAAAATTAAATATTTCAACGCCAAGTATTTCACTGTCATTTGTGATTAGGTTTAGCGTTCTTTCCAGCTCTTCATTATCTAAAAGCCAAAGAGGATATTCAATGGATTTTGTGTAAATTTTTAGTTTTTCATTAATTTGATTTTTCCAAAAAGAGAAATATAAAAATATTGTAATAACAGTGATTAGAACAATCAAAAATGTCAAAGATTTTTTATTTATCATTTTTATCCTCCTGGAATGTTAAATTGTATTTTTGATATATTTTTTCACATGTACCGTCTTTTCTAAATTTTAAAAGGACACCTGAAATTTTTTCTGATAAGAATTTCCCTAAATAACTTTTTGAGAAACCTACGTAATATTTAAAGTAATCTATTGGAATGGAATATTCAACATCTATATTTAATTCTTTTGCGTAAAACAAACCAACGTACAAATTTGCAACAAATAAATCTATTCTCTTTTTTGAAAGCAACAACATACCGTTAAAATCATTATCAACAGAAACTAATTTGTATCCCATTTTGAATATTTTTTCATTGTAGGCGTATCCTTTAACATAACCGAGTATTTTTTTTTCTTTATTATTTTTTATTGAAAAAATAACATCTATACCATAGCTAATAGGAATTTTCGTAAAATATATATATTTACTTCTTTCTTCTGTGTTGCGTAATGTTAAAGTTCCATCTATTGCTTTTAATTTTATTAAATTAAGACATCTTTGCCAGGGATATTTTTTTGTTACTAGTTTAAATCCTAAGTTTTCGAGAGAAACTTTTAGTAACTCATAGTCGATACCTTTCCATTCCCCATTTTCTTTGTATTCGTACGGTGGCCAGTCAATTAGAGCAAAATATACATTATTTCCAGGTGAAAAACCTGAAAAATCCTTGAATATATTGTTATATTCATGGGAATTGTATAATTCTTTTATAGCGTTGTTAATTATGTTTACTATTTGATTATCAACATTTTTTGAAAATGCTATGTATTGTCTGTATCTTTCAGATTCAAATTGGATGATTTTTAGAGGATAAATTTTTGTATAATAATTTAAAATTCCGCCGTTGTATGCGACATAGTCTATTTCGTCGTTTAATAGATCCTTTATTGCAAGTTGGATATTTTCATAAGATTTAATAACTAAATTAGGAAAGATATTTTGGAATAAAGTTTTCGTTTTTGATGAATTTATTAGTCCTATTTTTTTATTCTTTTCCGTTAGTGTTTTTTCTTTTTTTGAAATTATTAAAAGCTTTGTATTCCAGAGTGGGAAAGTTGAAAATTTAAATTTTTTGATTCTTTCTGGTGTTTTGGAAAGGCCTACAAATATTTGAATTTCGTTATTTTCAAGTGAGGAGAGAATTTCAGAAAGAGATTTGGGTGTGTTTGATTTAAATTCGATTTTAATGTTGTAGTTTGAAAGCTTTTTGTTGAGTATTTCTATAATTTTACAACTTATACCCTTAAGATTTCCATCTTTATCTAAAAACTTTGCAATAGTATCTTGAGGATATGTGTAAAGAGTTATGGAATAAAAAATAGTATAAATCAGAAGAAACACAACGATTAATTTTTTCATTGACTCACCCCTATAATAATATTCTACCACAAATTTTGTGATATGATAAAGGTTTGATAGGAAGTGAGGGAAGAACAGAAAATTTAAATGTACTTATGAAATAAACGGGAGATTGTGTTCTCCCGTTTTAATCTTTGTAAACTATTTTCCCTTCTATGAAAACCATTTCTGCTTTTGCTTTGAAATCAAAAGGATGGGTATTCCAAACTACAATATCTGCATCTTTTCCAACTTCAAGTGATCCTACCTTGTTATCTATTTTTAATATTTTGGCAGGGTTAATGGTTAGCATTTTTAAAAGATCTTCTTCTTTGGCACCGTATCTTAATGCAGTAGCTGCTTGAATATTGGTGTGTTCTAAATGTATTACTGGATGGTCACACATTAAAGCAGCAAGAATTCCGTGTTCATTGATAATATTTATGGCTTCATATGTTAAATCTGTGAGTTCTAATTTTGTTCTAAATCCAAATAAAGGTCCAAGTACAACTGGAATTTTCTTTTGCTTTAAAAATTTTGCAATTTTATATCCTTCTGTTGCGTGTTCAATAACAATGTCGAAATTAAATTCTTCAGCTATACGTATTGCAGTAACAATGTCATCTGCTCTGTGTGCATGACATCTTGCTGGAATTTCTTTTTTTAATACTTTTACTCCCACTTCCAATTTAAAATCTATTGGGGTCTTTGGGTCTTCCTCCCTTTTTTTCATATAATCTTTTACTTTCGAAAAATATTCTCTAATAATTGCTGCAACACCTAGTCTTGTTGTTGGCATTTTGTTTTTTGAACCGTATACTCTTTTTGGATTTTCGCCAAATGCCATCTTTAATCCCGCAGGTTGTCTTACAATCATTTCATCTACAATGTCAGATTTGAACTTTAATATAAAACCCTGCCCCCCTATAGGATTTGCGCTTCCTGGGACTACCATTACCGTTGTAACGCCCCCTGAAAGAGCCCGCTTTATAGCACTGTCACCTGGATAGAAAGCATCTAATGCTCTAACATGAGGAGTTAAAGGATCTGAATATTCATTACCATCTTGATAATAAAATTCTCCAACACCTTCTTCAAATACTCCAATATGAGAATGTGCGTCAATAAATCCAGGGAAGATGTATTTTCCACTTACATCAATAACTTCTGCGCCTTTTACTTCAAGGTTTTCGCCAATTTCTTTTATAACTCCATCTTCAATTAGAATATCCCCTTTAAATGGTTTCTTTGTTATAGGATAAATTGAGCCATTTTTTAATAATACCATATTTCTCACCTCCGATAATTATTATACCATATTGTTCGGTATCCAAACAAAATCCCCCTCTTTAAAGAGGGGGATTCAACTTACGCCATTTTTTCTTTATCTTTAGTAGCCATTCTAGGTGTTTCTTCAATTTGTATATTTGCAAACATGTCCAACCCAGTTCCTGCAGGTATTAGTTGCCCTACAATTACGTTTTCTTTTAGACCTAGTAATAGATCTTCTGAACCTTCAATAGCTGCTTCAGTTAAGACTTGAGGTGTTTGTTGGAAACTTGCTGCACTTAACCACCCTACTCTCTCAAGTGATGCCTTTGTTATTCTAAGTAATTTTCTCTTGTATTTTATAGGTTCTTTTGGTAAAATTTGATAATTTATTACTTCGCCTTCGCCATTTTGAACAATAATTTCTTTTATTCCCAACTTTATAGCTTTTTCAAGTATTTCCTCGGTGACTTCTGCTCCTTCTGGAGCAATTTCAACTATCTGACCATTCTCATCTTCACCTATTAGGTGTTGATGTAATATCTTTCCTATTACCCGTTTTCTGTTTGTTTCCACATGTGTATTTCCTTCGAGTAATTCTCTATTTATTCTTTTTACAGTTTGAAGTCTTAGAAGATCTCCAGGTAAGTAATCTGTATCACCTGGATCAACAACTTCAACTTTGTCGAGCATTTGTTTTATTATAATCTCAAAGTGTTTATCGTGAATATCCACACCTTGTTCGACGTAGACCTTTTTAATCTCTTTTAGCAAGTAAAGAGCTGTTGCGTCAACGTCAAGTGTTTCAAGTATTTTCCTAGGTCTAATTGCACCTGTAGATAAAGATTGCCCTGGAAGTACTTTTTGACCTTTGTTCACTGCTACTTTTACCTTTGTTGGAATTTCGTATTCGTGGATATCTCCCGCTTCATCTTCAAGATAGATTTTTTTCTTACCAGTTTCGTCTTCAACAATATCTTTTACATAGCCTTTTACTTTTGAGAATACACCTTCTGGTTCTTTTAGTTTCTTCCTAGCTTCAAATAGTTCTTCTGCTCTCGGAAGACCTTGTGTAATATCTGCAGTAGTGGCAATACCACCTGTGTGGAATGTTCTCATTGTAAGCTGTGTGCCTGGTTCTCCTATTGATTGTGCAGCTACTACACCTACTGATTCACCAACTTCTATTATTTTGTGATTTGAAAGGTCCATACCGTAACATTTTGAACATACGCCATGTTCTGATTCACAGGTTAATACAGATCTTACAATTATTTCAGGTCTTACTAATACGGATTTCACGTTGTTTTCCTCTAGTATTTTTGCAGTTGTTGGCATTATTAACTCTTCATCAACTATTAATTGTTTCATGTCTTTTTGATTTACAATTGTTTCAACTGAAACTTTTCCAACAATTGGATACTCTTTAACTTTTAAACTTGTTATACCAGCATTTCTTGCTTTTCTTATGATATCCCAGTTTACTTCTGTTCCGGCATCGTAATGTATGTCTTCATATATGAAATCATCTATTAGTTCACAGTAGTTTTCAGGAAGTTCTGGATTTTCAATATTAAGTACTACTTCTCTTGATACGGGAATTCTTACCGAGTAGTTTCCTAAGAATTTTGCATCATCATCGTCTATCATAGTATTTCTTGTGTACTGTTTACCATTTTCAGGATTTGTAAGTATGTTATTTGTCTTTGGATCAAATACATCTTTTGCAAGAACTCTTCCAAATAGGAAGTTTTCTAGCTTTTCAACTGTTAATCCGTCACTGCTTTTTAGAACAGTTGCTCTTATACCATTTTGTGTGCCACAATCTGTAGTAGTTACAACAACTGATTGAGCAACATCGACAAGTCTTCGTGTAAGGTATCCTGCAGAACTTGTTCTTAATGCTGTATCAGCTGAGCCTTTTCTAGCACCATGAGTACTGATAAAGAATTCTAGCACAGAAAGGCCTTCTCTAAAGTTTGAAATAATTGGGATTTCAATAGTTCTTCCAGATGGATCAGCCATAAGACCGCGCATACCTGCAAGTTGTTTAAGTTGGTCCTTGTTACCTCTTGCACCTGAATCTACCATTATGTATACTGGGTTAAATGGATCCTTTCCTATATATTTGAATGTAGCTTCTTGGACTTTTTCTGTCGCATCTGCCCATATTTTTATTGTTTCTCTATATTTTTCTTCATCTGATAGGAATCCTAGAGCAAATAGTTCTTCAACTTCAGAGATTTTCTTTTTAGCATTTTCAATTATTTTTTTTCTTTCAGGTGAAATGTAAAAATCAGTTATACTTACCGTAAGTCCAGAGATTGTTGCATAGTGGAATCCTAAATCTTTTATATCATCTAATAGATCTGCTGTTCTATCAACTCCGTATTTCTTGAATGTTTTGTAAACCAAATCTTTAATAGCACCTTTTCCATATGTTTTGTTATAATCTCTAAATTCCTTTGGAACAATATTTGTAAATACAAGCCTTCCATATGTGGTTTTAATAACTTTATTATCAACTTTAACAAGTATAGGATCGTGGAGATTGATATAACCAAATTCATATGCAAGTTCTGCATCATCTATAGAAGAGAATTTCCATTTTATATTTTCCTTTTCAATTTTATCAAAATTTTTGTCAACCATTGTTAAATAGTAGACACCTGCTACAATATCTTTTCCAGGCATGGATATAGGTTTGCCGTGTGCCGGGGAAATTATATTGTACCTTGAAAGCATCAAGAATTTTGCTTCAGCTTGTGCAGCAGCGGATAGAGGTACATGAACTGCCATCTGGTCGCCATCAAAGTCTGCATTAAATGGCGGACAAACAAGAGGATGCAACTGGATTGCGTTGCCTTCGATTAGTTTGGGTTCAAATGCTTGTAATGACATTCTGTGTAGTGTAGGTGCCCTGTTAAGAAGTACCGGATGTCCTTTAATTATTTCTTCTAGTACTTCATATGCTTGAGGCATTTCTTTTTCGATTATTGCCTTTTTCATTTTTCTTGCCGTTTTGCTTGTTTCATCATCTTTGTTTAAAAGTTCTGCCAAGACAAATGGTTTGAAAAGCTCCATAGCCATTTTCTTTGGAAGACCACATTCGTGAATTTTTAGATGTGGACCTACAACGATGACAGCACGTCCAGAATAATCTACACGCTTACCTAGAAGATTTCTTCTAAATCTTCCTTTTTTACCTTTTAAAAGGTCTGTAAGTGATTTTAGAGGTCTTCCGTTTCTATCTGTAACTGCTTTCCCCATTCTACCGTTGTATATAAGACTATCTACGGCTTCTTGCAGCATTCTTTTCTCGTTTTTAACTATAATTTCAGGTGAATTCATTTCATATAATTTTTTTAACCTGTTGTTTCTGTTAATAACTCTTCTGTAAAGATCATTTAAGTCAGTAGTAGCAAATCTTCCACCTTCAACTTGTATCATAGGTCTAATATCAGGTGGTACCACAGGAATTGCTTCCAAAACCATCCATTCGGGATTTGTCCCGCTTTTTAATAAATCTTTTACTATTTTTAATCTCTTTAGAAGTTTTTTAGCTTTACCACTACTTTTAGAAAGTCTCTTTAATTCTGCTTCTATTTCCGCTTTTAATTTTTCAAGATCTAAATTTTGAAGAAGTTTCTTTATTGCAGCTGCTCCAGATTCGGCTTCTATCTTTTCTCCATAAATCGTTCTATATGCATCGTATTGGTGATCCGTTATTATATCTCCAACCTTTAAATTAGTTTCAACTGAAACATCATCATCTATTTTTGTAATTACGACTATGGGTCTATCATTTTCTACTTCTGATTCTGCGGTAAACATAGCAGGATAATGTTGTTCAAATATTTTATATTCTTCAAGTGTTAGATATTCATCTTCAAATAAAAACCTATCTGCGATTGTTTGACCTTCTGAAACTTCATCACCATCTTTTACGTAAACAAAGGCACCTTCAAACAAAGGATAATGTTTTTCTTCTACAATATTTTCAACGTATACATTTCCGCTTGTTAATACTTCATATTTTCCATTTTCAAGAGGTCTAATGTTAAGTTCTTTTCCAAAGCTTATTGTCCCGCTTACAGATGCAATAACAGCAGGCAAAACTGTTCCATTAGTTAATTGGTCTCCTTTTTTTACTTTACTACTGTTTGAAATTAAGGGTTTTACGCCATATGGTAAAGAAAAGGTAACAGGCATATCTTTACTTGTAGTAAGAGGTCTAACAGTTATAGTATTTGAAATTTCATCTATTTCAATTGTCCCATCAAAAGGGGCATATATTGGGTTAACTTGCATTTCAGAAACAATTTCATCACCTTGATTTACGTAATCACCGTTTTTCACGTTTAAAACCATTCCTGTATACACTCTGTGCTCTGCTCTTGAAATTTTTCTTATATCAACCCAGGTGATTTCTCTATCTGTATGAGTTTTTTCGTGTCTTATTTTTACTTCACCTGATATATCCGATATAACTGGGGTAGTAGGGGACTTAATGATAACTCCAGGCATTACCTCGAAATCTAACTTTTGACTGTAAACTTCATACTCTGTTTGGTAGAGAAGTGATCCTTTGATGAAATCTGTATCTTTGGGATCAGTAACGATTAATATTTTTTCAATTATTCTTTTACCACCATAATATATGACATTTTCAAGTTCTTTTGCTTGAATATCAAGCAACGCTGATAGTATACTTGGACTACTTTTTAAGTACCATACATGAACTACTGGGGCAGATAAATCAATGTGTCCCATTCTTTTTCTTCTTGCTTCTTTTGATTCGACCCTTACTCCGCATCTTTCACACACGGTACCTTCGTATTTCTTTCCTTTATATTTTCCACATGCACATTCGTAATCTTTTGTTGGACCAAATATTTTTTCACAAAATAAACCATCTTTTTCCGGTTTGAATGTTCTATAGTTTATAGTTTCGGGCTTTTTAACTTCACCACTTGACCAACTTCTTATAACTTCTGGTGAAGCAACTTTAACGGTAACTTTAGCGATTTTTCTCTTAAAAGTTGAACCCATTTTTTTCCCTCCTTATGGGGCATTATAACTTTTCAATATCTATCTCATTACCTTCTTCATCGTATACTCTAACATCTAGAGCGATTCCCCTTAGTTCTCTTATAAGCACTTTGAAACTTTCAGGAAGACCAGGTTCTGGTATATTTTTCCCTTTCATTATTGCTTTGTATACTTCATTTCTTCCCCTGATATCGTCACTTTTTACCGTTAACATCTCGTTTAGAGTGTGTGCAGCACCATATGCTTCTAATGCCCACACTTCCATTTCACCAAATCTTTGACCGCCAAATTGTGCTTTACCGCCAAGTGGTTGTTGGTGAATAAGTGAGTATGGACCTGTGGATCTTGCATGTATTTTATCCCTTGCTATGTGAATAAGCTTCATTACATACATGTAACCTACCAAGATAGGATGATCAAATTCTTTTCCAGTTCTACCATCACGCAAAATTACTTTTCCAGACGGATTTTTTTCATTATCACCTGCTTCAAGTCCCATTTTTTTTCTTGCTTTATATAGTTCAGGTAAGATATCTTTTTCTTTTGCACCATCAAATACAGGAGTTGCGAACCATCTGTTTGTTAGAACTGCTAACCATCCAAGACTTGTTTCTAGTATTTGTCCAACATTCATACGTGATGGAACACCAAGAGGACTTAATACTACTTGTACAGGTGTACCATCTGGTAAGAATGGCATATCCTCTTTTGGCAATATCTTTGAAACGACACCTTTGTTACCATGTCTTCCTGCTAATTTATCACCTACTTCAAGAGGTTTCCTGATTGCAACATATACCCTTATTAATTTGTTAACACCTGGGCCTAAATCTCCATCTTTTTCCTTATCAAAAACGTGAACAGCAATTACCCTTCCTTCTATTCCATGTGGAACCCTTAACGAAGTATCTTTTACTTCTTTACCTTTTTCTCCAAAAACTGATCTTATTATTTTTTCTTCTGGGGTTGTATCGCTCTCACTTTTTGGTGTTACTTTACCAACTAAGATATCCGTTTCCTGTACATATGCGCCTATTCTGACAATACCATCTTCATCCAAGTTTCTTAGTTTTTCTTTACTAACGTTGGGAATATCAGGTGTTATTTCTTCAGGACCAAGTCTTGTATCTCTTGCTGTTGTTTCATACACTTCAATATGTATGGAAGTATACGTTTCTTTTTCTAAAAGTTCTTCGCTTATTAAAATAGCATCTTCAAAGTTGTAACCTTCCCAAGGTACAAAAGCCACAAGTACGTTTTTTCCAAGGGCTAATTCTCCCATATCTGTTGCAGGACCATCTGCTATCGGTTCGTCTTTTTTGACAACCTCTCCAACATTAACTATAGGTCTTTGATTAATACAAGTGTCTTGGTTTGTTCTTGTGAATTTTAAAAGTTCGTATGTGTCAAGGATGGGATTTCCCATAGAATCATACATTTCTTTTTCGTTTTTATCTATTCTGTGTATAATTATTTTTCTTGCGTCTACTTTTTTGACTATTCCATCGTGTTTTGCAAGGAGCAGAGTACCAGAATACTTTGCAGCGTTCCATTCCATTCCAGTCCCTACTCTAGGTGCTTCAGTCTCAATCAATGGAACACCTTGTCTTTGCATGTTAGAACCCATTAGCGCTCTGTTTGCGTCGTCGTGTTCTAGGAATGGAATTAAAGAAGTGGAAACACTAACGATCTGGTTAGGAGCAACATCTAAAAATTGTACATTATTTTTATTCACATAAAGCACTTTTTCTTCGTATCTTACGGTAACATTTTCTGGAATGATATTTCCATTTTCATCGACAGGAGTCGTTGAAGGTGCTATTTTGTAATTTTCTTCTTCATCTGCTGTTAGATAGACTACTTCGTTAGTAACTTTGCCTTTTACTACTTTAACATAAGGTGTTATTAAGAATCCGTATTTATCTATTGAAGAGTAGACAGATAGAGAGGTAATAAGACCTATGTTTGCACCTTCAGGTGTTTCAATAGGACACATTCTTCCATAATGGGAATGGTGAACGTCACGTACTTCGAATCTTGCGCGTTCTCTTTTTAAACCTCCAGGTCCAACGGCAGTTAACCTTCTTTTGTGTGTTAATTCTGCAAGCGGATTAGTTTGATCCATAAATTGTGAAAGTGGATTTGTTGCAAAAAATGAATTTATCGTTGCAATGATTGATTTAACGTTAATTAAGCTTTGTACTGAAATTTTATCAAGTGATGTATATGTTGCAAGTTTTTCTTGAATCATGAAAACAGCTTTTGAAAATGCCCTTTCAAATTCGATTCTTATAAGTTCACCAACGGTTCTTACCCTTTTGTTCCCTAGATGATCTTTTGTATCCATAGTCCCAGGGTGTTTGTCTATTTCTATTAAATTTCTTGATGCAAGCACGATGTCCATTGGAGTTAAGACGTTTGAAGTTTCTGTATACTTAGTATTTTCAACTTCTTCGGGTTTTTTTCCTTCGACATCTATCAAGTATTTTCTATAAGCTTCTTCGAGTCTGTTATTCATTTTGAATCTTCCAACTTCTGAAAGTTCAAACCTTTCTTCGTTGAAATAAAGGTTTTTTAAGAATATTTTTGCGGCATTTATTCTTGGAAGTTCACCAGGTCTTAATTTTCTGAAGATTTCTATATATGCTCTATTTTCTTCTACATTTTCTCCATACATATGTTTTAATTTTTCTAAAGTATTTACCGCATATCTGTGAGCAACTTTAATCTTTTCGATATTTGAATTGGAGAGTTTTTCAATAAGTCCTTGTGTAATAACATCTCCACGTTTTGCCAATATTTCACCGTTTTTCATTTTAACATCTTCAAGTATTACAAGTCCTTCTGAATGTAATAAAGTATATTCATCTTCAACATCGATCCAATGTGGGAACAACGATAGTAATTCCAAGTCATCTCCATATCCAAGTGCTTTTAGGAGTAAAAATAAATTTATCCTTCTTTTTCTATCAATTCTTGCGTAGAATACCTCATCGTTTAAATTGAGTAATATTTCAAGCCAAGCACCTCTTACTGGTAAAAAGTGGGCAACGTATATAGGTCTTGTCCCAGAAGTTTTTTTGGCTTCTTCCACAAAATAAATTCCAGGGCTTCTTACTAATTGATTTACAACTACCCTCTCTGCTCCGTTGATTATGAATGTAGTTCTTGGAGTCATGTAAGGAATATAGCCAAGAAATGCTTCTTCTTCAATCATTTCGTTAGTACTGTTATCGGTTATACGAACTGTTGTATAAACCGGAACAGTATAAGTTAATAGTCGTTCTTTACATTCTTGAACAGTGTTTTGAGGGTCTCCGATTCTTACAGAGATAAATTCCAGGGAGAATCCCTTTTCTTTTCTTAGATCGGATTTTGATGAAGTTATGGGTGAGAATTTTTTGAGAACCTTAAGTATCCCATTCTCGAGGAAATCTTGGTAAGATTTTGTCTGTATTTCCACGAGGTTGGGAACTGGGATAGGTGCTTGGACCCTACCAAATGAATAGCGGGTCCTTTTTCCACTTTTAATTTCTTTCATCCTATCACCTCAGTTAGAAAAATTTAGGGGGGTAAAATTACACCAATTATATATTAAAACACAAAAAAACCCCCTACACAATACTGTGTACGGGGTTGATACAAAATCTTTTCTTTTTAGAAACTTATGTTACTATTATTTAAGTTCTACTTCTGCTCCAGCTTCTTCAAGTTTTTTCTTGATTTCTTCTGCTTCGTCTTTGTTAATGCCTTGTTTAATAACAGCATCAGGTGTGCCTGCTTTTTCAACTAATTCTTTTGCTTCTTTAAGTCCAAGTCCTGTGATTTCTCTTACTACTTTTATAACGTTAATCTTCTTTGCACCGAAGCTCTTGAGTACTACATCAAATTCTGTTTTTTCTTCTGCTGCTGCACCTCCACCTGCAGCTGCACCTGCGACTGGCATTGCCATTACTGGTGCGGAAGCACTTACACCGAATTTGTCTTCTAACATCTTTACAAGTTCTGCAAGTTCTGCAACTGTTAATTGTTCAATTTCATTTACAATTTGTTCTAATTTTTCCATGAATAAACACCTCCTGAATTATTCTGATTTTTTATCCTTAATAGCATTAAGAGCATAAAGTAAACTTTTAAGAGTGCCTGAAAGTACGTTAACAAATCCTCTAATTGGTCCTTGTACTCCACTAACAACCATTGCAAGAAGCTGTTCCTTGGATGGAAGTTTGGAAAGATTTTCCACTTCGTCTGCTCCGAAGAATTTACCATCTAAATAAAGACCTTTAAAGGATGGAAGTCCTTTCATTTCTTTTGAAAAATCGTAGATAATCTTGATAGCTTCTATTGGATCACCATCTTCAACGTATAGTATTGCAAGTGGTCCTGAAAAAACGTCTTCGATTTCCTCTACGTTGTATCCAGCCTTTTTTAACGCAAGATACGCAACACTATTCTTGATAACTCTGTACCTTGCACCGTTTGCTAATTTTTCTCTTAAATTTCTTCTTAGTTTTGTAATTTGCTCAACGTTTAATCCTTTATAATCTGAAAAAAGGATTAGCGAGGATTTTTCAAATACATCGCTTAATTCTTCAACAAGTTGCTCTTTTTGTTTTCTTGTCAGCAATTCTGTCACCTCCTAAAAAAAATAAACGACCTCGGGTACCTCCGAGGCAAAAAACAAGGAAGAAACTCTTCCTCTTCTGCCTCGGGCAGGCGGCACAAGCCATTATCTAACCTACCGTCTTCAGCATCGCCTAAATTTTATCATATATTTTTCTTTTTACAAGTATATATTGTGTAAACAATATGTAAAAATAAAGTGGGCATTTTGCCCACTTTATTTTTGATAAACTAACTATTATCTTAACAATTGCAATACATTTTGTGGTTGAGCATTTGCCTGTGCAAGCATTCCCATACTGCTTTGTAAGAGTATTTGTTGTTTGGTGAATTCCATCATTTCCTTTGCCATATCTGCATCTCTTACACGGCTTTCTGCTGCTGTTAAGTTCTCTGCCGCTACTCCTAAGTTGGATATTGTATGCTCAAGTCTGTTTTGTACAGCACCTAATGCCGCCCTTTGTGAACTTACTTTGTGTATTGCAGCATCTACTACCATTATTGCTCTTTCTGCGCTATTTTGCGTTGTGACATCTAAAGAGGTTGTTGTAAGCCCAAGAGCTGTTGCACTCATATCATCAATACCTGTGAGCATATTGTGACCTTCGTTAGCACCAATTTGGAAGATTAATTGGTTTGCAGCTGTATTTATAGCTTCTACTCTGACAACTGCACTGTCTATTACTTCACCACTTGGTAATGCTCCACCAAAATCTGAAAGGCTAAATACACTTGAATCCCATTTAAAGGAAATATTTCCAAATAAAACGGAATTTGCACCAAGTGTTGTAATTGTAGAACTTAGTGAGCCGGAGTTGTTAATAAGCGTAATCTTAACATCTAAAGCTGATGTTTCAGAACCATTTAATTGTCCAACTTCAACAACATATGTTCCTTCTGTTGCTGCAGAACTGACTGTACCGAGTTGCAAATTAACGTTACCACCAGTAACAACTTTTGCATCAACATTTGCCCTAAAGCTTTCCAATTT
>NZ_LNGA01000023.1:168993-301822 GCF_018588215.1 Thermosipho sp. 1244
CCCACCTCCGTGTGTGTTATTTTTTAGTCCAAGGCACTCTGCAAGAATATTATCGGAAGTACAAAAAGAAACTTTAATTTTTTTTAAATAGTATCACTCTAAAATATTTTTTTGGAATTATTTCAGATATCGTAAAACCCATTTTCTCAAGTTCTAAAGCTATTTGTTTTGTAGATTTTAAGATCCTTATTTCAGGGTTATACCATATGGGGTTATTTTTATCATTAAAATCTGGCATCAAATAAATCAATGCACCTTTTTTTGTATTTTTTGGTAAGATAATTTTCGGATTTGTATTTATTATATTCATCCCAAACACCGTTTCGCTTTCTTCGTTCGTTATTGAAAGTTCTTCTAATATGCTTTTTGTTACTTTTTCATCAATGAAGTTTATTTTGTTACTTTTTAACTTTTGTAGAATTTTAAATAGTAGATCATTGTCAATATCGAATGGCCATTTATCTATAGTTTTTTTTCTTCTTTCTTTTACGAGTTTAATTGAATCATTTGTGGGATATGGATAAGTATACAAGAAATTTGAAGATCTTTTCCATACACGTATGGGATTAATTATTCCAAAACCAGAGAATTTTTCAGAGATATTTCCACACCATACTATTTCATCGCTACTTTTTGAAAATTTTGGTGTTGTATGTAAATAAAATCCATCGTATTCGTATTTTCCAAGTGACAGATCTCCAATTTTTGGATTTTTTTCACAGGATTTTATGTGATATTCAAATGCCTTTTTATAATCTTTCTTTTCTTCAAAGATTTTTGCAAGCCTGTAGTAATAAAATGGAAAATCATCAATATTTTTTATATTTGATAGTAATCTTTTCTTTCTTTCAAGGTCTTTTGTGTTAAGTGCTGCAACGTATTTTGCATAATCTGAATCCGATATTAAGTTTAAGTATTCTAGTTCTTCATTTTGAGCATTTATTTCAAAAATTAATTCCTTTAATGAACCAAAATAGTCCATTATTTCTTCAAATGTTCCATCTATGTTTTTATCGAGTTTGGTTTTTAAATCATCGATGACGGGTTTGATAAACTTTGAGACAGTTTTATTTAATTCAATTGCCTTTTTGTAATATGATATTGCTGCGTTAAAGTTTCCAAGTTTTAAATAAATGTCACCGATTAAAGAAAGTATAATTCCCTGGTTTTCTTCGTCGAATTTTTTTCTTATGTTTGCAAGTATCTTAAGTAGTTTTTCTTTATTTTCAGAGTAATACTTAAAGAAAAACAAAATTTCTTTAATTGAATGGATATCTTCTTCTGGATTTTCAAAGATAAAGTTAACTAGGTAATCTTTTTTGTCAAGAAGTTTTTTTACTACAAATTTTTGGAATCGCGTTTCTGCGAAATGTTCTATTTCCGATAAATGTATACCATTGTCTAAATATTTGTAAATGGTGTTCCACACATTAATTTTTAAGTTATTTCTCAATATGTATTTTAAAAGATCATCTACAATGCAGTGTATATCTTTCAGAAATTTTATGTTGTGTATTTTTGATATTTCTTCAAATATATTTGAAAGAAATCTTTTAATGTTTTCTCCGGTTTTGGGGGCAATTTCACAAGATTTTTTTATATGATATTCAAATTTTTCTTTATCCTGTTTTATCAAGTAATATTTTGCAAGTATTGTATGTGCAGTAGCTTTATATTTGAATCCCACGATTGTCCATTTGAATTTTTCTGGGTTTTTTTCGGCGTATTTTATTTTTTCTAAAAAGAGTTTTGCATATTTAAATTGATTTTCCAAATCATCCATTTTTTCATATAAAGCCATTAGTCCGAAATATGGATCGGGATATTCAGGTGAAACTAAAGCTTTTTCAAATAACTCTTTTGATAGATTGTATAGTCCTTTATTTAAAGCGTCGATGCCAAATAAAAATAGAAATTCTACACCAATTCCAGGGACTTTTTTTAGTTTGTTTATTTCATTTAGTGTTTTTAAACCCACTTCGTATTTTCTATATTTATATTTTGATATTGCTTCTGTTTTGTAAAGCTGTACAAGATAATAAATTTTTTCAAGTGGGCTAATACTCTTATTTTCAAGGTGTTTTAAAATTAAATTTCTTGTTCTATTGTATTTTTTCTCTCGAAGTTCTCTTGTCCAAATATAACCGTAATGGTATATAATAAAAGGTGCATCAATAACTTTTCCCTTGTGGATAGGTTGATTGTGCACAATATTTTGGTATTTTACTGTTCCATTTCTGAAAATTCTAGGGGTAGAAGCTGTTTCCGTTTTTTTTAGGTCCCAATCCAGGTAACTTAATGTGGGAAGATATACGGTATTGATATCTTTTGGGAGTGTTTTCAAAAATTCTCTTATTTGTTTGAAATCTTCTTTTACTTCTTCATCTGCGTCAAAGACCATTACCCATTCACATGTTGGATATTTTAAAGAATTATTTCTCGCTTCTGAAAAATCCCCTTTCCATGGATGAAAATATAATTTATCGGTATATTCTTTTACAATATCTGGTGTTCTGTCCGTTGATCCTGTATCTACCACTATAATTTCGTCAGCAATATCTTTTATGCTTTCAAGTGCTCTTCTAATATTGTGCTCTTCGTCTTTGACTATCATGGCAACAGATAGAAGACATTTTTTCATTTTTTACACCTCTTTTATTTTTCTTAATAATTTTCTTTCAACGTTATGGGGTACCCACGTTGATATATTTCCTCCAAAAAATGCCACTTCTTTCACTAAACTTGAAGATATGAAAGAATATTTTTTGTCTGTCATCAAAAAAACCGTATCTACAGTCGGGCACATTTCTTTATTTGCCATGGCCATTTGAAGCTCATATTCAAAATCTGTAACGGCTCTTAACCCTCTGATAATTACATCAATTTTGTGGTTTTTTAAATAATCTATTAATAATCCTTTATAATAATCTACTTTGACATTTTTTATGTCTTTTGTACAGTCTTTAATCATTTCTATTCTTTCATCTAGTGAAAAAGTATATTTTTTTCTTTTATTTTCCATTACTACCACAAATACTTCTGAAAATATCTTTGTTGCCCTTTTAATTATGTCTAAATGCCCATAAGTTATAGGATCAAAAGAACCTGGATAGATTGCCTTCATATTTTAACCTCCATGTGAAATGTCTATATTGTAAAATGCAGTATATTTTGGATCAAAGGATAGCTTTACAGTTCCAATTGGTCCATTTCTTTGTTTCCCGATTATTAGTTCTGTTATATGAGGTTCTGTAGTTTTTTCCTTTTTGTAATATTCCTCACGGTAAAGGAAAAGTACCATGTCTGCATCTTGTTCAATTGATCCAGATTCTCTTAGATCACTTAGTCTTGGTCTTTTATCTTCTCTTTGTTCTACCGCTCTTGACAATTGAGAGAGTGCAACAATTACTATATCTAACTCTCTTGCTAAAAGTTTTAGCGAACGTGAGATTTCGGATATTTCTTGTTGCCTATTTTCTCTGTATGATTTGGTGCTCATCAACTGGAGGTAATCTATAAATATTACTTCTATTCCGTATTCTTTTTTCATTCTTCTTGCCTTTGCACGCAAAGATCTGGGATTAAGATTAGCTTCGTCATCAACTATGATATTGGCTTTGTATAGTTTTCCCGTTGCGGTAAGTAATCTTTGCCATTCTTCGTCTGTAATATTTCCTCTGCGTAATTTTTGAAGTTCAACAAACGCTTCCATACCTAGAAGCCTTTGTACAAGTTGTTCTTTACTCATTTCAAGACTAAATATTCCAACAGGAATATTAAAATCAAGTGCCATATTTTTGGCAACGTTGAGTGCAAAAGCAGTTTTACCAACGCTAGGTCTTGCGGCTAAGATGATAAGATCAGATTTATGAAATCCAGAGGTCATTTCATCTAAGAATTTATATCCCGTGGGGATGCCTGTTACTACATTTAGAGTACCACTTTTATTTTTTCCCCTTAATGTTTCCAGATTTTCAAACACTTGGTGTAGTATTGTATTCATAGGTAGATAGGTTCTAGAGGTTTTTGATTCGGCAATTTCAAATATTAATCTTTCTGCATTATCAAGGATATCATCTACCTCTCTATCTGAGGTAGCATCTTCAACAACTTTAGATGCCGCTGAGATTAAAGAGCGTAAAATAGATTTGTCTCTTACTATTTGAGCATATGTTTCAATATGTGCAGAAGTTGGAACAATATCTGCAAGTTGGGCAACATAAAGTTCACCACCAATAAAGTCGAGTTTTCCCTTAGTTTTTAACCTTTCACAGATAGATATAACATCTATTGGAGTACCTTCATCGTATAATTCTTCTATTGCTTTAAAGATTTCTGCATTTTTCTGATCATAAAAATCTTTTGAACTAACGATTGGTATTATAGATTCTATGGTTTCAGGATCTATTAGAATACTACCAATAACAGCTTGTTCTGCTTCTAGATTGTGAGGCGAGTTTCTCATCTTTTTCCTCCTTTTCCTAGGAAAGATTATATCATAAAATAAGACCCCAGATTGTACAATCCGGGGTCTATTTCTTGGAAAACTGGTTCCAAGGGGGGATAGGGGGTCGCTGCTCACAACTAAAATAACACATGTTTTGTTACATCTCAAGACATGTGAAAAAAAGATTAAGTTAAAAAAGTTAAAGTTCTGTGAGTTGCGAAATATTAAGATAAACAGCATTATATGTGTTTTACAGTCAAAATTGTGGGAAAATTCACTCTTTTGATGTTAACAATTAAAGAAAAAATGAAAAATCAATCTGACAATTTATTAACGATGTTAAATAATAGTTTGGTGGCATTTACATCATCTTCGTTGTATTTCAAAATTTCATCTAGTATTTTGTCATCTTTTGTTTTTAGGAAGTCTTCGAATTTATGTACTACGATATTTCCGTTTAAATTTGTCCTCCAATTAAATCCCAAATATTTTGCTATGGATTTAAGAGAGTAAGATATTGTTGGGATTGCAATATGATTGTGGTAGATTTTATATAAATCTACAAACTCAATATTTGTTTTTTTAAAGTTGTATTTTTTAAATAGTTTATTGATTTGTATAGGTTCATAATTGTAGTAATGATATACGGGAAGTTTTTTGGTTGATAGAAAACTTATAAGTTTTTTGAATTCTGTTTTTTCATCTTCTCTTTTAAGTGATAAAAATGGAATGTATTTATCTTCATACAAAACACCAAAGAGAAAATTAAAGTTTTTGTAGCTTTCTATGTCAAGAAAAATGCCTGGTTTTAATTTTTTAACAGGGTTGTATAGAATGATTTTTTTTTGTATAAAAGCCTTTGCTTGTGCAATTATTTTGTCCGATTTTTCCCCAAATATTTCTTTTACAACCTCTTTCATTTCTATTATATCGTCTAGTTTTTCAATACCCTTTTCTTTTAAATTTTTAAGTCTAAACTTTCCAATTCCTCTGATCAATGAAAGATCTTTTGCTCTAATTAGTTCATTAGTACATTCTAAACTGTATTTGCAAAATTTACATTCTGGATTGAGAATTGGTTTGGGAACTTTTTTGTTTGAAAAATTGTAAATTATATTTTTAAAGGAATTTACATGTTTTTCCCAAGGAATTTGTGATCTATAGTATTTGCTCTTGAATATGACATCTATTTTTTTATCGGTATAGCTTGAAACTACAAACGCATATCCTGCGGCCTCAAGGTAATGATATTGGTAAAGCCTTTTCCCTCTTCTATGAGAAATAATTGTTATCTTATTATCGTCTATTTTTAGATCTATGTTTTTAGCATAAAGGGTTAGACCGTAAATTTCAAGTGAAATTGATACGTTTTTTAAAAATCCGCTTTTGTTAATTTTTTGTGTTATAGTTGATTCTACTTTTTCATCTTTGGATTCCAAGATAAACTTTCGTGGACAAAAGAGATATGTTCTAATCTTTGAAATACAAAAAAGCATTTTTTCACCCAATCTAGATATAAACAACTTATCATTCTATTATATTATAAACGATATATTAATTATTACACTTTCTTCTGAATTTTTCAATATATGCATCAAAGCACGTTATTGATTGTTGGTTGTTATAGCGACTAGTTTATTTTTTCGAAAAATTCAAGGAAAATGATATAATAGATGTAAATCATAACATGTGGGGGTGGTTAAAGTGGAATTAATTAATCCTAAAAATGCTCCAAAAGCAGTAGGTCCATATTCTATAGCGGTAAAGACGGGAAATTTAGTTTTTGTTTCTGGTCAATTACCAATAACGGAAAATGGGGAATTGGTAAAAGGAGATATAAAGAGGGAAACTGAAATAATAATGAAGAATATAGAAATAATATTGAAAGAAGCGGGGAGTGCCCTTGGAAAAATTGTAAAGGTAAATGTCTATATCAGGGATATGTCAAAGTTCTTAGAGTTTAATGAGATATACGAAAAGATGTTAAATGGGCACAAACCAGCAAGAGCTGTGGTTGAGGTTTCAAATCTTCCAAAAGATTCGGATATTGAAATTGAGGCGATAGCAGAGGTATGAATTTTGAAGGGCTATATGATGTATTAAAGGCTACCTATGGTAATCTTGGAAAATGGTGGCCCGGTGATAAAGAAGAAATATTAATAACTGCAGTTTTAACGCAAAGTACGAATTGGAAAAATGTAGAATATGCGATGGAAAATATTTACAAGTTTACAACTAAAGAAAGACTTTTGGATTTTCTTTATAAACTTACAAAGGATGAATTAGCAAATCTTATAAAACCGGCAGGTTTTTTTAATATTAAAGCACAGAGATTAAAAAATTTATTAGAATTTTTCAAGAAATACAATTTTAATTTAGATACAATTTCGAGAGAAGAAAATTTAAGGGATAAATTATTGAAAATAAAAGGAATCGGCAAAGAAACAGCCGATTCCATTTTGTTATATGCTTTTGAAAAACCCGTATTTGTTGTGGATGCATATACGAAAAGGATATTAAATAGAATATACAATTTAAAGTTAAAAGATTATGATGAAATACAAGAGCTATTTTATAAGTATTATCCAAAAGACGTACAATTGTACCAAGAGTTTCATGGGTTAATAGTTGAGCATGCAAAAAGGTATTGTAGAAAAAAGCCATTATGTAATTCTTGCTTTTTCCACAAATGCGCCTATTTTACATCACCTTTTCTAACATATTGAAGTGTAAATGTTGCTAGAATAAACGATATTATCGAAAAATACAACAAAGAATCATAACCTAGTTTATCTATGAAAAATCCTGAAACAGGTGGTGCAATTATATTTGCACTCATTGAAAAGAAATAGTACAAGCCTGTGTATCCACCTAGTTTTTCTTCACTTGTCATATCGACTACTGTTGGGAGTGAGTTAACATTTACCATTGCCCATCCCATACCGCCTAGTGAAAAGTATATAAATAGCAAATAGGTTATAACCTTGGGAGAGTTTAGTAAATATACGGACAAAACTGTAAGTACTGAAATTAAAGTGACTATTAATAGACCAACGGTCATTGTTTTTTTTCTGCCAATTTTTGAACCTATGAATCCAGCCGGAATAGAGAATAACATAAACGTAAGAGAGAAAAACCCCAATATAAACGCCCCTGTACTTTCACTTATCCCAATTCTAAATTTTGCGTAACTTGTAAAAAATGTTTCAAGAGCGTTATATCCTGTAAACCAAAATAATATGGAAAGTAAGATCATTAAAAGGCTTTTTTCTTCTGACAAAAATACGTCTTTTAGATTTATCTTTAATTCATTAAAACTTTTTGAAAAAACATTTGAAAGCTTTATATTATCGCCTGTTTTAATTTTATATTTGCTGTCTTCTTTAATAAATATGACGACAAGAAGTGAAGCAATTACCATGATTATAGCTCCAACCCAAAATGGAAGAGCGTAATTTTTGTCGTATAAAGGTTTTCCCGCAAAATATGCAAGTAAAGCGCCTAATCCTCCCATGAAGTTTATTATTCCGTTAGCTTGGCTTCTAAATTTTGGTGGTGTAATGTCGGGCATTAAAGTAATTACAGGGGATCTAAAGAGTGCCATAAAGAAGTTCATGAGGATAATATTTAACATGAAGAACCAAAGAATATGTAAGTTTCTAGATAGAGGTATCAAAGAAAAGAAGATGGCTCCAAGAGGTGCTCCAACAAGTATGTAAGGCATTCTTCTTCCAAGCTTTGTTCTTGTTTGATCACTTAATACTCCAATGAGAGGTAACATAAATATTGCAAAAATATTGTCGATAGTCATTATAAATCCGATACTTGTGGATGAAAGAGAGAAATCTTTTAGAAAGATTGGCACGTATGCATTATATAATGGCCAGAGAATGCTTATTCCAAAAAAACCAAATCCAAGTAAGAACAGCTTTTTATGATTTTTCACTTTATCCCCCCTTAAAGAATTTTTCAAATTTTATTATAACATACCTATGATATAATAAATAAAAATGTGAGGGGTGAGATAATGTTGAAAGTTGCTTTAATTGCACATGATAAGAAAAAATTGGATTTGGCAATGTTTGTAAAGGAATGGAAAGAAGTATTTGAAAAGTGTGAATTGTTTGCGACTAGAACAACAGGAAAGATAATAGAGGAAAAAATAGGACTTAAGGTAAACAAGTTAGAATCGGGACCATATGGTGGAGATTTACAGATAGGAGCTTTAATTGTCAATGGTGAAATTGATTTTGTTGTATTCTTACGTGATCCATTGACTGCACAGCCTCACGAACCAGATGTTTCGGCGCTTTTAAGGGTATGTGACGTACATAATATACCACTTGCTACTAATTTGTCTACTGCTGAAGGGTTAGTACTTGAAATAAAGAGAAAACTAGAAGGAGGATAATATGGTATTTGTGTTTGATTTAGATGGAACTTTGTTGAATAATAATTATACAATTTCCGAAAAAACTATTAACTTTATAAAGTCTCTTGAAAAATGTGGTCATAAGTTGTTTTTTGCAAGTGGTAGAATGTTGATTTCAATAAAAAAGGTGGTTGAAAAATTCTTTGAAAAAGAATACCCTATAATAGCGTATAACGGTGGAATGGTTTATTTACCAGAAGAGGGAATAGTGTTTGAGAAGTCTTTAGACTTTTCAAGTGCAAAAAAAGTTATAGAATTTTTAAGAAGCGAAAATGTACATAGACAAATATACGTGGATGATAAATTATATGGAGAAGAGGACAATGACGAAATAAAGTTTTACGCCAAACACGCAAGTGTAGATTATTATATAGTAGATGATCTAGTAAAATTGCTAAGGAAAAAATTACCGGTAAAAATTCTTTCAATTGTAGATAAAGAAAAAATAAAATTGTTAAAAGATAAACTAAACAGTTTAAATTTAGAAATTGATGTATTTAAGAGCATGGATATATTTTTGGATATAGTCCCAAAAGACATAAATAAAGGTGAAGCTTTGGAGTTTTTGATAAAAAAATTGGATCTAAAAGGAGAAATAGTGGCCTTTGGTGATAATTATAATGATATTCCCCTTTTTAAAGTAGCAAACATTTCAATTGCCATGGGGAATGCAAGTAATGATGTGAAAAGGGAGGCAGATTATATTGCACCGTCAAATAATGAAGATGGTGTTTATAGTGCTCTTGTTGAGTTATTTTCAGATTGTATTTCCTGCTAAAATTTCAAATCAACCTCTTGAAGATATTTTAAATGATGTTTCGCTGGTTTGTCTTGGAAGTTTAGGGGATTTGACCTTGGCATATGATGCGGGAAAGGCAGCTGGTTACTTGTTAAAAAAAGAAGGGTATGATGCGTATATTGTAGGAGTATTGGATACCTTAAGTTTAGATGATAAAGAGCCTTTTCATCGCGTTAATAATTCGGCATTTATAACTGCGCATGTCTATTCTTTATTTTCAAAGGGTTTGTTAAGTGCAGGAATAATTCCAATATTTGATGGTAGGGTTATAGATAAGGAAATAATCTATTCTTTAAATACGAGGAATGCAACATACCCTATTGTTGTTGAGACTGAATCTGAAAAAGAAAAATTGGATAAGTACAAAGGAAGTATTATTTTAAAAGATGAATTGGAAGGTTATATTGACAGGGTAAAGTTGTTTTGGAATTTAAAGGAAGTTGATGTAGAAGCTATAAGGATGAAAATTTTAAAGAATTCCATAATTTGGCTTGGCGGAGAAAAAAAGATATACGTAAATCAAATTTTTAGAAATGATGGGCTTATAATATTTTCAAAAGATATCCTAGGTTATGCGAAAGATGTGCTTGAAGGATATGAACCTGCTACTGGAAGAAAGCCATGGTAGAAAATGGGAGGTGTAGATTGTGTGGGTATATATAAAAGATCTGAAAGATTACATTGGAAAAGAAGTGGAGTTAAGAGGATGGGTATGGAGAAGTAGAAGTAGTGGAAAAATTGCTTTTATTAATATGAGAGATGGTACGGGAATAGCTCAAGTGGTAGTTGAAGCATCTTCTGTTGATGAGGAAACTTTTAAAAATTCCAGAAAACTTAGAATGGAATCTTCTTTAATAGTTAGAGGAATTGTCAAAGAAGAAAGAAGAGCACCAGGTGGGGTTGAGCTTCATGCAAAAGAAGTTATTCCCATCCAAATTCCAAAAGAAGATTTTCCAATAAATAAACCGGATCATAGTATTGAGTATTTGATGGATCATAGGCATCTTTGGTTACGTTCAAGAAGGCAGATGCATATTTTATACATAAGAGATGCCGTGTTAAGGGCTATAAGAAAATTTTATTGGGAAAATGGTTTTGTACAAGTGGATACTCCAATATTCACTGGTGCAATTGGTGAGTCGGCAGGTAATTTGTTTGAAATAGATTATTTTGATTATGGTAAAGTTTACCTTGCTCAAACTGGTCAATTATATTTGGAAGCTGCGTGTATGGCACTTGGGAGGGTGTTTAATTTAGGGCCTACCTTTAGAGCGGAAAAATCTAAAACAAGAAGACATCTTATTGAATTTTGGATGAATGAAGCGGAAGTTGCGTATTTTGAACACGAGGACAATTTGAAATTGCAAGAGGGCTTAGTATCGTACATAGTAAAGTATGTGCTTGAAAATGCAAGAGAGCATCTTGAAGCGTTAAATAGAGATATTTCTAAATTAGAAAAGATAGAAGCTCCATTCCCGAGAATTACTTATACAGAAGCGGTAAGCCTTCTTCAAAAGAAAGGATATAATATAGAATGGGGCGATGATTTTGGAGGTGATGAGGAAACAGAGATTGCAAAACAGTTTGAAAAACCTGTGTTTGTAACGCATTATCCAAGAAAAGCCAAAGCATTTTATATGCAACCTGATCCAGATAATCCAGATGTGGTTTTGTGCGATGATTTAATTGCGCCAGAGGGATATGGAGAAATTATAGGAGCTTCTCAAAGAATCCACGATTATGATTTGCTTGTAGAAAGGTTGAAAGAATTTAACTTGCCCGTTGAAGCATACGATTGGTACCTTGATTTGAGAAGATTTGGGACTGTTCCACATAGTGGGTTTGGTTTAGGAATAGAAAGAACAATAGCTTGGATTGCAGGGTTAGAACATATTAGAGAAGCAATACCATTCCCAAGAACACTATACAGGATTCATCCATAAAGTAAGTCCAAGCCGTTGTGGCTTGGACTTATTTTTTATATACCTTTGTGAATTTTTCCTTTACGTATTCAATAAAGTATTCTGGATTAAGTTCTTCGTTTGAAATTTCCTTTATAAGTTCAATTGGCATAAGTGTTTTTCCTTTGGAATGTACTTTTTTGCGCAGCCAGGAAAGTATTTCGATAAATTGGCCTTTTTCTATTTTTTCTCCAAAATTCGGGATATCCTTTTTCATTGCATAGTAGATTTGAGCAGCGTATAGATTTCCAAGCATATATGAAGGGAAATAACCAAAAGAGCCGTGAGCCCAGTGAACATCTTGTAATACTCCAAGTGCATCACTTTTTGGGACTATTCCAAGGTATTCTTTCATTTTTTCGTTCCACAACTTGGGTAGTTCATCAACGGTTATCCTATCGTTGATTAATGCTTCTTCGAGTTCAAATCTTAACATTATATGTAAATTATATGTTACTTCATCTGCTTCGGTTCTTATTAGGGACCTTTCAACTGTGTTGATAGCTCTCCAGAATTCTTCTACTTTTACGTTTTTGAAATTTGGAAAGTATTTTGTAAATTTAGGGTATATAAATTTCCAAAACTCCAAGCTTCTTCCCACAATATTTTCCCAAAATCTCGATTGACTTTCATGAATGCCCATGGAAGCACCATCACCAATGGGAAGACCTCTGAATTCCTCTGGAATACCTTGTTCATACAAAGCATGGCCACACTCGTGAATTGTACTAAATATTGAATTTTTGATATCGTATTTGTCGAATCTTGTGGTTATTCTTATATCGTTATGTGAAATAGATATGGTAAATGGATGTGCGGAAATATCTAATCTACCTGCACCGAGGTCATAATTTAAAATCTTTAAAAGTTCCATAGAAAATTCCTTTTGTTTTTCTATACTGTATTTGCCTTTTAGAATTTCCGTGTTTGGTTTATTGCCACTATCAAGTTCGTTGATAAATTCAACTAAAAATTTTCTAAGCTCTACTATTATGCTTTTTAGTTGATCTGTTTTAAGACCAGGTTCATAGTCGTCGAGTAGAACATCGTATTTGTTACTTTCATAACCTATACATTCTATTACTTTTTTCTCTAAATCTACCACTTTTTTCAAATGAGGTTTAAATATTTCAAAATTATCTTTTTCTTTTGCCTTTTGCCATGCTTGTTGGGATAAAGCTGTTTCAAATTGTAATTCTTTGAAAAGTTCAGGTGGTATTTTTTCATGTTTTTCAAATTCTTTTTTTACTAATTTTAAGATTGCTTTATCTTCATCATCCTCTGGGGTAGCAGATTCTAGTAACTCCTTTGTTTTCTCTGAGATAAATTCTTTAAAAACATACGTTGAAATTTCACCAATAATTTCCGCCCTTTTTTCAGCTGCCTTTTCAGGCATATACGTTTCCATGTCCCAGTGTAATAAAGAAAGGGCGTTTTCAAATTTTGATAATCTTTTTAGATGTTTTTTTAGTTTTTCCATTTTTGTCCCCCTTTACTGCAATTTTTTGTGCATTTCAGATTGTATTAAAAGTGATTCAAATCCGTTTTCCACTAGTGCAGTATACATGGGATCATCTTCTGGGACGGAAGTTGCAGAGATAATTTTACAGTTTGTTTCATTTCTCAAAAAAGCTATTGCAACTTTTGCAATTTCATCCCATTTTTCTTTGTCTTTTGTTCCAAGATCAACTATATAAGTGGTGTTATCTTCGTTTTTCCCCCACACAAGATAACCTTCAGTTTTGTCGGTAATCAATCTTACATGGTTATATCTTCCATTTGCAAGAAGTAAGGTTACAGGTTCACGTTGCCAATTTGGTTTTCTACCAGACAATTGAAGGTTTAGTGAAAGAGTGTAGATATACCTTGGTTCGACTTTGATAGATCTAAAATATATATCTTTACTTTTTACATTTTTATTAATTAAGAGATGTAATTTTCGTCTTTCTCTAAAACCATGTTTTTCGTAAAATCTATATGCCCTTGAGTCTTTTGTTATAACTTCCAAAGATATTGTTTGAATGCCTTTCCATTTAAGATAGTTTGTTGAATGTTCGAGGATAAAGCTTGCGGTTCCAGTTCCTCGTTCTTCTTTAACGACCCCCATTGCATCGATTCTAGCCCTTTCATGTCTTATGCTGTTAACTATGAATCCTACGGGCTTGGTGTCTCTCAAAAATATGAAACTATCTTCAAGAGATATGGAATTTTCTCTGACATCCATTTCAAAATTTACTACATTCCAATTTACAGGAACAGTGTAATCTTGGAAAACCTTGTTTACAAAGTTCACAAAATCAATTAAAGAATATTCATTCAGAGTTAATATTTTTAGATTCATTTTTCCCCCCCTCTTTTGAAAAATTCAAAATACTTTTCGCCATGTTTTCGTCTAATATCCCTAATATGGCAATGTTTAGCATTCCAGTTGCTTTGGATAAAGTTTTTTTATCCGCAATTTCAACGAAGGGAACATTTGATATATCACATCTTATTTTTATATCTTTTTTTACCCTTTGTCCTGTATCCTTAGCTATTAATATTACTTTTGTTTTTATTTTAGGGTTTTTAATGTATTCACGTATATTATCTTTTCCATATACCAATTTTTTTGCTTTTGATGCAAATCCAAGAAGAGTTAAAATTTTTTGCTCATTCACACTTACACCTCCATATTGTATGAATCTACACAAGCAAATGCATTGTGATTATGTATAGATTCGTAACTTTCCACCTCGACTTTGAACCATTTGAGCTTGGGGTTATTTTTTAATTCAAGTGCAATGTCTCTTGCAACGTCTTCTACAAATTTAGGGTTTTCGTATGCTTTTTCTGTTAAAAATTTTTCGTCAGGTCTTTTTAAGAGAGAAAATAATGGTACGCTTGAGTGTTTTTCAGCAATTTCTATAAGTTCTTCAAACCATACGAGGTCTGATGTTTCTACTTCAATTCTTACGTGTGCCCTTTGATTATGTGCGTTATATTTGCTGATCTCTTTTGAGCAAGGGCACAAAGTTTGCACAGGCACTTCAACTACAATGAAAAATTCGCATTTTTCTGGTCCATCATATGCTTTAAAACCACAAGTATATTCCATATAGCTTTCTATTTTTGTTACAGGCGCTTTCTTTTTGATAAAATATGGAAACATTATTTCAATTTTTGCACTTTTTGCCTTTAGAGTTTTTTTTAAATCATCTAGAATCATCTTAATATTTTTGGGATCAATTTTTAAGTGAAATTTGTTAAATACTTCTAAAAACCTACTCATATGAGTGCCACGAAAGTCTTTTGGAAGATCTACATACATGTTGATTTTTGCAATTGTGTTTTGTACTTTATTTTTTCTATCGAGCACTTGAATTGGATATTTTAAATCTTTGATTCCTACATGTTTTAGTGGGATTTCCCTTGTATCTTTTTCACTTTGTACATCCCTCATAACTACTTCCTTTCTAATAGATATTTTAATTCGTTTAAGTTATTTTCGTTTATATATTTTTCAAATCTTAAATCACCATTTACGTACATTTCGTACGCTTTGTTTAGCTTTTTTGAGTAATTTAGTTCATTTTTAATCTTTTCGTATGAAAAAAAGGTAAATAAAAATAAAAAGGCAAAAATTGTAATTAGTATAAGATAAAATTTTTGCATGTGCTCACCTCAATTGCGCATCAAAAAAACTTGGAAGAATTATATTTTTATTACTTTTCAAATGCATATGTATTTTTGATAAGTATTCTTTTGCACAAATTTCCCAAGTGTACTTATTTATTACCCTTTCATAGCTTTTTTTACTAAATAGTTGGTGATTTTTTTGTAAATCTAGTGCTGCTTTTCTAAATTCTTCTTGAGTTGATACCAAATATCCATATCTTCCGTTGTCTAGTATTTCAACAGGACCGCCACTTTTTGTTGCGATCACTGGAAGTCCACAGGCCATTGCTTCAATAATTGCAAGTCCAAAAGGCTCGTAGTGTGACGTTAATGCAAAAATTCCATTATGTTTTGCAGCCGAATTATAAAGTTTTGCCAGTTTTTCTTGAGATGTGATTATTAAAAACTTCCCCCCTGCTTTTTTTGTTTTTTCTATTATTTCCCTTTGATAGCCAGAGTACTCTTTTGGTTTTTTTCTTAGTACCAATATTAGTGTGTAATCTTTTTTTAGATAGTTTTCAAAACTTTCTATTACAAATTCTATATTTTTTTTGGGATCTATTCTACTTGAAATTATTATTGGTGGTTTGTTTTGAAAAACATCTTTAAATTCATCTGATTCATCAATATGAAATATTTTTGTGTTTACACCTGGAGGTATCACAAAGATTTTATGTTTTATATCTTGATATAAATCTAAATACTCATTGTGTGTATATTGATGTTGTTTTTCTTGTGATGTGCTTGCAACAATAAAATTTGCATATTTCATTGCACATCTTTCTGCACTTATACGTATTGAGAATCTATACTTTTTTTCTGCGTCTTTACTATGTTTAAACTTGTCTTTTTTTTGGGCACCAAGTGAATGCGCAGTAAATGAATACGGAATATTTGTTAGTTTTTTAAACATTGCTCCGGAAATTCCACCATCACCGTAGTGAGTTGTAACAAAATCAGGTAATCTTTCTTTTTGGTAAAATTGGTATATCTTTTTCACATATTCTCCCAAAAAATCCCAGAGTTTTTCTTTGTTGAGAAAATTTTTTCCTCCAAATTCTATCCTAACAATTCTTACGTTTTCTGCATCTTCATAATAATCAAAATCTTTTGAAAATTCTGGCCATTTTTCATCTGTTATTTTTCTTGTTATTATATCTACTTTATGACCAAATTTTCCCATTGCCTTTGCAAGTTCTTTAACGTAAATTAATTGTCCTCCAAAATCTGGGTGCTCAGTTAAATGACTGTCATTTTTATCAAAATTCCCTTGAGGATTAAAAAATGCCATTTTCATACTTTTCCACCTCTTTGAGGTAATCTGATATATCTTTTAATTTAACAACTCCACCAATTTCTTCGATAACGTGAATTGAGATAACTGTACCGAGTAAAGCTGCTTTGAAAATTGAGAAATTGTTTAATAGTCCATAATATACACCACTCCAGAAGGCATCCCCTGCACCAGTGGTATCTACTACTTTTTTTGGAGATAATTTGATGTGCTTTATCTCCTTACCATCTGAAACTAACGATCCTTCTTTACCCATGGTTAGTATAACGTATTTTATACCAAACGTGTGTAATAACTCAATATATCGCTCTTTGGGTAAAATTCCAAATATTTCCTTTGCATCATCTAGCGATGGTTTTATAATATATGTATTTTTTAATATTTCGTATATTGGATCTAAATCTATTTTTTTGCACGGAAATAGTTTTTTCCTGCAGTTTGGATCAAAGGCAATTTTTATATTTTTAGTCGCTACTATTTTCTTAATTTTTTCAGTTTTGTGTGTTATTGCCCAGCAACTTACGTGTAGAAATTTTATATTCTTTAAGTTAAATCTTTCAGGTATTTCTAAATTTTTGTCTTCATCTCTAAAAGGAATAAAATCTGGAGTTTTAGACGATGCTAAAATAATTACCGTTGAAGTGTTTCCAGGACCTATTTGAATGTATTTTGTTTCTAAATTCTCAGATTTTAAGGTTTCAATGATTTCTTTTCCAAAAAAATCATTTCCTACTCTTGAAATTATAATGGGTTTTATTCCCAGTTGATTTAAATTTCTTGCGATGTTTAATGGACTTCCACCTATTTTCTTTAAAAATGTTTTTCCGTCTGTTGAAATTAGGTCTATTAAACTTTCACCCAAAAATGCTATCATTATTTCACCTCTATTTTTATTTTATCATAGATTTATGGTAAAATATTAAAAAAGGTATTATAAGGAGGGATTAGATGCTAAAATTTACTATAAGCAAGGAGGAATTAGAGAAAAAAATAGCAGTTGCTGCAGATGCAGTAGGTTCAAGAACTGTTGATCCTATTTTACAGTGTTTACTCTTTTCCTACGAAGATAATTCTTTGAAGATTTACTCTGCAGATATGCAAACTTTTGTTATCTCAAAGCTTAATGTTTCAGAGATAGAAGGTAGTGGGAAATTTGCCGTAGATGCAAAATTGCTAGAAGAGATTGTAAAAAATTTGGAAAATGAACAGGTGTTATTTGAATATGATGCAGGAAAATTAAATTTGAAGAGTGGAAAGAGCTCTTTTAATCTTTCAACATATTCCGATGCGGATAAATTTCCACAGATTGATATAGAAGATTCTGGGATAAAGTTCGAACTTGAAACTTCAATTCTATCTGAAATGATAGATAGAGTTTTGTTTTGTGCATCTACTGAAAGTACAATGAGGGCATTGAATGGAGTTTATTGGGAAGTTAAAGGGAATTACTTAAGATTAGTGGCAAGTGATGGGTATCGTTTGGCACTAACAGAACAAAAGGTGGATATTGATACAGATATAGATTTTATTCTATCGCTAAAGAGTATGAAAGAATTAGATAATTTAATTAAACAAACCGATGAACCTATTTTAACTGTTAAGTTTGATCACAAAAAGATGTCAGTTACTGCTGGTGACATAACGGTAATAATGAGAATAGTTGAAGAAGTTTTCCCAGACTATAGGAGAGTTTTGCCAAAAGCCTTTAAAACAAGGATAGTATTTAATAAAAACGAATTTTTAGAAGCATTGAAAAGAACAATGATAATTTCAAAAAGGGGGAGCGAAAAGGTACAATTGCAAATTATAGAAGATATACTTGTTTTAAACAGTCAAAGCCAAGAGTATGGAGAAGTAAAAGAAGAAATTTCCATAGAAAAAGAGGGAGAAGATTTGAAAATAAACTTTAATCCTAAATTTTTGAATGAAGCAGTAAAAAAAGTTGAAGAAGATGAGGTGGTATTTAACTTTGTGGATGATTTAAGCCCAATGCAAATTAACTCAAAAGATGTAAATGAATATTTGTATATAGTGTTGCCTGTAAGGGCATGAAAGGATGAATAAGATGAAAAAAGGATTTACTTTGATAGAATTGTTGATAGTTTTAGCAGTTATTTCTGCTTTGCTTTCTGTTGCAACTCCTCTTGCGTTAAGATCTGTTGCCAAAGCAAAGGCCACGCAAGTTGCTATGAATCTTAGAGCGCTATTAACATCTATTGAACAGGCTATTTTGTTGTACCCCGATGAATTTAATGTTCAAGAATTAGATGGTCAAGATATTGTTTTAAAGTTGTACGAAAAGGGGTTTATCAATACGAATTTGTCGGTAAAAGGTTATAAGATTGATATAGATAAGCCAAATAATAAATTTGTTATTAAATATACAGGAAAAGATATAGATCTTACATTGGTTAAGAGTAGTTATCCCGCTGTAAAAACTGGAGTAGAAAATGGTGAAGAATATGTTTATGTGGAGGTTAATATTCCGTGATTAAGTTAGAAAACGTTGGAAAAAGATATGGGAAGAGTTGGGTGTTAGAAAATATAACTTTTCATACAGAAGAGGGCAATGTTATTGGAATTATAGGAAAAAATGGAAGTGGAAAAACTACACTTTTGAAAATTATTTCCGGTATTTTGAAGCCTACAGTGGGCAATGTTTATTTAAAGTCTAGATTGATTTCATATATTCCAGAGAAACCTATACTTATACCTGAATTAAGCTTGAAAGAAAATTTGAATTATTTTGCAAAAATGAGAAATGTAGAAAGTAAAAGAATAGAAGATGAAATAAAATTTTTTCGCTTGGAAAAGCATGTGTTAAAAAAACCAAGTGAACTATCAAAAGGGTTAAGACAAAGACTTTCTATGGCAATTTCCCTTTTAATTGATCCTGATATTATTTTACTTGATGAGCCTACAAGCGGTTTAGATGCTGAGTCAAAGAAGATAATATCGAATAGAATAAAAAAGTTAAAGCTCAACAAAAAAACTGTTTTGTATATAACTCATGAAGATGAAGAAGTTGAAAGTATTTGTGATAAAGTCCTTATATTAGAAGAAGGTGAGATTAAATTTTTTGGAACGGTTGAGGATTTTTGGAGAAAATATGAAAGATTTGTCTATGTGACTTTTTCTCGGACTAAAGAAATAAAACTTTTAAAATTAGAGGAATTAAAAAACGTTAAGGAAGACTTATTACATGTAAGGAGTGTTGGGATCAGAGAATTTTTATCTGGAGGTATGGTATATGAAAAATGAGATAGAATTATTAATTAGTCAGAAAAGTATGGAGTATAAAATGGATGTTGATGTAATATCAGGTAAGGAAAAAGTCGGAGATATTTTTTTAGAAAATTTAGATTGGATAAACCGAAGTTGTGAGTTAAAATTGGAGATTAATATGAATTTTTTTGATGAAGTTACAAGAAAAATAATAAAATATGGCTTTGAATATTTAAATTTGAATAGAATTTATGTTAGAATCCCGGAATACGAAAAAGATCAAATAGGGATTCTTAAAAATAACGGTTTTCTAAAAGAGGGAGTAGAAAGGCAAGGAAAATTTTTTAAGGGAAAGTTTTGGGATGTGATAAGGTTTTCAATACTTGCGGAGGATTATTGGAGGCTTGGTTTAGATGAATAAAGTGGGCGTTTTGCCCACTTTATTTTTGATAAACTAACTATTATCTTAACAATTGCAATACATTTTGTGGTTGAGCATTTGCCTGTGCAAGCATTCCCATACTGCTTTGTAAGAGTATTTGTTGTTTGGTGAATTCCATCATTTCCTTTGCCATATCTGCATCTCTTACACGGCTTTCTGCTGCTGTTAAGTTCTCTGCTGCTACTCCTAAGTTGGATATTGTATGCTCAAGTCTGTTTTGTACAGCACCTAATGCCGCCCTTTGTGAACTTACTTTGTGTATTGCAGCATCTACTACCATTATTGCTCTTTCTGCTCCATCTTGCGTTGTGACATCTAAAGAGGTTGTTGTGATACCAAGTGCACCAGCACTCATATCATCAATACCTGTGAGCATATTGTGACCTTCGTTAGCACCAATTTGGAAGATTAATTGGTTTGCAGCTGTATTTATAGCTTCTACTCTGACAACTGCACTGTCTATTACTTCACCACTTGGTAATGCACCGCCAAAGTCCGAAAGATTCACGTCAAACACGTTCGTGTTCCAATCTATTTGTACTCCGCTTATTGTTGCAGAACCTTGATTATATGTAGTTGTTACACTGTTTGTTCCGCCGGCTGTGACAAGCGTTATTTTTACTTCGAGTGTTGTATCTGTATTAAATTGTCCAACTTCAACAACATATGTTCCTTCTGCCACAGTGGCAATTGAACTTGCGCTTATATTTATATTACCACCGGTAACCACTTTAATGTCTTCAGATGCCCTAAAGCTTTCCAATTTACCATCGAGTAATTTTTTGGTATTGAATTCAGTAGTTCTGGCGATTCTGTCTATTTCTTCTCTTAATTGGTCAAGTTCAGCTTGGATTTGGTTTCTATCAACATCGGTGTTTGTATCAGAGGAAGCTTGTACAGAAAGTTCTCTCATTCTTTGCAAGATAGAGTGAACTTCAGTTAAAGCACCTTCAGCGGTTTGAATCAAAGAGATAGCATCTTGAGAATTTTTGATAGCCATATTGATACCTTTTATTTGGCCTCTCATTTTTTCACTGATAGCAAGGCCAGCGGCATCATCACCAGCTCTATTAATTCTAAGACCAGAAGAAAGTCTTTCAAGAGTTTTAGACATAGCAGTATTTGTTTGACCTATACTTCTCCAAGCATTTAACGCACTTATGTTATGATTAATTCTCATACCTTACCCACCTCCGTGTGTGTTATTCAGAGTGCCTTGGACATTAATTTTATCGGAATTTTTGGAAAAAACTTTAAAGTTTTTTTGTGGTATAATTTTTTTAGGGTGGTGTTAATTATGAAAAAAATGGCAACGTTTTTTAATGAAAAAGATGGTGGGATTGTTTGTGAACTTTGTCCACGTAAATGTTTTTTAAAAGATGATCAAATGGGTTTTTGTAAAGTTAGAAAAAATGAAGATGGAATTTTGTATACCATGAATTACGGTGAAATAAGTGCTATTGCAATGGATCCAATTGAAAAGAAACCTTTTTTTCATTTTAGACCAAAAGATAAAGTATTTTCCATAGGTTCCTGGGGATGTAATTTTTCATGTGGTTTTTGCCAAAATTGGGAGATTTCTCAGGTTAAACCTGCTGTAAAAACCGTTACTCCTGTACAAATTGTTGAGATGGCTAAAAATAGTAATTCAGGTGGAATAGCATTTACTTATAATGAACCTATTGTGGGATATGAATTTGTGCTTGATACTAGTAGAATTTCTCATAAGGAGGGTTTGTATAATGTTTTAGTTACTAATGGTTATATAGAATTGGAACCACTTTCGGTATTAATACAAAATATTGATGCGATAAATATTGATGTAAAGGGAAACGAGAGTTTTTACAGGGAAATTGGGGGAGATTATAATCATATTTTAAAGGTTATTGAATTTTTAAAATCAAGAGGAATACATGTAGAGGTTACAACACTTGTTATTCCAGGTAAAAATGATAATGAAGGGGATTTATCAAAGATTTTCGAAGATATTTCGAAAATTGATAGAGATATCCCCTTGCATTTAACTAGGTATTTTCCAGCGTATAAATATGATATTTCTCCAACTCCTATTGAAAAATTGGAAAAATTATTTTATATTGCAAAGGAATTTTTGAATTTTGTATATCTTGGAAATGTATTTGATAAAAAATTTGAAACCACTTTTTGCCCAGAGTGTCATACAGAGTTGATTGTAAGAGATGGTTATAAAGTTGAGGTAAAGAATCTTACAGAAGGAGGAATTTGTAAAGTATGCGGAAAAAAAATAGTAAAGATTTGAATCGACTTTCGAGAATTTCTTTGATATTTACAATTCTTTTGGTAGTGTTGATTGGTGTAGTTTTAATTACAAGTTTTTTTAAAAAAAATGTAAAGTATGAAACTTTTGAAACATTTTCTTTAGGGACTTATGTACAGTTGAGAATTTCGACAAAATCCAATGCAACGATAATTGCAAGAGAGATTTTTCAAGAGCTTAACAGAATAACAAAAAAGTTTGATCCGTACAATCCAGAATCAATTATTTACAAATTGAACAACAGCAACGGATGGTTAGAGGTTGACGATGAAACTTTTGCCGTAGTTGATTTGTCACTACAATATGCGAAAATTACAAATGGAAGTTTTGACCCTACTTTGGGAAGACTTGTAAAACTTTGGGGATTTGATAAGTTTTCGGAAAAAGAAAATAAAACCTTTAAAGTTCCAACGAGAGTGGAAATTGATAAAGTGCTAAAAAAGTGTGGTTATGAAAAAGTAGAAATGGATTACAAAAATAGAAGGATAAAGACGAATGGTGTTTGGCTTGATCTTGGAGGGATTGTAAAAGGATATGCACTTGAAAGGGCTTATCAAATTGCAAAGGAAGCAGATCAAGAATGTACAGGTTTTATAGAAGCAGGAGGAGACATTAGGATATTAGGCCCCAAGTTTGGAAGAGATTATTGGATTATAGGGATTAGAAATCCAAGGGGGAGTGACAGTATAGATTATATATACCTTAAAAGTGGAGCTGTCGCAACCAGCGGAGATTATGAGAGGTTTTTTGTAGTAAATGGAAAAAGATATCATCATATATTGGATATTTCTACAGGATATCCTGCGACAAGTGCTATAAGTGCGACTGTTATTGCAGACGACGCTATAAAAGCTGATGCATTTTCTACTGCGGCTTTTGTTTTAGGAAAGAATAAATGGCTTTATACAAGGACTATTATGCCCAAAAATAATGCGGATGTATTTTTGGTTACCGATGAGTTGAAATATTTAAAAACAGATGGTTTTATATATTATGAAAATACATATTAAGGAGGTTTTGAAATGAAAAAATTGAAAAGTTTTGGTGGAAAGAACCTTGGTGGTAAATCTATGAATCAACTTCAAAAAATTCAAGAGGAAATGCAAAAGAAACTTCAGGAAGTAGAGGGAAGTTTTGCAAATATGGAAGTTGAAGTTAGTGTTGGAGGGGGAGCAATAAAAATAGTAGCAACAGCAGATAGAAAGGTAAAGGATATAGAATTAGACGAAGATTTATTAGAAGATGGTGAAACACTTAAGGACTTGTTAATTGCTGGTATGAACGAGTTGATGGAAAAAATTGAAAAACTAAGAGAAGAGGAAATGGCAAAAATTACTCAAAGCTTTCTTCCATTCGGAATATGAGGTGAATTATGAAAAGAGAAAGTTTTTATTACCTTATATTAGTGAATGTTGTTATTTTATTCTTAATTGAAATACTGAAATTTTTTAGTTACAGTGAGGTTATGTTATATTTAATGTTTGGTGCACAGTATGGTCCGTTGGTTTCCAGTGGACAGTGGTATAGAATTATTACTGCAATGTTTGTCCATGGAGGTTTTATTCATTTATTATTTAACATGTATGCTTTGTATTTTTTAGGACGTATCGTTGAGAATGTGTATGGTACTGATAAATTTTTATCGCTTTATTTTTTGACTGGTATTATTGGAAATGTAGCAACCCATTTGTTTTATTACAAATCTTTTTCAGTAGGGGCTAGTGGAGCCATTTTTGGATTAGTTGGAGTGTTATTTGCAGCGGGGTTTAGAAGAGATACGCCATATACTTTAAAACCTCTAACTGGTAGTGCTTTATTACCGATGATTTTGGTAAATATATTTTTAGGATTTATGCCTGGTTCTAATATAAATAATGCTGCACATTTGGGCGGTTTCTTTAGTGGAATGGTTTTGGGATATTTTGTCCCTATATATGATTATTCTTGGAATGTCAGAAAAATCTGGAAGATATTAAAATGGATTTTAATTTTGTTGGTTATAATTTCGTATTTTTTATTATTCATTAATGAGGTGTAAATATGAGAAAAGTTGTATTATTTTTTCTTTTGTTTTCTATCACTTTTTTTGGAGAATTTTTAATGCTTTATCCTGATCATGGGTTACTTGTAAAAAATATTTCTGATGGCTTTATATTACCTGAAAAGTGGAAGGTGGAAAGTATTCAAGGTAGTTTTCATGTAAAAGATATTTTTATTGATGAAAAATTAAAATATGTACCAAATATAAAGGGAATTTTTGTTTATAAAGATGGAAAGTTTGTTTCAAATGATGGTAAGGAATACAAAATAATTGATGGATATTTTTTCGAAATAACACAACATCCCAAGGTGGTCAAGAAGATATTTTTAGATACGAAAAAGGCAACGGCAACTTTTTTGGTAGATGGAAGGTACAGTTTTTCTTATATTTTAAACGAAAATGTTTTATCTCAATTTTTAAATATTTATGCAGATGTTGATAGGGCTTTTGTTTTTGTAGTTTCAGAGCCTCAACAAAATAGATGGTTAATGAAAGGATCAGGCGAAACAAATATTCAAGGTAAAAAAGTCTACCAATTAGGTGAAATTGAAGATTTAAGAAATGAAAGAACTATTTTGATTGATAGGATGAAAGTGGAACGCTTAGATTATAACTACGTTGAACTATATGATTATGTAACGAATTGGAATCCCACAAAAAGGATGGTATACATAAAGACATTAAGACAGTTACCTGCTGGAAAAATTACGGTTTGGTCAAAATTATATAATAGGTATTTGCCATTAGATCAGGCTTATTTGCCGGATACAAATGAAGAGATTGAAATATTTTTAGGATATTCATGGAATAATTGGTATAAATGGAATGTAAAAACATCTCTTAATTTGGGGAATAGAAAGAGAATATCTGGAGAGTTGAGTTTAAAAGGAAGGGGAGTATATAAAATAAAGATATTTGGGAAGAACATTGGTAGTATAAAAACCAACGTAGAAGTTATTGAAAAAAACGAGAGTTACATTATTTTACTTGCACATAATACTCAAACTATCTTTATTGAATATGAAAAGGATAAAAATTAAGCCTGGAATTTTCCAGGCTTAATTTTTGGCTATTTTATCTATAAATGTAAGTGTATCAAAGACTCGAAAATAATAATTTGGGCTGTTATTCCAAAAATTCAAAGCTTCTATTATATTAAAGTTAGTTATATTTTTCATTATAAGATATAGGTATCTGTATGCTATTCTTATTTGAAGTTGTGGAAATTTTATAAGTTCATCGTGAGGAATTTTCTGAGCAAGTGTTTTGATTTCAGGAAAGAAAATGGAAACATAATCAACAGCTGACTTGTGGAGTTGACAATAACCAACTGCATGACCACTATCACCGTATAAATTTTTAAAACCACTTTCAGATACAATTAGTGATACAAATATTTGATAGGGTACTTGTGGAAATCTTTCGTATTCTTCAGAGACTGTATATGCGAGCAATTTTGCACGTTCTTGAGAGACATTGTAGTATTTTGCAACTTTATATGTGTATTGATAAGCTTCTTTAAACATGTTATTAGAGAATAGTACTATTGATATAATAATCAATGTTAGTACAATGTGTTTTTTCATATCAAGTCCACCTCCATAAATATATTTTTTGTATTGTGATTATAATATATTTTTTCTTTACTTTTGTGTACATATATATACGATAAAAGAACAAAATCTTCACAAATGTTAACTAATTTGAACTAATATTAAGTTTTAGGTGTGATATAATAAAAATATGAAGAAAATTTACGTGATTTCATATTTATTTCTTACAGTACTACTTTTTTCGGCGCATTATGTAGAAGTTCATACCGTTACTGCTACGGGGATTGTTTTATCCATAACACCGTATTATGATGCTGTCAAAGCACCAAAAGTTTATATTTATGGGCCTACAGGTTTTGTAAGAGCAAGAAATATTGGGAATAATCTTTACGAATTTGAGGATGGAAAGTTTAGTTGGATTGTACCTATAATTTTTGGGGAAAATAGATTCGGACAGATTGTTACTGGTGTACTTCCTGCGCCGGTTATTGATGTATACCAATATAAAAAAAATGTTAGTGTTAAGGTGCTTACCAACCCAAAAGATTTGTCTTTAACTGTGAAGGTGGATACAGATTATGATGTTGTTTCCGGGTATATTGATGGAGATAAAATGATTTTAATTAAGAGCGATAGTGGTTATATACTTTATACAGATAAAAAAAGAAAAGAACATCAAAATATCTTAAAAATAACTGTTAAGGTTGATGAAAAAAAGAGTAAAGATGTAACGTATAAATTATTTACTTTAAATGGGTTTACAACTTATCTTCGAGGTGATTTTACACCGTATGTTTTTAACAAAATTACTACCCATGTAGTAAAGAAAGGAGAAACATTGTGGGAAATTGCTAAAAAGTATGGTGTAAGAACGGCTGATTTACAAATTATAAACAAATTGGATGACCCTAATAAAATATATGTGGGTATGAGATTAGATATAGGAAAGGTGCAGTTTACAGAAGGATTAACATCTATAGTTGTTAACCTTGCAACTTCTAGGTTAGCGGTATATTATGCGGGAAAATTAGTAAAAATCTTTCCCGTAGCAATTGGAAGAAGTGATTCAATGCCCCCAGGAATTTATTGGATTTTTGATAAACAAATTGATCCCGCACTTTATTGGTTTGGAGAATATATTCCTCCTCGTTCGCCAATTAATGGATTGGGAACTAGGTTTTTGCAACTTTCGAATCCCAAATATGGAATTCATGGAACAACAAAGCCATGGGAAATAGGTAGGAGAATATCACATGGTTGTGTTAGAATGTTCAATAGAGATGTCGAGACATTAGATTCTTTTGTTGATTTGGGAAGTCCCGTATTTGTGGTAAAAAATTTTAAAGATTTTCCGGAGAATTTGTCTAATATTCCTGAATTTGTTAAATTTAAGATTCAGACGGAAAAAATAAGAAACAGGGAGAATAAGGGAGGATAGTATGAATATATTAATTACAGGGGCAAATAGGGGAATTGGTCGGGCATTACTCCTTGAAGCACAAAGAAGGGGATACACAATTATTGCCACAATGAGAAATCCAGTTGAGGGTGCATATTATTTAGATTTATCAGAAAAAGATTCAATAGATAAATTTGCAGATGAGTTGGTTGAAACTGTAGATATCTTAATAAATAATGCAGGAGTTTTGTATAAGGATAATTTTGGTAATTTAGATTATGAAAACTTCATAAAAACTTTTAAAGTAAATACTTTAGGAGCTTTGTTTCTTACAGAAGCTTTGTATAAAAGAGGAAGATTAAGAAGAGGAGGTAAAGTTGTAAATATTTCTTCTGTGTTGGGATCTATTGAATTGACAAGTGGAACAACTAGTTTTTCATATTCTCTTTCTAAAGCAGCCCTTAATATGGTAACCAAACTTTTATCGGATAAATTGAAAGGTATATCAGTTATTTCCGTGCACCCAGGTTGGGTAAAAACAGAAATGGGTGGAAAAGAAGCGCCAGTCTCACCGAATGATTCTGCAAAGGGTATATTGAACGTAATTGAAGAGATAAATGATACAGGTATATTTGTAGATTATACAGGTAAATTGCTACCTTGGTGATTTTTTTTGCTGATTAATATAACCGAACTTCTAGGTTGAGCGGTATATTTAAATCCTATTTGTTCAGGGATATCTAAGAAATCATTTGGTGAGTCTTTAGATGTGTCAACAACGCGATACCAAGTTTTTTCGTGCAATATAGGAAGTGTAAAGGTGAGAGGTTCTCTCCATTGGTTCAAGATAACAAATATGTCATTATCCTCCTTGGCATTTTTACATAAAAAGTCGTTTCCGCTTATCATAAAGGCCAAAGAATGTGAATGGTAAGACCAATCTGGTTCAAATGGTTTTATACCGTGCCAACTAATATCGGCAATACCATCACCTGTTAAGTCTTTTCCAGTGAAAAAGTGTTTTCTACGAAGAGCATGATGTTTTTTTCTAAAATCAATCATTTTTTTGAAAAATCTAAAAATATCGTAGTATTTTTCTTTAAATGTCCAATTAAGCCAGGTTTTCTCATTGTCTTGACAATACGCATTATTGTTTCCGTATTGTGTTCTGTATATTTCATCTCCCATTAAGATCATAGGGGTGCCATGCGATATCATAAGGATTGTTATAAAGTTTTTTACTTGGCGCTTTCTTAATTTTATAATTTCGGGATTATCTGTTTCACCTTCAACTCCATAATTATAACTAAAGTTTTCATTAGTACCATCTTGATTATTTTCTCCATTTTCTTCATTGTGTTTTTCGTTGTAACTTACTAAATCTCTCATTGTAAAGCCGTCGTGGCAAGTTATAAAATTTATACTAGCGTGCGGGTTTTTCTTTTCGTATAAGTCTTTACTTCCTGTTATTCTTTGTGCAAGTTCAACAATTACCCCCTCATCCCCCCTAACGAATTTTCTAATTGTATCTCTATATTTTCCGTTCCATTCTGCCCAACCTTCTGGAAATTCACCTAAGAAATATCCTCCAGCGGCATCCCAACCTTCTGCAATAAGTTTTAAGTTATGTAAAATTGGATCTTCTGCTATGTCCTTTAAAAGTGATAAATCTCCTATCCATCTTCCATCTGGAGTCCTTCCAAGTACTGCGGCAAGATCAAATCTAAAACCATCTACGTGCATTTCAGTTGCCCAATATCTTAAACTGTCTATGATCATTTCTTTTACAACTGGATGATTACAATTTAGCGTGTTACCGCATCCTGAATAATTAAGGTAATACCTTTTATTTCTAGGATCTAGCATGTAGTATATTTCATTATCAATTCCCCTGAAATTTAAAGTTGGTCCCAATTCGTTTCCTTCACCTGTGTGATTGTAAACAACGTCTAGAATAACTTCAAAACCATTTTTATGCATTTCTTTTACAAAATCTTTGAATAAGAATACTTGCTCACCAAGTTTTAAACCTATTGAATAGTTTCCGGTAACTGCAAAAAAACCCAAAGGATTGTATCCCCAAACATCTTTAAGTCTCTCACCAGTAATAGGATTAATTCTATCAATGGAATTAACGTTAAATTCAAAAACAGGCATTAATTCAATTGTAGTAACTCCTAATTCTTTTAAATGATCTAATTTTTCAATAATTCCAAGAAAGGTTCCAGGAAATTTTATCTTAGAAGTAGGACTTATTGTGAATAGTCTAACGTGCATTTCATAGATTATAGTGTCTTCCCAAGGTATATGCAATTGCTTGTCATTACCCCAATCGTATTTTGAATCATCTATTACAATTGATTTTGTGGGGCTTTTTGCAGAATCTTCTGCGGAGAAAGATAAATCTTTTAACGGGGAATTTATATCATATCCGTATGCAGAAGATGAATCCCAATCAAATGAACTAGAAATAGCTTTAGAGTATGGATCAACTAGTAACTTGTTATGATTAAACCTCTTTCCATTTTCTGGGTCGTATGGTCCAAATACCCTCCAACCATAATATTGCCCATGTTTTATGCCATATATGTAAATATGCCAAATATCCCCTGTTTTATTTGACACGGGATCTAGTTCAAATCTATGAGAAGGTTCATCATCGTAGTAGTTTTGATAAAGTTCCAAAACTACTTTTTCGGCATTTCTGGAAAAAATACCAAAATTTACACCTGTATCATCTGGTGTAGCACCAAGTTTTGGATATCCCTTTTTTGTTTTTAAAATAACGTTTGAATCGGGGTTGTTATACTGTAGAGGATAATCTGCCATATTATTCGTATACAATCTCGTAAGTGAATTCTGGTATCACTTTTTTCAACATGGCAGAGACTGCACAGTATCTGTCCTGAGAAAGATTTACTGCTTTTTCTACTTTTTCTTTTGGAGGTTCTCCGTTAAATTTGAATATATATTTTAGATGAATTTTGGTATATACCTTTGGATGTTCAGATGCGTTTTCATAATCTATTTCTAACTTGAAAGATTCCATTTGGTCAATAACTCTCATTTTTCTTAATAATGAGACTACATCCATTCCCGTACATCCCATAAGAGAGTATAAAATTAATTCTTTAGGTCTTGCTCCTGCATCTTTTCCACCTACATTCTCAGAAGCATCAAGTATTAAATCATGACCTGATGTTGTTTTTGAATAAAACAACATACCATTGTAAAAATTCATTTCAGCTTTTGCCATGAAAACCACTCCTTTCAAACTACCATTTTCCCAAACATTATTAGAACACCAAGTAATATTAAAAAGGCTCCGCCAATAATTCTTAGTGTAAGTTCCCATTTATATGCTTTAAAACTTGCGGTTATTAATTTTGATATAGATGAGCCAATAGTCAAAAAAGGTATTGATATACCAAGAGAGTATACAAAAAGAAGAACAGCACCTTTTAGCGAATTTGCACTTGCGGCAATTGCTAATATTGAACCTAATATTGGACTACTGCATGGGATCCAGATGATGCCGATAACTCCTCCAAGTAAAAAACCGGTAATAAAGCTGCCACCTTTGAATTTCCACACATTTACTTTTCTTGGCTTTAGTAGTTCTTTTTGAAAAATATATAATATCCCCATTAGTATAATTATAGAGCCAAATACATAATTAATTATACTACTATATTTTGCAAAGAAAAAACCAAAAATTGATGAAAAAACACCAATAACTGTGAAAAATATGGAAAAACCAGAGAAAAAACCTAAAAGTTTAAGAAGTTTATTTTTGGCAGTAAAAAGTATTCCCAAAAATGCAGGAATTAATGGTAAAATACATGGACTAAAAAAAGATAGTATACCATGACCTAGAGCTACCCAAACACTTATATCTTTATAGAACATATTACTCCTCCAATATAAGTACTCTTAAGGCGCCATTTTTACTTAATTTTTTAGCAATATCTTTGGATTTAGTTAAGTAGACGTTATAGGGATTTATATCCTCATTTAAACTATCTAAAAATATCGAGTTTTTGTCGTTCTCTTTTACAAAATCAAAGTCATCTTTTGAAACAGAAATTATTTTTTTATTCCCTAAATAGAAATCATCTTTTTTTGAGTATACCTTAAAAGTTTCTTTGTAATTTTCGTATAAAAATCTTAGGATATACATAAGTGCTTTTTTAAAATCGTTTAATGGCATATAACCAGGTATTGAGGTAATCGCCTTATCTTGATGCCAAAATACAAATGTTGGAGTTCCCCTAATACCAAACGCCGAAAAAAGTTCGTTGTTTGTAAACTCTTTGTCTAAAAACACTGTTTTTTTATTGTTTGGATTTATTTTTACAAATATATATGCAGCTTTCAAAATTTCTTGAAATTCTTTTGATGATAGTACTTCATTTTCAAATTTTTTGCAGTAAATACAAGATGGAGAAGAGAAATATATTAAAAGAGGTTTATCTTCTATCTTTGCAACTCTATTAGCAATGCCAAGGTCATAGAAAGTATAATCATATGAAAATACGAAAACTGATGTAAGTACCAACAAAGATAGTAACATATTTTTCATGGATTTACCTTCTTTCTTACTTTAAATTTCCTCATTCCAAGTTTTTTAAAAAAGCTTATAACGGGACATCTCATTTTCAATTTTTCAAAAAATTTCATACTATCACTCCTAAAAAACTAAGGGCAGGTGTAACCCTGCCTTAGTTTATATTTAATAATCTGTCTATTTTAGCTTTGTCGAATCCTACAATAACTTGATTTCCAATCTCAATTACAGGCACACCAAGTTGTTTGCTTTTTTTGTACATTCTTTCAGCGGCTTTTTGATCTTTTGAAACATCGTATTCTTTAAATTTTAATCCAAGTTGCTTAAAATATTGTTTTGCCTTTTTACAATATGGGCAAGTTGGAGTGGTGTAAATAATAATTTTAACGTGTTGCATTACCCCACCTCCTTAGAAGTATTTTTTTGCAGCATGTTCAACAGCAATTGCCCCATCTGCAGCAGCTGTTACAATTTGTCTGAGATTTTTCTTCCTCACATCTCCGACTGCATAGATTCCTGGGATGTTTGTTTCCATATTCTCGTCGGTAATTATATACCCATAGTTGTCAGTTTGGACTATGTCTTTGATTAAATCACTATTCGGTTTAAGTCCAACATAGATGAATACTCCTTCAGCTTTAATAACTTTTTCTTCTTTTGTTTCGTTGTTTACTATAACAACCTCTTCAACTTTATTAGTTCCTCTGATTTCTTTTACTAGAGAGTTGAGGATTACTTTTACGTTCTTGTTTTGCATAAGCCTATCTTGAAGTACTTTTGCGGCAGTAAGATAGGGCAAATTTTGTACCATAGTAATGCTATTTACCATTTTTGCAAGAAAATGTGCTTCATCACATGCACTATCTCCACCACCAACTACAACAACGTCTTTTCCAGAGAATAAATAACCATCACATGCTGCACAGTAAGTAACACCTCTACCTCTAAATTTTTCTTCTCCGGGAACACCTAATTTTCTTGGAACAGCACCTGTTGCGAAAATAATAACCTTTCCTTTAATTTTCTTACTGTTATCAAGTTCGACGCATTTGTATTCGTTATCGTATGAAATCTTTACCACTTGTGCTGTAACAATTTCCGCTCCAAAAGCTTTTGCGTGCGCCGCAAATTTTTCTCCAAGTTCGCCACCTTCAATTTTAATAAACCCTGGCCAGTTTTCTACAATATGAGTTTGTGTTACAGCACCACCTTCTAATGCTTTTTCAAGAACAACAGCGGATAACCCCGCACGTCCAGCATAAATTGCTGCGGTAAGACCTGCTGGCCCTGCTCCAACAATAATAACATCGTAATATTCCTTTGGTCCGGAGGATATATTTCCCAAGTCAAGGTGAATCATATTTTCACCTCCTTATCTAATAGCTTTTAATACTTCTTCAAGATATTGTGGCTCAGGATATGCTCCTATAAAGAATGTATTTGGATTTCTGTTGATTACTATATGAGGAACTGATGATACACCAAATTGATTACTCAATTCAAAAAATTCATTTGCTTCAATCATTTCGGCTTTTATAAGTGGATTTACTAATGCAAAGTTATGAGCTGTTAACACTGCACGTGGACAGTATGGACATGTAGGAGTTACAAAAACACTAATTGTAACAGGTTTGTCAATTGATTTGAGTTTTTCAATTGTTTCTGCTGAAAGCTCTGGTGTAGCACCTTTTCCAAAAGTTACAATGTCTTGTACAAGTGTGCCAAATTCGTGGCCAGATGGTATGCCATAAAATCTTACACCTTTATCTTCACCATCTTCAAGTGTTAGGATAAGTGCAGGTGTCATTTCAACACCGAATTTTTCTGCTAAATCTTTATTTTCATTTACGTTATATTTTTCCACAACTATCTTATCGGAAAGATTACTTACTTCATCTAAAATTTGCTCTTCAAGTTCGCAATATTCACAATTTTCTTTTGAATCGCCAAAGTAAATAAGTTTTACAGTGTTTTTAAGTTCTTTTGAAAATAAATCTTCAAGGTATTTCTTGTCTTCGTTTGATAAAAGTGCCATAATATTACACCTCCAAAAAAATTAATTAATTTCTCCCAGATTTGGGTCCCTTTTATTATACACCAATTTATGTAAATTAGTCTAAACTTAATGTTACAATTTCGGATATAATTTGTCGGTTTTAAATATTGTTGAAATTTTTATAATTTATGGTAATATATTGATGATTGGAGGCGTGCACCGAATTGGCTAAGGGGCCGGTCTCGAAAACCGGTGGGCATTTTTGCCCTTGTGGGTTCGAGTCCCACCGCCTCCGCCAAATGGCAGGGTTATCCCTGCCATTTTTTGTAGTATAATTTAAGATGAGAATAGATAAGAGGGGGAGAATAATGGAAAAACTTTTAAAGAGCCAAGAAATTTTTAAAGGAGTATTATTGCACGTGAAAAAGGATGAGGTACTTCTTGAAAATGGTAGGAAAAGCACAAGAGAGTATGTGTTACATCCTGGGGCAGTTGCAGTTGTTCCGATTTTGGACGATAATAAAGTTGTGATGGTGAAACAGTATAGATATCCCATTGGTAGAGAGTTACTTGAAATACCTGCTGGAAAGTTTGATTTTAAAGGGGAAGATCCACTTGAATGTGCCAAAAGAGAACTAAAAGAAGAGACGGGTTTCCAGGCAAAATATTATACGTATTTGGGATGTATACATACTACCCCGGGTTTTTCAAATGAAGTGATTTACATATATCTTGCTAGGAATTTAGTGAAGGGAAATGCCGAACCCGACGAAGATGAGATAATCAAAATAGAAGTCAAGGATATTGATGAAGTTTTGGAGAAATGTATAAGTGGTGATATTACAGATTCAAAGACTATAATAGGTATTTTTAAAACGTATTTTTTCTTAAGGAGTGGAAAAGAATGATAAAGTTAGTGGTAAATGGGAAGGTTGAAAAATTCGAATCTTCAAAATATGCGAATTTTGGAGAGCTTTTGGACAAAGTTTCGATGAATTTAAAAGGAATGGTTTTAAGTGAAGTAAAGATTAATAAAAAATCGGTTCCGATTAGTAGAATTGATGAATTAAGAAATGCTATTTTAGATGATGAACTTGAAATTGAAATGAATTTTGTACCGCTACAAGAATTTTTTATAACAACCCTATCAGATGTTATTGAATATATCGATAATATCACAAACCTTCTTGGTAAAGTTTCAGATAATATATTGTTAGGGGATAATGAAGGATTTAGCAATATTGTGGATCTTGCAGAGGGTATTTCTTCTATGGAGAATTTGAGGGTAAATTCCATGAAAATGACGGGTTTTTCACCTTCTGATTTTCAATTAAAAGTAGATGGTAATGAAGTTGCAGATATATTGAGAAATTTTGTGGAAGCCCTTGAAAGTAAAGATTTACTAGAACTTTCTGATCTATTGAAGGAAAAGATACCTATTGTTTTAGATTACTATAAAAGTTATTTTCAAAATATTTTAAAAACCTTGAAACAAAATAATTAGGGAAGGTGAAATGATGGATTATACAGAGCAAATGGTGAAAACTGCTAGTCCAGCAAAGTTGATAGAAATGTTATACCAAAGGGCTGTAGAATTGTTGGATTTATCTATCGAGAGTATTAATAAAAAAGATTTTCTAAGTGCGAACGAATACATAAAGAAGTGTCAGGATATTATTACCGAACTTAATTTGTCGCTAGACATGAAACAAGGAGGAGAAATTGCTAAAAATTTGAGGGCATTATATAATTACATGTTTAAAGCATTAGTGGAAGCAAATATTAAGAAGGATATAGAAAAAATAACAGAAGTTAGGAATTATCTTTTTGAGCTTTTAGAAACATGGAAAGAAGCCATGAAAAACGTAGGAAATACGGCAAATAAATTACCTGATCCCAATAGACCAAGGCTTAATGTGAGTCTTTGAGGGTGTGAAAGATATGAAATTTGTTTCGAATATTTTCTTTGTTTTAAGCATTGGTTTATTTATAATTTCTGCCGTGTTTTTTGAGATTTCATTGAGATATATGAGAAGGCAAAACGAAAAAAAGAAAAAAGAAAGTGCAAATTTAGGAATAAAGTTTTTAGTATTTGGAGGTATAGTTTTTGTTATTTCAGGTATTTTTGCTTTTTTTGCTTAAAAAAAACCCCCAATCTGGGGGGTTTTACATTAAATGTACAATTATTCCGCTTTTTAATTTTGGCTCAAACCATGTGGATTTTGGAGGCATGGTTTTTTCTTCGTCAGCAACTCTTAAAAGATCTTCGATATCCGTTGGATATAATGCAAATGCCACTTTATATTCTCCGTTGTTTACCAGCTTTTCAAGTTCTTCAATTCCTTTAATTCCACCAACGAAGTTAATTCTTTTGTCTGTTCTTGGGTTTTCAATGCCTAATATAGGTTTTAATAGATTTTCTTGTAATATCGAAACATCTAGTGAGGAAACCACGTCATTTTCGTTGTATGTTCCCTCTTTAGCTGTTAATCGATACCATTTTTCATCGAGGTACATGCCAAATTCGTGTTTTTTAGATGGTTTAAATTTTTCTGTTTCTTCAATGTTGAAATTTTCACTTATTTTTTTCAGGAATTCTTCTTTTGAATGTCCATTGAGATCTTTTACAACTCTATTGTAGTCTAATATATGAAGTTGTGTGTGAGGAAATAGTACTGCAAGAAAATAGTTGTATTCTTCTTCACCTGTATGATTTGGATTTTCTTTTGCTAGTTCTTCGGCTGCTCTTGCAGCAGCAGCAGCTCTATGGTGTCCATCTGCAATGTAGAATGCGTCTACCTTTTTGAATGCTTCAACAATTTCGTTGATTTCATTTTCATTTTTAACTATCCAAAGTGTATGGTGTATACCAGATTCATCTGTATAATCATATTCTGGTTCTTTTGTTGTGTGCTTTATTATTAAATTGTCGACTTCTGGGATGGAACGGTACATTAGAAAAACAGGGCCAGTGTGTGCTTTCATTAATTTTACATGTCTTGCTCGTTCGTCTTCTTTATCTTTTCTTGTAAGTTCATGTTTTTTGATTTTTCCATCTTTGTACTCTTTGGTTGAGAAAGTTGCGTAAATTCCCGTTTGTGAATATCCCTTCCATTCTTCTCTATACACGTAAATAGCTGGTTTATCTTCCAATATCATTACTCCATCTTCTTGGAATTGCTCCAATACTTCTTTGCCTTTTAAAATGACCTCATCTGAATGTGTATCAACCTCACCATCAAAATTAATTTCTGGCCTTGTTACTCTATAGAATGTATATGGATTTTTTTGTGCTTCTTTTCTTGCTTCTTCGGTTGTTACTACATCATACGGTTTTGCAGCTACTTTTTCAATCATGTCTTTTTTTGGTCTTAAACCTCTGAAAGGTCTTACTATCATCTTTTCCCCTCCTTTTTTTTATTTGCAGAAAGATTTTAGCATACGAGTTATACATTTGCAATTTTGGTTAGGAATAAAATTTTAAAATAATCAAGTGCTAGCTTATTTTTTCTAAATTATACAGTTTTATGTATAATAAAAGTCCTAGTTCTTTTGAACTAGGACTAAATTTTTCCTTCTTCAACTAAATAGCAAGAAACATAATGTTCATTTCCCAAGTTTTTTAATGGTGGATGTGGGTTGTCTTTACAAAGATTAGTTCTAAATGGGCATCTATTGTAAAATCTACACCTTTGAGGAGGATTTATTGGTTTACTTACAGAACCGATTATATTTGGTTCTTCTTTTTCATAGTCTGGGTCTGGAACTGGAACCGCGGAAAGCAATGCTTTGGTGTATGGGTGTAATGGATTAAACAATATTTCTTCTGCATCTGCATACTCAACAATTTTTCCCAAATACATTACTGCTATTTTATCACACATGTATCTAGCAACTGCGAAATCGTGCGTGATATACAAATAACTCATATTATATTTTTCTTGTAAATCCATTAGAAGGTTCATAACACCTGTTCTAACTGAAACATCTAACATTGAAGTTGGTTCATCTGCTACTATAAAACTAGGTTCTAGTACAAGTGCCCTTGCTATTGCAACCCTTTGTCTTTGTCCACCAGAAAGTTCGTGTGGATATCTCCACAAGAAACTAGATGGAGGAGTAAGACCTACGTCTTGTAATAATTTTTCAACTTTTTCTTCTCGGTCTTTCAATGTTCCTATGTTGTGTATATTTAGTGGTTCTGCAATAATATCAAATATTGTCATTCTTGGATTCAAAGATTCATATGGATCTTGAAATATCATTTGTACTTTTTTGTGATATTCCAGATGTGAAGAAAATTGATGTATTTCTTTACCTTCAATGTAAACTTTTCCATCGGTTGGTTTTTCAAGTCCTACAATGACCTTTCCCGTTGTGGTTTTTCCGCATCCAGATTCACCAACAAGTCCCAATGACTTACCACGTTTTATTTCAAATGAAACATCATCGACTGCGTGAACAAAATGACGTACTTTTGAAAATAATCCCCTATCTGCCGGAAAAAATTTCTTTAACTTTTCAACTTTTAATATAGTATCGACTTTATTAGAGCTTAGTTTTTGCATTTTTTCTCACCTCTTCATTTAAAGGATACCAACATGCTACAAAGTGCCCATTTTCAATTTCCTTGTATTCAGGTTCTTCATTTTTACATTTTTCAGTTGCCCACGGACATCTTGGAGCAAACCTACAACCTTTTGGTGGTTTTAGAAGGTTAGGGGGTTCACCTGGAATTGTTAAAAGTTTTTTCTTTTCACCTACAGTACTTGGAAATGCGTTCATTAGCAAAAATGTATAAGGATGCATTGGATTTTTGAATATATCATGGGAGCTTCCAAGTTCAACGAATTTTCCCGCGTACATAACCGCAATTTTGTCACTTACTTCGGCTATAACTGCTATATCATGGGAAATGTAAATCATAGCCATGTTTAATTGTTTTTGAATTTTTTTCATTTCTTTTAGTATTTTATCTTGAACAATTACGTCAAGAGCCGTTGTTGGTTCGTCTGCTATTATAACTTTTGGATCACAAGATAAAGCTAGTGCTATAACTGCCCTTTGCTTCATTCCACCACTGTATTGATGAGGATATTGTTCCATTCTTTTTGGATCAAGACCTACAAGTTCAAATAACTTTGCTACTTTATTTTTTGCGTCATCAATACTCATTTCTGGATAGTGTGTTAAAATAGCCTCTACGATTTGATCACCAACCTTGTATACGGGATTTAAGGAATTCATAGCTGCTTGAAAAATCATCGCAAGACCTTTCCATCTGTATTTTCTCATTTTATCTTCTGGAAGTGAAATAAGATCAACTATCTTTCCATTGTCGTTAAAAAGCACTTGACCTTTCTTGAATTCGCCATTTTCTGGTAATAGTCTTAGCATTGTCATTGAAACAGATGTTTTTCCGCATCCAGATTCTCCTACTATTCCTAGACTTTCGCCACTATTAAGGGTGAAATTTATACCATCAACGGCTTTAACGTACCCCATTTTGGTTTTGTAATGCATTTTTAAGTTTTTTACTTCAAGTAACGCCACTTTAAATCACCTCTTTCTAAGTCTTGGGTTTACAATTTCTTCAAGTCCTCTTCCAAGGAAGTAGAAGCCAGAACAGAATATAGTTATTATTAACCCTGCTGGGACCCATAGCCACCAGTATGATCCTATATTTCCAGATGAAAGATATCCTGACGTCCACGCAGTGTTTATCATTATACCCCAACTTATTCTTATTCTTAAAAGTCCAAAAAAGCTTAAGGAGGCTTCTGAAAATACCGCACCTGTCACATTAAACATCATATAAAGGAATGAAAGAGGCATTACATTGGGAATTATGTGGTTGAATATAATATATCTATTACTTGCACCTGCGACTTTTGCAGCTTCAATGTATGGTTTTACCTTTATTGTTAGTGCTTGTGCTTTAATTACAAGTGTTATCCCACCAAAACCGCCTAGTAAACCAAGTATCAATGCAAGCCAAAATAGGTTTAATTTGAAAAATCCTGATAAAACAATCAAGAAAGCAATACCTGGGAATAGTAACATTAAATCGGCAAGTCTCATAAAGAAAGTATCTATAAATCCACCATAATATGCTGCAGTAGTACCAATAATAGTACCAATTGTTACGGTTATAATTGCAGCTAAAAAACCAAGCATAAATTCACTTGGGGTGCTTCTCCAAAGTTGCATAAAGATATCTCTACCACCTGGATCCGTTCCCAAAATATGCCACCTGTTTGGAGGTAATGGATGTTGAATTCCAAGCTTGGATTCAAGGGCAAGTTTGTTGTAGATTGATACTATAAGTTTTTCTGCATCTTTTTTTGATAATTTGATCGGTTTGTTTAAGTGTTCAACGGCTTTTGAAAGATCAGTTTGAGTGTTTAATACATCACTATATTTTTTTACCCAATAACTTTTGTCGTTTAATTTGGATATATATTTTTCTAAAAGAGATTTAAGTAAGTATTTTGATATTACATAGTAATCATTGAAATTATTTAAAAAGTTTATTTCTTCCGTTAGTTGTGGAGTTTTTTCTAATTTTTCAACTATATCCAATCTTTGATAATTAATATCCCCTGCGCTTTTAATATTATTTATTATAAGATCAAAGTGTTTTGTACCTTTGGTAGCGTATGACAAAAGATTTGTCATAGGAGAGTCAAGCGCTGGAATCAACTTGGTGTAATCAAGTGAAAGGTAAATTTCGGGTATATTTATTTTGTCAATTGGTTCATTATAAATATTTGATATTATTGTGAGCATGAAAGCTCTTGAGTTTGCAACAATTTTGTAAAGTTCTTCTTGTTTTTTTCTAAAACTTTTTTGGATTTCCGGATATTTTTCTAAGTTATTTTCGAGTTTTGCTTTAGTTTCCGGAGAAAGGTCAAAAGAAATAATGGCAAGGTTAATACCAGAAAGGTTATCTAAAATTATTTGTGGATGATTTAAATCAAATGTTAGATCAAGTTTTTCAAAAATTTTCTTAAGTTCTGAGAAATATTGATTAATTCTATCTAAGTTTGAATTTTTGTTTTCCGTATTTTCTAAGTTAGGTATTTTTTCTTCAGCCAATTTTAGTAAGTTTTTGTAATGGGAATTTTCCAATTTTGAGATTATGTTTTTGTCCTTTTTTATTTTTGCGTATGTTAATATGTCCACTAACGTATTGAAAATGGTTGATTTTGCTAAATCAAATGTAGGAATCTTATTTGTTTTGATGATATTTTCAAGGTCATTTTGGCTGTTAACAGAAATTTGTATCTCTATGTCACCATTTTTTACAAGCTCGTTAACTGCGGAGAAAATTTTGTTCTTGGCTTCTGATTTTTCAAATTCAGAATATGTGTTTTTCAACATTTCGTTAAATTTGTTCCTTTCATTTTTTCCTTTTATTATTTTTATCCATAAACCTATTGTGGAAACTTCACGACTGTTTTTGTATTTTGAAAGTGCAATTGCTAATGTTTTTGTATCTACTTTCTTCAATAATTTTTTAAATGAAATTAGTGAAAACTTTTTTCTATTACCAATTTCAATAATGTTTGACAAGGGTTTAATTGAAATAAGGTTGTGTTCTAGAAGTTGAGAAACTTGGGTTTGAAACCTCATTCTTTCTTTTATTGGAAAATAGCTGTCAACGATAGTATCTAAAATATGTCTAAAGGCTTGGGCATAATCAAGGTTTACAAATTGTCTTTGTGCAGTGTCTATTTTTTGCTCTATTTGTTTTTTAAAATCTTCTCCTTGATCTAAAAATGAATATGTGAAGATTCTTGCAGGTGGGATTTCTATGCCTTTAATCACGTTTTGTGGAGACATGTATTTTGATATGTATGAAATATCTTGTACCCTTGGATCTGTACCAGTAACGGGATTATAGATACTGTGGTCTACAAATTGCCAAGCGATAGGATATGTTAGTGCAAAAATTCCGAAAATTATAATTATTGATAAACCAAAGATTCCCATTTTATTTTCTTTAAATAAATTCCAGTTCTTTTTAAAGTTTCTCAAAAATAGCTTAAATTTAATTTTTGTAATGGATTCATTTGCCATCTATTTTCACCCCTCAATATCTAATTCTAGGATCAAGTATTGCATATAGGATATCTGCAACCAAATGAGCTATAAGTATAAAAACACCGGTAAACGTTAAACATCCCATTGCAAGAGGTGTATCTTGGACAAGTGTGGCGTTTAAAAGAGTAAGTCCCATACCTTTCCAAGAAAACATTGTTTCGGTAATAACACCGCCACTAACTGTAGTTGCAAGTGAAAGCACAAAACTTGTAACTAAAGGTAAAAGCGCTGTTCTTGCTGCATGTTTATCTCTTACCACTTTGTCTGGAAGACCTTTAGCTTTAGCAGTTGTAATGTAATCTTCTTTTATTATTTCGAGCATGGTATCTCTCATTACTAACATACTACCTGCAAATCCCAGCATCGTGAGGGATAAAACTGGTAATATTACATGGTAAATTATATCCAATGCATAGTATCCGTATCCATTAAACAACCAGTATAATATAATAATTGAGATTCCAGAAAAGGTTATACTAAGCATAGATACTGTCTTAGATTTTTTAGTTTTCATAAATGTGGCAACAATTAGTCCAACTGTCCAGAAAACAACCATTAAAAATGCACTTAAAAGTAGTCTAATAAACACATCTTGTGTTGAAAAGCTTACATTTAACCACTTCGATGGTTCTATAAACCCACTAATTGGGAAGATTTTCAGAACCACACCAAAAAGCCAAATCATAATAAGCATAAAGAAAGGTGTAAATATTGTCCAGAAAACAATTCCAACAAAAGTTGCCACTTTATCTGAAATGCCACCACGTTTCCAAGCAATTCTTTTTCCAAGATTGTATCCTAAGATATATGATGAAAGGGTTGTCATTAAAAACAAGAATACTGTTCGAGGAAGCCTTTCGGCAATGATTTCTTCAACGGGTTTTGGATATTCAGAAAATGATATGCCAAGTTCTAAGTTAAAGAAATTTCTCATATGCTTTGCGTATTTTACGTACCACGGGTCACCAACACCAAATAATTTTTTTATTTTTTCCATCATTTCAGGTTGTTTCATGATCTTTGGATCAAGAAATTTAGAAGTATAATCACCTGGCATTGCAAGGAATATAAAAAATACAACGGTTATATATATTATCAACAAAATTAACATCTGGTATATTCTGTTTCTTATAAACTTAAAGAGACCGGGTAATGGTAGTGAAAATAGGTACAAAACAATAGAAAGCAAATAATTAAATCTTGGACTGAATATGAAGAAATATTTAAATCCAAAAAATGCTGAAAAATAAAGTAAAAGAGAAATAATCAAAAATATATAGTGATGTACTTTTTTCGTGTTAAATGTGGTTGTAATTATTGCAAACAGCGGTAATATTACTCCAAAAGAAGTGTATGGATGGATAAATAACGATACAAAAAATACTAATCCTATTATTAACTGTATCCAAAGTTTTGTATTCATTTTCACCTCTCCTTTTTGTAGAATTCCCCCTCGGAAACCGAGGGGGGAAGGTTTATTTTACCTTCATTACGTTTTCTGGGAATCCATTGTAATTTTGAATACCGTCAAGTGTATCCGTATATGGGAATTGTATGGTATCTCTATATGCTTCGTAAATTGGTGTTGTAAAGAGTATTATATATGGAAGATCATCTGCAAGTAATTGTTGAGCTTCTTTTATAGCAGCAACTGCTTCGTCAAAGTTATCAGCCATTTCAAATTCTTCAACTAAAGCATCAAATTCTGGATTGTTGTATCCTGGAGTATTGAATCCTTCTGGGGCCATTTGGTCAGATGCCCAGAAACTTTTAAAGTATGTTGGAACTCTTCCAATACCCCAACCAAGCATGTACATATCAAAATCAACTTCGTCAAATGCCCTTGTTACAATTTCATTAAAATCGGTGAGTTTTACATCAATGGGTATTCCGAGGTCTTTAGCCCATTGTTCAATGTAAATTGCTGTTGTTGCTCTCATTGGGTCATATTCTCCGGATGGGGAGAGTAATTCAAGATCTGGTACGTATTTTCCATCGGGACCTTTAAGCCCTTTTCCACGTTTGCTTATAGGATTTGCAGGGTTATTTGGATTAATTACAGGTTCTTGATCCCAACTAAATCCGGCTTTTTTGAGGAGTTCAATTGCTAGTTGGTATCTTTCGGCTCTTGAGAGTCCTTCGCCTATAGTCTTCACATCTGGATTAAACCAGAACGTGTTCGCGGGTGGAACTGGAGTTGCAAGAGGAATTGCTTTTCCCTGAAGAACTCTGTTACAAATGTAATCTCTATCTATCAATGCGGCAATTGCTTGCCTGAATTCTTTTATGTTAAATGGAAATTTTCTCATGTTAAACGCAAGGTATCTGAAACCAAGTGATGGATTTACCGTTAATTTTATACCGGGTACGCCTTTCAGTGATTCAAATTCACCGGAGGTCAGACCATTTGGATTAAGAACGAAATCCACGTCACCTTTTTGAAGTGCTTGGAGCGCAACAGATTTGTTTCCGTATATTCTGTATATAATTTTATCAATATATGGGCCATTGACTACTTCAAGCTTTACGTTTCCATCCGGTTTTGGATTGTTACTTGCCCATTTATAACCGCTATTTGGATTTTCAACAATGAAACCTCCATTCTCAAGGTATATGGATTTTTCGCCTTTTGCCCAGTAGAAATTATCTTCTACTTCCTTTTTAACTTCTACAAATGCACCTTTTTCGATTTTTCCAAGATTTAACGCTGTAATTCCTGGATCAACTACTTCTTGACTTAATAACCAATTAACTGGATTTTCCTGTTCTTTTGCCTTTTCTACATATGTTTTCCAGAAGTTTTTGCAAACTATTGCAGTCATAAGGGTATCATAGTAAATGGTCATAGTTTTTTTCTCTTCAAAATAGAACTTAACTGTCCAAGGATCAATTTTTTCAACTTTTTTTGGTTCATATGCTCCCGTCCAATTACCACCTGGGATTTGGAGTTCTTGGATGGTATTAAAGGTGAATACCACATCATCTGCGGTAAATGGTGAACCATCGCTCCACCTTAAGTCTTTTCTGATTTTTACAGTAACTGTATACATTCCATCTTCTTCAACTATTTTTGGAATTTCATCAGCAGCCGATGGTATTAACATTCCATCTTTATTCATAGATAAGAGTGAAGGATATTTCCAAAGTTGTACATAAAAGTTCCAAGAAGATGAACCTGAACCAAGTAAATTCCAAATATTTGTTGTTGTAATATCTTCAAGTAAAGCATAGTTAACCACTGTTTCAGCAAATAGAAAAATACTAAACAAAACAGTTAGAAATACTAACAAACGTTTCATATAAAGACCCCCTCCTTTTAAGAAATGTAATGTTAGCAAAGTTTTGGTAACCGACATGATATATTATACATAAATTGAAACAAAAAAGTCAAATAAAATAGATAGAAATATTGATAGAATATGTTTATATTAGAGGTAGAGGTGATAGTGTGTTGTACATTGAATCTGGAAAGTTTAAAGGAACAAAAATTGAAACAGTTCCAAATGTGAAAACTAGGTATACACCAAGTATAGTAAGGTTGGCCCTTGTAAATATGTTGGATTTGGAAGGAAAAAATGTACTGGATTTATGTGCGGGAAGTGGAGTTGTGGGAATTGAGTTTTTAAGTAATGGTGCAGGTTTAGTAACTTTTGTTGATGTTTCTGCAAAGTCCGTCAAGACTATTAATAAGAATATAAATAAAATTAATTTGAAAGAAAAGATTAAAATCGTAAAAAAAGATGCAAGGGTTTTTTTAAGAACATCAAAAGATAAATACGATATAGTGTTTATGGATCCACCTTTTGGTCTTGGAATAGTTAATGAACTATTACAATATACGCACAAAGTTTTAAAAATAAACGGAATTTTAGTCGTTGAACATTCTAAGAGAGAAAAAATAATACCTCCAGACGGTTTGGAGGTATTAAAAATAAAACGGTATGGAGATGTTGTTATAGATATGTATAAGTTAAAAAATATACTTTAAGTATTTTTTCATTGAAACACTTAATAGAATAGTTCCAATTAACATTATAGTTGAAATTGCGTTTATTGTTGGTGATATTCCAAATCGTATCATGGAATATATTTTTAAAGGAAGTGTTGTTGAACCGGGGCCAGCTACAAAAAATGTAATTACAAAATCATCAATTGAAAGTGTAAGTGACATGAAGAATGCGGCCAATATTCCTGGAAAACTTGCAGGAATTATGACTTTTGTCAATGTTTCAAATTTTGTTGCCCCAAGGTCATATGCTGCATCTATTATACTTTTATCAAAATCTTGTAACCTGGAAAATACTATCATCATTGCATAGGAAAGGGAAAAGGTGGTATGTGCTACAAAGATTGTAAATAAACTTAATCTTATGTTTATCATGACAAAAAATATTAAAAGAGAAACTCCAATAATAATATCGGGTATTATTAATGGTAAGTATGAAAGTATCCAAATGTACTTCTTTGATTTAAATTTCTCCCAATACAATCCTATTGCCGCTAGTGTTCCAAAAGATGTTGCAACAAAACTTGATAATAGTGCGACAAAGATTGAGTTGAAGAAGGCATGCCAAATATCGAATGCATTAAAAAATAGTTCTTTATACCAGTGAAAACTAAACCCTACCCATACAGGTGATTTTGAGTTATTAAAAGAGAAGACCACTACAATAAAAATTGGTATGTAAAAAAATATTAAAACGAAAATTGTTAATATTTTTGATAATTTTCCTGGTGTCATCTTTTTTCACCTTTTTCTGCTTGTTTTACAAATAAAAGTACACCAATGAGTGTGAAAATGGTTAATATTGCAGAAATGGCAGATGCAGCTGGCCAGTTTTTTGCAACGGTTAATTGTCTTACTATTTCATTTCCAATCATTTTGGAATTTTTTCCGCCAATGAGGTCTGGAATCGCGTATGAACCTAGTGCGGGTATAAATACAAAAATTGTAGATGTGACGATTCCAGACTTTATATTTGGTATTAATACTTTAAAAAAAGCTTTGACTTTATTTGAACCAAGGTCAAGAGCAGCTTCTATCATTGACTTATCAATTCTATCAATGGATGCAAAAAGGGGAATTATTGCGTAAGGTAAATATGTGTACACTATGACTAAAATTACCGCAAAAGGATTATACAAGAATTGTACATAATGATTTGTGACTTTTGAAATAATTTGGTTTATAATTCCGTTATTTCCAAGAACAAATATCCATGCATAAATCCGTATAAGTGAATTTGTCCAAAACGGTATTACAACTAAAAGGAGCAAGAAATCTTTAAGTTTACTGTTTGCAATAAAATAAGCAGTTGGAAGGGCAAGTAAGATTGTAAATATAGTTGCAATCAATGATATCCAGATACTCCTCCATAGTATTTTCAGATAGCTAACGGAAAATAAAGATTTGTATCCATCTAATGAAAATGAAAAATTAATACCACCGTATAGAGATTTTTGCATAAAACTAAAGCTAAGTACTATTAAAATTGGTATGAGAAAGAAAAAAATTAACCAGAAACTATATCCAAATGTATACTTCATCTATTCCACCTCAACAATAAAGCTATCGTTTGGATCCCAACTTACAAATACTTCATCTTTCCAGGTTAATATCGTTTCATCCAATAGATAATTTATATGTTGTTTGTAAACCTTTAGGATGTAACCATTATCTAGTTTTACAAAATACCTAGTTTGATATCCCATATATATTTCTTCTTCAATTATTCCGTGAAAAACGTTTTTTCCGTTTAAAGATTTTTTAGAAATTTTTATTTTTTCAGGTCTTAGGGTAATTAAGATATTATCATTTGATGATACATCCTTATCTTTATAGCATATAAATTCACCGATTCCAGGTGTGGTAACTTTGATAAACTCTTCATTTATTTCTATAACTTTACTTTTCATAAGATTTGTTTCCCCAATAAAGGTTGCAACAAATTTATTAGCAGGACTTTCATAAATTTCATATGGAGTTCCATATTGCACTACTTTTCCTTCATTCATTACTGCAACATGATCAGATATACTTAACGCTTCTGCTTGATCATGAGTTACGTATATAAATGTTATACCCACTTGATCGTGCAAATTGTCCAATTCTATTAAGAGTTCTTGTCTTAATTTTGCATCGAGAGCACTTACTGGTTCGTCTAGTAAAAGTACTTTTGGTTCGTTTGCGAGTGCTCTTGCAATGGCAACCCTTTGTTTTTGCCCACCTGAGAGTTGATGAGGTTTTTTCATAGCATGTTCTTCAAGTTTTACAAGATTCAATAATTTTTCAACCTTTTCTTTTATTTCAATTTCTGAAAATTTTTTTAATCGCATAGAGAAAGCAATGTTTTCAAATACGGTTAGATGAGGAAATAGAGCATAATTTTGGAAGATAGTGTTTACCGGTCTTTTATTTGGGGGGATGTTTAACACTGAGGTGTTATCAAAAAGGATATCCCCTGTGTCTGTATCTTCAAGTCCAGCTATAATTCTTAAAAGGGTTGTTTTGCCACATCCTGAAGGACCAAGAAGGGAGAAAAATTCTCCCTTTTTGATTTCTAAATTTATGTCTTTTAAAACTTTAAAGTCATCGAAGGATTTATTTATATTTTTTATAGTGACTGTACTTCCAATCATTTAACTTCTCCTTACATTATTATTTCTTGCCATGCTTTGTTATAAAGTTCTATTGCACTTCCTATATCATTTATAAATTCACAGTTTTTGAGGTCTTCAATTGTGTAGATGGGTTTTTCTTTAATGTATTTTCTTGCTTCTATATTTGGTGAAGGTAATGCAAGAAAATCCGCTATTATAGCCGCATTTTTGGGATCTAAAATGTGGTTTATAAATTTGTATGCAAGGTCAACGTTTTTTGCGCTTTTAAGGATTACCATGTTATCTATCCAAAGTGTGCCTCCTTCTTCTGGTATAAAGAAGTCAAAGTTATCTTCTTTACCTTCAGGGATTCTTTGGAATATGTCTTCACCATAGCCGTGGACAACCCAGTATTCACCATTTACAATACCATTTGCATAAGAAGATGCGTCAAATTTAACTATGTTTTCCTTCCATTTAAGTATTAATTGTTTAGCTTCTTCAATTTCTTTTGGATTTGTTGTGTTTACAGAGTATCCCAAGTATTTTAAAGCCCCACCAAAAACTTCTCTCATGTCGTCGAGTAATGTCATTCTTCCTTTTAGTTTTTGATCTAAAAATATGTTCCATGAGTGACTATAATCTTTTACGTATTTTTTGTTTACACAAATTCCCGTTGAACCCATCATATATGGTACGCTATATTCGTGATTTTCATCGTAAATAGTTTTTCCCAATATCTCAGGATCAAGATACTTGAAATTTGGAATTTTGTTAAGATCTAATTTTAGAAGCAACCCTTCTTTTTTCATTATTGAAACATGATCGCCAGATGGAAATACAATATCGTATCCACCACCGCCAGCTTTTATTTTTGCATACATTTCTTCATTTGAGGCAAATGAATCGTACACAACTTTGCAGTTATACTTTTCTTCAAAGGATTTGATAACTTCATCAGGGATATATTCTTCCCAATTGTATATATAGAGTACTTTTTTTCTAGGAACTACAAAAAAAGTAACTGCAACAAAAATAGCAATTAGCCCAAGTGTGAACCAGAATTTTTTCATGCACTCCCCCTCCTTTTTCAATAAAAACGGATGGACGTAAAGTCCATCCTCTTATTGAATTTTTTTAGGCATTATAGCTGCTCCAATTCATTTTTTAAGAATGTAGGTAAAGCAAATGCTGCTTTGTGAATTTCTTCGTTATAATATTTCAATTCTTCTTGGAAAGATTTAACTTTTTCGGGAGCAAAATCTTTTAATGGATCAAGTCCTTTTGATGCAAATGTATAAGACCACATTCCGCTTGGGTATGTTGGCATAAATCCAAGATAAAGTTTGGTTATAGGAAATGTCTTTCTAATTCTTGAATAAGCAAGTCTCATCCATGCACCATCATATAACCAATCTTCTGATTCAGCTGAAAGTGTACCATTTTCGGTCAATGCGTCATAACATGCCTTATAAAAATCTTCAGTGAATAAGTGCCCACCTTCACCAGCAGTTGGATCTGTAGAATCTATAATTATTACATCAAATTCGTTTTTGAAATTTCTGACAAATTGAGAACCATCTTCGTAAACAAGTTCTACTCTAGGATCATCAAGTTTTGAAGCTGTTACAGGAAGATATTTTTTTGCAGCTTCAACAACCATTTGGTCAATTTCACACATGACAACTTTTTCTACGCTTTTGTGTTTTAAAACTTCCCTGACACTTCCGCCATCTCCGCCACCGATTACGAGCACTTTTTTTGGATTGGGGTGCATAAACATAGGTACATGAACGAGCATTTCGTGATAGAAAAAGTCGTCTTTTTCAGTGGTCATCGTGATACCATCTAAAGAAAATACCCTTCCAAAAAAATCAGTTTCAAAAATATCAATTCTTTGATATTTACTTTGAGCAGAATATAATGGTTTGTTTATTTTCATAAATATTCCCGTGTTTCCCGGGGTATAGTATTCAAAATACCAAAGATGTCTATTAGGAACAAATCCATATTGGAAATCTTTCATTATTTTCTTTTCTATATTTTCATTCATAGTTTACACCTCCATTTTGTGTGGGGAATTTTCTGGAATACCAATCTCATCATATTTTCCTCTCAAGTGTTCTACAACATGTACTCTTTGAGATTTAAGAGCTCTTTTTAAATAAGAAAATGCCTTCCAAGGATCTACATCATCACCACAGGTAAATAAATCCACAGCTGCATAACCATACTCAGGCCAGGTATGTATGGTCAAATGTGATTCAGAAATAACTACTACTCCACTTACTCCATATGGGAGGAATCTATGGAATGAGGAGTTTACTAATGTAGCACCAGTTTCGTATGCTGCATCTTTCATTGATTTTTCAATAACTTCAACGTCATCCAGTATTTCCTTATCACAGTCGTAAAATTCTGCTATAATATGTCTTCCTAAGCTTTTCATGTTAATCCCTCCCTTTCTTTTTTATTCAATATCAATCCAAATAAATTTTACTTTGGATTTATACGGATTTTTTATTTTATGCCTTCTATCGGCGCAATAATAAAAACAATCTCCTTCGTTTACTTTATATTTTTTTCCATCTAATATCAATTCCAGCTTTCCACTTATAACAAATCCGAATTCATCTCCCTCATGGGGTTCTTCTTCTTCAGTTTCAGAACCAGGCTCCATCTCAATTAACTTTGGATCAATTGACTTGTCTTCGATATTGTCCATTAAAATAAAACCTTTTATGCCTAATTCATCTAAATACATTGGAACTCTATCGCTCACTTTAAAAACTATCTTTTCTTGTTTTTTGTCTGTTGAGAAAAATGTTTTTAAATCACTTCCTAGAACTCTTAATATTCTTTCTAAAGTGTCTATTGAAGGTGAAACCTGGTCATTTTCAAGCTGAGATATGAAACTTCTAGAAAGATCACATCTATCTGCTAATTCTTCTTGAGTGTACCCCCTAGCCACTCTTAGAGTCCTTATTTTAGAGCCTAATTTCAACTTCCCACCCCGTTGATGTCTATAATACTAAACAAAAAATGTTTATGATACACAACATATTATATAACCTTTTCACTTTCTTTCAAGTTAATTTTGTGTAAAATGAAGGTAACGAAATATGGAGAGAATGTGTTAAAAATATCACTTATTAGGTTTTTGGGTGTTATAATTACAAAGAAGATGATGAGAGGAGGTTTGATAATGATATTATTTGGAACTGGTGGAATTAGAGGAGTAATGAGAGAGGGAGAATTTGACGAAAAAACAGTTATGGTTGCAAGTAAAGGTGTTTCTAATTATATGAAAGATAATAATTTAAAAAGTGTAGTTATTGCATACGATACTAGAAATAATTCAAAAAAATTTGCAGATTTATCTGCAAGGGTCTTTGCGTCAGATGGACACAAAGTTTTTTTATTTACACAGCCGGTTCCTACTCCTGTTTTATCGTTTGCGGTAAGGAAATTAAAGTGTGATATGGGGATTGTTATAACTGCAAGTCATAATCCACCTGAATATAATGGATATAAGGTTTATACTTTTGATGGAGTCCAAGCTATACCTAAAGTTACAAATGTTTTGGCAGATTATGTGGAAAAAGCATGGAATATGCCTATAGAACTTTCAGAAAATTTTGAATACGTCCAAGATGAATTGCTTGATCAATACATAGAAAAAGTAACCGGTTTAATTTCAACAGATTTAAGTGGACTTAAAATAGTGTATACACCGTTACATGGAACTGGTTTAAAACCAGTTATGTCTGTATTAAAAAAATTAGGTGCGCAATTAATACCTGTTTCGGAGCAGTGCACATTTGACGGAAATTTTCCCACTGTAAAATCTCCAAATCCAGAAGATGATGGAGCGTTAACTTTATTGAGAAAGTATATGAAAGAACATAATGTAGATCTTGGAATTGCAACTGATCCAGATTGTGATAGAGTAGGAGTTGTTTATAAAGGAATACGTTTAACAGGTAATCAAGTGGGAGTTCTTATATCTGATTACTTATTAAACTATGCAGATGAAGATAGTATGATAGTTAAAACTATTGTAACTACGGATATGGTGAAACCCATGTGTAAGGAAAAGGGAGTAAGGTTATTTGAGACACCAACGGGCTTTAAATATATAGGCTATCTTGCAGAAAATAGTAAATATAAATTTTTATTTGGTTTTGAAGAGAGTTGTGGATATCTTACGGGAGATCTTTCAAGAGATAAAGATGGAGTGATAGGTTCTGCGTTAGTTGCCGTGGTTTCAAAGAAATACGATTTATTAGATAAATTAGAGGAACTTTATCAAAAATATGGATATTACCAGGAAAAACTTTTAAACTTTAAATTTAAGAGTGTAAATATAGCCAAAGAAATTTATGGAAGAATAAAGAAAATGGATTTGGATATAATAGATTATTCAAAAGGATATGGTAATGTTGAACCTAACGAAACTATTCAAATAATGTTTGAGGAAGGTAAAATTTTTGTACGGCCTTCTGGAACTGAACCAAAATTGAAAGCATATGTTATGACCGTATCTGAAGACAAGGAAAAGTCCATAGAAAATTTAGAAGTGCTTGTAAGAAAGTTTAAAGATATATTAGAAAAAACGAAAGGGTAATTACCCTTTCGTTTATTTTTCCTCTTTTATAGATAATATTACTTGGATAAACGAATCGAAAAGAGGGCATAATTCTGGGAATTTACCACAAAATAGTTCCATTTCTGCGTTTATTATTTCCAAATCTTCTCTGACAATAGGCCCGGTTATAGTCTTAATTGTTCCGTAATTTTTGATATTTTCAATTGTATTTTTTAGCAAGCTTTCCATTACTTTAAAGAATAATTCTTTTGGTAATTTTGCATCATCATATATTTTTTCTGCAATATATATCAAAGAATGAGTAAAGTTACTCATTATTACCGCGGAGAGATGATAGTTAATTTTAGCATTTGTTGGTATTATAAAAGATATACCACCTAAAAGGTCCACTATTTTCTTTGCTAAATCTATATTTCCCTCTATCCCAAAAGGTACATTTGTAAATTTTGTATTTTCGTTTATTACTGGACAATTTGGATGGATAGACGCAGGCTTCCATTTTTTTGGAAAAATAGTTGAGGGGTAAAATCCACTAAAATGTATTACAGATGTATTAGTAGATATAAACTTTTCCAGCATATTTTTTGCTTCAGGAAGAAATGTATCGTTGTATCCTACTAAAACTACATCTTCAAACTTAAAGGAATCGTTATATGATACGGGAGTGCCCTTTCCAATTTTTTTTGAGAATATTTTTGCTTTTTCCTTGTTTCTTGATAAAATGTATCCAATTTCAACTTTGTCTTTTAAATTGAAAAGCAAGGCAGATGTAACTTTTCCAAGTCCTGCAACATTGATTTTCATTTTTATTTTCCTCCCTAAAATAAATTAACCAAAAATACTAAAAGAGGGCAGATTAACAATGCGGGCAAAAAATTTCCTACTCTAGTATCTTTAATTTCAAGAATTTTTAGCCCAATGCCTAATACCATAACACCACCTGCGGCTATTAAATCATTTAAGTAAGCGGGAGTAGTTAGAAATGATAATTTTGAGGAAAAGATAACCAATAGACCTTGAATAACAAGTACAGAAAAACCAGATAATAGTACTCCAAGGCCATAGATAGAAGATAGAACAATTGAGGAGATACCGTCTAAAAGTGATTTCATATAAATTAGTGAACCGTCATTTGTAAGTCCAGCGGTAATTGAACCTATTATTGTTAAAGGACCAACAAGGAATAAAAGAGAGGATGTAACAAAACCTGTAGAAAAATCTCCTTCTTTTATTGTATCACCTATCTTTTTCAGTTTGCCTTCTATATTTATAAGTTCGCCTATAATTCCACCTATTGCAAGCGATGATAGAACGATGAGGAAATTATTTGTCTTTAGGATCATTGTTAAAGATAAACCTATTGTTGATAATCCAACTGCGTAAAATAAAATATTCTGTATGTTTTTTGGAACCCCTTTTTTTATAAATATTCCAATAAGACTTCCTATAACTATCGAAATGGCATTTATTATCGGTGTAAAAATAACATATCCCTCCCTTTTGTCTATACCCTATTTATAAATTGAATTCTTTTAAGTATTTTTCGTAATACTTGTTTTGTATTTTAAACATTAATTCTGCATTAGTTGTGTCGTATTCATGGTCGTATCCACAACAGTGTAAAGAAGCATGTATTAAGACCATTAACAATTCTTTTTCAAATGAATTTGAAAATGTTTCGGCGTTTCTTTTAATAACATCTTCGCATATGTATATTTCTGCAAATAAATCATCATCTCCGTATACAAAGGTTAGCACATCTGTCTCCGTATCCTTTTTCCGAAAGGTGTTGTTTAGCTTTTTGATTTCTTCTTTTGAAACAAAGATAAGATTTATGTTTACTTCTTTTCCCAATTCATTTTTTGTAATTTCTTCAACTGTTTTGGTGTATTTTTTATCTATTTCCTTGTTAGTTGTTATCACTTGATTGCACCACCTTTTTAATTTCTTCTTTTGGATATTCTATTCTACTCTTTGTAATATTAATAATCACTTTTATAAATTCATCGATTATAAGTTCCAACTCTTTAAGGGTTAAACCAGATTCATCTAGTTGTTTTTCGTTGTATATACCAGATACAATTTCTTCGACTTTGTCTTTAATTCTTTGATAGTTTGAGGTGTTTATACTCTTTAATGCTGCTTCTACACTGTCTGCGAGCATTATTATTCCTGCCTCTTTGAATTGTGGCTTGGGGCCAGGATATCTAAAAGAATCTTCATCGACATTTTCTTCAAGTTCTTTTGCTTTAAAGTAAAAATATTTTTGTACTCTTGTTCCATGATGTTGTGGAATTATAAACTCTATTCTTAAAGGAAGTCTATACTTTCGTGCAAATTCAACACCAGATTTTACATGATCTTCCAGGATAATATGACTAAGAAAAGGGCTTATTTGATTGTGCGGATTTTGATTTTTGTCTTTCAAATTTTCAACAAAAAAATATGGACGTACCATTTTTCCAATATCATGAAAGTACGAGGCAACTCTTGCAAATGTAGAGTTTGCACCTATTCTTTCTGCAGCAGCTTCTGCAAGTGTTGCAACCATAATACTGTGATAATACGTTCCAGGGGCTTGTATGGATAGCCTTTTTAAAAGAGGATGATTCATATTTGCAAGTTCTGCAAGACCGATATTAGAATATATTCTTGAAAAATATTCTATATAGGGAAGTACTCCAAGAATTATGACAGTTGATACAAATGGATTTAGAATAGCATATATAAAGGTATATACGTTTAGATAAAAAGGTTTAAGTGGACTTTGAGCAACGACAAGTAGAATCGCCGTTAATGAAGTGAAAGTAGCAGCTTTTGCTATTTCAATTCTTCTTACAATGTTTTTTATTAGATAGTTCATAATTACAATTTGTGGGACAAAGAAAAATAGGGAGTAAAAATTTCCAAGATGAAATGAAAGAATTACACTTTGTAATATTCCTGCAGCTATGCCTACTTCGTATGTGGTAAGTAAGGTGAGAAGAAGCGATGAAATCAAAAATGGGGAAAGACTGACATCCCAATTTTTCATTGATGGATAAGTAATCAAAATTCCTATTATGAATAAAAAATAGAATGTGTATTTATAAATTTTGTGGAGTTTAAAATAGTAAATATATTTGAACAACAATTCAATAACCAAATACCATAAAAGAGTTAAAAAAATAAACTCATTTGTAGCTTTTACGAGATTAAAGTCGAATGAATTAATTATAATTACTGATATAAGCGAAACAACTATTCCTTCGAAGTCAATCTTTTTCATTTTTTTCCCCTTTTTCATATTTTTCGTATGCTTTGATTATCTTTTTTACAAGAGGATGCCTTACTACATCTGCTTCAGTTAAATGAACAAATTCTATCCCATCTATACTTTTAAGTATCTTTTCTGCCATCACCAAACCAGAATTTTCTTTTATGTCTATTTGTGTTATATCTCCGGTAATAATTGCTTTGGAACTAAATCCAATCCGAGTTAAGAACATTTTCATTTGTTCATAAGTAGTGTTTTGAGCCTCGTCTAAAATTATAAATGCATTGTTTAATGTTCTACCTCTCATGTAAGCAAGGGGAGCAATTTCAATAATATTCCTTTCCCTGTATGATACGAATTTTTCAAAAGGTATTAAATCAATTAAGGAATCAAATAAAGGTCTTAAGTAAGGATCTACTTTTTCAGATAAATCTCCAGGTAAAAAACCTAACTTTTCCCCAGCTTCAACAGCAGGCCTTGTGAGTATTATTCTATTTATTTTTCCGCTTTTTAAGTAATCTACGGCAAGCGCAGATGCCAAATAAGTTTTTCCAGTACCAGCAGGGCCTATAACAAAAACTATATCATTTTTCTCAACGGCTTCTATGTACTTTTTTTGTCCTCTTGTTTTTGGTTTTACCCTACCACGGATAATAGTTTTCGTGATAACTTCAGTTAATATTTCAGAGTTTTTTTCTGTTTCCTTTTCCGATACCAAATATTCAAATTCTTGTTTATCCAGTAAATGTCCTTCTCGTGTAATATTTATCATTTCATTTATTATGCCTTCAACGATTTTTATGTTTTCTTCATTTTCCCCCTTTAAAAAAACTTCATTTCCCCTAACAGATATATCAAGTCCAAACTTCTTTTCCAAATATCTAAGCCTATTGTCATACTGACCAAAAATTTCGACTATGAATATATCTTTTGGAATTGTTATTTTTTTTATCACTCATGCACCTCACTTTTGTTTTTCTAAGTTAGTAAATAAAAAATTTCCCTATCCCCCAAGTGTCTTTTTTAAATTATACCACATAATTTATTAAGAGTTTTTTCTACCAAAGTTGAGACTCTCTCTTCGGGTTCAATTTTGGAAATTATCTCTTTTACCTTCCTAATTACTATTGTTTCTGCATGCCTTTTTTGTCTTTGTTTTTTTCTTGTATTTAGCTCTCCATTTTCTTTGAATTTATTTAATAAATCATTTATATTTTCTAAAAGCTGTTTAATTCCTTTTCCAGAAGTAGCAATAGTTTCAACGATTGTTTTTTTAGAATTTGAGAGTGATAAGATATGTTCAAGTTGGATCTTTAAAGATGCTGTTCCGTCTAAATCTGCTTTATTTATAACATAAATATCACCAATTTCCATTATTCCAGCTTTTAACAGTTGAATTTCATCTCCTGCTCCTGGCGAAAGTACGAGTGTAACTAGATCAGATACGTTTACTATATCAATTTCACTTTGGCCGGCTCCTACAGTTTCAATTAATATATAATCAAATCCAAATGCATCCATTAGTTTTATCACGTCAAAAATACTTTCGTTAAGACCTCCAAGACTATTTCCACTGCCCATACTTCTTATGAAAACACCTTTGTCAAGGAAGTGTTTTTTCATTCTTATTCTGTCACCCAAAAATGCACCGCCGGTAAAAGGGCTTGTAGGATCTACCGCAATTACCCCAACGGTTTTTTCTGTTGCTCTAATTTCTGAAATTAGAGCATTTACTAAAGAACTTTTTCCCGCTCCTGGGCTTCCAGTAATTCCAATAACAAATGAATCATTTGTCCATAAATCGTCGACAAAATTATTTTCAGTATTATTTTCAACGTAAGTTATAAGCTTTGCAAGTGCTCTCTGATCTTTTTGTTTTAATTTTTCTAAGAGTTCTTTCAATTTTTAACCTCCGTAAAGAAATTTTGTATTTTTTCAACGATTGTGTTTAAGGGTGTCCCAGGTCCGAATACTTCTTTTATCCCCATCTTCTTTAATTCAACTGCGTCGTTTGCTGGAATTATACCACCAACAAAAACAGGTACGTTAAAATCATTTTCTTCCATTAATTTTAGTATTTTTTTACAGATACTCATATGTGCTCCGGATAATATGGAAAGCCCGATTACATCCACGTCTTCTTGTATAGCAGATTGAATAATTTGTTCTGGAGTTTGTCTTAATCCCGTATATATAACTTCCATACCAGCGTCTCTTAATGCTTTTGCAACAACTTTTGCGCCTCTATCATGACCATCAAGTCCTGGTTTTGCAATAAGTACCCTTATTTTTTTTTCCATTTTCCCCCTCCTATTCAAGTTCGATTAATGCTTGTCCTGTGTCGACATTATCTCCTTCTTTTACGAGGACATTTTTTACAGTTCCTCCTACCTCGGCTATAATTTCATTTTCCATTTTCATGGCTTCTAAAATTACAACTTTGTCACCAGGTTTTACATTTTGGCCTTGGGAGATTAACACTTTTAAGACAAGCCCAGACATAGGGGCGTTAATAGTATGACTACCTGAAGATGATTTCTTTGGTTCAATTTTTTCAGTTTCAGGTTTAGATTGCGTTTTTTCCTCTACTGTTGGTGTTTTTACGTTTTCTACATTTGATGGTGTTTTTTCTTGCAAAATTTGTGTGTGAGCTTGTAAATCCTCAACTTCTACTATGTATTCTTTTCCATTTACCCTAACTTTGAACTTTTTGACCATCCTTTTACACCTCTCCATCCAGTTTTTTTCCAGATAGTCCAACCTCTATTTTCATTTTTTTTATATATTTTCTTTATTGTTACTGAACCTAACATGCTGTATATTGCAGCCATAATTGCTGCTATTTCTTCTTCTTCTTCTTCATTATTTAAAGTTAAGTCCTCGTGTGATTCTATTTTTTGAGGCAATTTTATTGCAGCTTTTTTTGAGAAAAATCCAAATAGTAAAAAGACAAAGTACAGTATCGTAAAAACCAAAAAAACTGTTACTAATCCTATAATGGTTATTATAAGCATTCATTTCACCTCATAATGGAATGTTTCCATGCTTTTTCTTTGGTCTTGGTTCAACTTTTGTTTTGCCGTATTCAATTGATTTAGCTATCCATTTTCTTGTATTCCTTGGATCAATTATTGCATCGATGTAACCTCTTGACGCGGCAACGTATGGATTTGAGAATGCGTTTTTATATTCTTCTATCTTTTTAATTCTCATTTCCTCTGGATTTTCGGCATTTGCTATTTCTTTTTTGAAAATTATATTTGCTGCTCCTTCAGGCCCCATTACTGCGATTTCTGCGGTAGGCCATGCGGCTACAAAGTCTGCACCTAGATGTTTACTACCCATTGCAATATAGGCACCACCGTATGCCTTTCTCAATATTATGGTAATTTTCAATGTTGTGGCTTCACTATATGCGTATAACATCTTTGCACCATGTCTTATTATTCCACCGTGTTCTTGTTTTGTTCCTGGGAGATATCCAGGTGTATCTACAAATGTGATAATTGGAATATTAAAGGAATCTAAGAATCTTATAAACCGTGCAGCTTTGTCTGAAGAATCTATATCTAGAACACCGGCAAATACGTTGGGTTGGTTTGCAACTATACCGACTGGATATCCATTAATTCTTGCAAAGCCTACCACTATATTTTTGGCAAAGTGTTCGTGAACTTCAAGAAATTCTCCATTGTCCACTATTTTTTTGATTACATTTTTTACGTCATAACCTTTTTTAGAATCGGAAGATACTATATTAAGTATTGAATCATCAATTTCAAGGTTACCGCCACTTGATATTTCTGGCTCTTCCATGTTGTTTTGCGGAAGGTATGACAAAAGATTTTTAATTAGTAGGATGGCATCTTCTTCAGATTTTGCAATGAAGTGTGCGTTTCCACTTTTTGAGTTGTGAATAAAAGCTCCCCCTAAATCTTCTTTTGAGATTTCTTCTCCTGTTACGGCTTTGATAACATTTGGTCCGGTTATAAACATTTGGGCTACTTTATCCACCATTATAACAAAATCTGTAATGGCAGGTGAATAAACAGCACCACCGGCACATGGTCCCGCTATTAAAGTTATTTGTGGTATTACACCAGAAGCGAGTGTATTTCTAAAGAATATTTCTCCGTAACCATATAGCGAATCTACACCTTCTTGTATTCTGGCACCACCTGAATCATTTATACCAATTATCGGGATTCCCATTTTAAGGGCAAGATCCATTATTTTGGCAATTTTTTTTGCGTGCATCTCACCTAAGGAACCACCCATAACGGTAAAATCTTGTGAAAATACGGCGACTGGTTTTCCGTTAATTTTTCCAATACCTGTTATAACTCCATCTGCAGGTAATTCTTTTTTATCTAATCCAAACTGTGTGTTTCTATGTTTGACGAACTTGTCAATTTCTTCGAATGTTCCTTCATCAAATAAGAGTTGTAATCGTTCTCTTGCTGTTAGTTTTCCATTTTTGTGTTGTTTTTCAATTTGTTTTTCTCCTCCACCTTTTTCTATTTTTTCTTCCATTTCCTTTAGTTTTTTAATTAATTCTTCCATGTTTTTTCCTCCTTTTAGTGATTACCTTCAACTAATTCCAATAATATTCCACCAGTGGTTTTTGGATGAATGAAAAGAACCTTTGTTCCTCCTGCTCCTTTTTGTGGTTCTTCTGATAGAGGTTTTAATCCCATTTCTTTTGCAAGGGATATAGCTTCATTTATACCGGATACATTTACAGCTATATGATGTATACCTTCTCCTTTCTTTTCTAAAAATTTAGAAACTTCCGAATTTTCATTTATTGGTTCTAAGAGTTCAAAGCGTGTTTCTCCTATTTTCACAAAATAAATCTTTAATCCTCTTTCTGGTATTGTTTCTATATGTGTAACTTCAAGCCCCAAAAAATTCTTATATAAATTTAATCTTTCTTCTGCGTTTTTGACAACAATACCAATATGATCTATTTTGTTTGTTTTCAAACTAATCACCTCCGGTTAAATTGTAACACCGGTTTTTTATATTATCAAATTTCAAAATTATTGATTAAAGCCATCCAAGTATTTTCATAGTCCTTTTAGTAAATGATTTAAGAGCTTTTTTTTCAACATCAGTTCCGCTGTATAATTCTTTGAATTCATCTGGTGAGAGTTGATTTAGTTTTACTTTTGTTTTTGCAATGGCAGTTTCAGTGTATGACTCGTTTAGTATGGATTCTATTCCTATAACTTCGTTTTGTTGAAGGATTTCTTCAAATTCATTGTATATTATTTTCACTTCACCTGATTTAATTACATAAATATATGTTCCATTTTCTCCTTTTTCAAAAATTTTACTTTCTTGATTTAATTCAATTGTTTTCATTTTGCATCACCCCAACGTATTTAGCGATATCTGAGTAAAATATCCACATTATATTTCCCTCTTCTTTGTATACTAATGCAAGTAAATTAAGTGCATCATGACAAATTTGTAAATTGTCGGAATAATGTAGTAATATCTTTTTACATAATAATTTTGTTATATATCTATCACCAATTGTTGAATAAACTTTTTTGGCTGTATCCAAAATTAATTCTGCTCCAGATTTTGAATCTGGGAATTTTTTTATAAAGTTTTTTATATAATTCACCTTTGTTATTAATTTCGAATCGTCTATATTTTCTATTAAATGTAAGGCTGCTTCTTCATCATCTGGAAGTTCACCCACACTTAGCGATAATAACGTTTCCATATGTTCAATTACATTATCCAGATTTTCATCTTCTATTATGAAATCTTCAAGAGAAAAGTTTTTTTCCGTGTTTTCCTTCCTCAAGTTTATTAACTTTCTTAGAATATTTTCAAATTCTTCCGATAAAGATACTTCTTCAATTTCAGATTCTTCTATTGCTGAAATATCACCGGACAATGGAATTTCCAGTAGATATTCTGAAACTGCTATATAATCTCCTGCTTCTAATATTACAGGTCCTGATTTTTTCATTTCTCTTACTTTACCCGATTTTAATACGTATAGTTTTCTTGGGATTTCATTTACTGTAAATATTATTCCTTGGACTTTCAAATTTTCACCTCTTTACTTTTAATCTTTTTTTTCCTTTTTTGTCTACAGATCTTCGTTTACGCCTATTAACCAAACTAAATTCATCGTGTTGGGTGTTGATTTTTTCCAATTCTTTTTTAGATTGTCTTTCTGTTTCATCTGAAAGCCTTTGAATGTTTAACGTATAGATTATTGTCTGTTCAAAGATCCTTGACATCATTTCGTCAAACATTCTGTATGTTTCCTTTTTAAACTCTATTATCGGATCTTTTTGTCCGTATGCCCTGAGACTTACTGCTTCTTTTACATGTTCAACTTCTTCAAGGTATTGTCTCCAGTTTTCATCAATTACCCTTAATGCAATAAATTTTCCTATTTTGTGGAAATCTTCACCAAATTCTTTTTTCTTTTCTTCAAACTTTTCGATTATTTTGTTTTTCAAAAATTCTTTTAATTCTTCTCTTGTGTCTGGTATCTCTCCCGTTATATTTACAATTTTTAGACTTTCTTTTATTTTGTTGACATCACAAACACTTTGTTCGCAAAATTCTTCTAATCTTCTTTCTGTAAAATCTTCAATGGCATCTTTAAAGTGCTCATCTATATTTCCTGAGAGTAAATATTCTCTGTAGCTATAAATGGCTTTTCTTTGGGCATCCAATACAGTATCCATTTGTAGAAGATTTTTCCTGATACCAAAATTTATACTTTCTACTTTCTTTTGTACTTTTTCAATGAGTTTTGTGAGCATTGGGTGGTAGATTGGTTCTCCTTTTTCTATTTTGACTATGTTCATTATTTTTTCTAATTTTTCACCACCAAATATCCTTATTAAATCATCTTCGAGTGATAAGAAAAATATGGATTCACCTGGATCACCTTGTCTTCCAGCTCTACCCCTTAGTTGGTTATCGATTCTTCTACTTTCATGTCTTTCTGTTCCAATTATTAAAAGTCCGCCAAGTTCTTTAACGCCTGGGCCAAGTTTGATATCTGTTCCCCTTCCTGCCATATTCGTTGCAATTGTTATTGAATTTTTTTGACCGGCTTTCGAGATTATCTCTGCTTCTTTTTCATGATGTTTGGCATTAAGAACGTTATGAGGTATGTTTTCTTTTTTTAGCATTTTGCTAAGTCTTTCACTTTTTTCTATAGAGGTAGTTCCTACAAGTACAGGTTGCCCCTTTTCGTACCTCTTTTTAATTTCATTAACAACTGCTTGGAATTTTTCTTCTTGTGTTCTATATATCAAATCGTCTCTATCTTTTCTTATCATAGGTTTGTGTGTTGGAATTACAACAACATCCATTCCATAAATTTGCTTGAATTCTTCCTCTTCTGTTTTTGCAGTCCCGGTCATACCGGCAAGTTTTTCATACATTCTAAAGTAGTTTTGATAAGTTATAGTTGCATAAGTTATTGATTCTTCTTTTATAGAAACACCTTCTTTTGCTTCGATAGCTTGGTGGAGACCTCCGCTATACCTTCTTCCTGGAAGAAGTCTTCCTGTAAATTCATCGACAATTATAACTTCTCCTTTATGGATAATATAATCTACATCCTTTTTAAACAAATATTGTGCTTTTAATGCGTTTAGTAAAAAATACATCTTGTTTACATGTTCAGGGTCATATAGGTTGTTGATATTTAACAATTTTTCCACATGTTCAATTCCTTCGTCGGTCAATATAACCGTTTTTTTCTTTTCATCTACTGTAAAATGTTTGTCTTTAATTAGTTTTTTGGCAATTTGGTTAAATCTTTTATAATCTGAGGCCTTTGTCTTGGATGGGCCACTAATTATTAGGGGAGTTCTTGCCTCGTCTATTAAAATGCTATCTACTTCATCGACAATGGTGTAGAAATGTCCCCTTTGAACTCTATCGGAGAGGTCTATGACTAAATTGTCCCTCAAGTAATCAAAACCAAATTCCGTATTTGTTCCATATGTAATATCGCATTGGTATGATTCTTTTCTACTTATTTCTTTTATTTCTATCTCAAATGCAAGGGTTGCATTTTTTACTTTCTTTTCTTCTGGTAAAAATTCATCGGAAAAATCTAATGGCCATACACTTAAGTTTTCTTTAACAGCATTTTCAAAAGCTTCTTTGTTTTTCCAGATAATTTCGTACGATTTGTTTTGTGTGTTTATTATTCCTACTCTTAGTCCCAAAGCAAGATATATAGGTCCCATCCACATAGCATCTCTTTTGGCAAGATAATCATTTACAGTTACAAGGTGTACACCTTTTCCCAAAAGGGCATTTAGTACAACTGGCATAGTTGCTACAAGTGTTTTTCCTTCGCCGGTTTTCATTTCGGCAACTTTACCATCGTGTAATACCATTCCACCAATAAGCTGCACATCAAAAGGTCTTAATCCAATGGTTCTTTTTGCAACTTCTCTTACTATTGCAAAAACTTCATATAGATAATCATCTATGGTTTCTTGGGTAATTTCCTTTTTTATTTTGTTTATTCTTTCAATTAATTCACTAAATTTTGAATTTTCTAAGTTTATTTCGTTGATTTTTTTTACATTTTTCCAATATTTTTTTAAAACTCTTTCATTCTTATCAAATAATTTCACAGTTTTTCCTCCCTTTGAACGATTTCATCAAATATCAATTTCCCACCTTTTGAATAGATAAAAGTGGGATTATTATATATTTTTGATAATTGATGTTTTATATCATTTATTTGAATTAGTGGGCTATTTAAAGAAAGTGTAAGTATATATGCAGGTGTTATCCTTAAACCGGCCTTAATTAGTCCGTGACAAGAACCGAAAATTACAACAGAACCTCCTGCATTTATTTCTGAACCCACATGTACGTTTCCAACTAAAATAATATTTCCATTGTGAGTTATTTTTTGACCGGATCTTAGATTTTTAATGAGAATGATAGTCTTCTCTTTTTCTTCTTCTTTATTTTCTACAGTTATATTTTTTTCATCGAATTCATCAGTTATTATAGCTTTAGTTTTGATATTATATTCTTCTAATTTTTCTATTATTTTTGGAACATCGCAAATTTTTTCCTTTAAATTTTTCACTTTTAAAAGTACTTTTTCTCTGCCATCAAAAAAGTGTTTGATTTCTTTCATTTTTGAATCAATATTTGAGAGTAAATTTTGAATTTTATCGTACTCATCAATGTAGAAAACAATATCGGATTTAAATGCTTTTAAGTCAAATGACAAAACACTCCCCCCTTAGAAGACAATGTCTTCTATTTCATCAATCCATTCTCCTAAATCTAATTTTTCAAATGTTTTCAAATGTTTTTTTAGATCAAAAAATACGTTTCTAAATGTTATTTCTTTGTTACCTGAAAATATTTCAAGTGAGCATTCTAATAGAGCGGCAAAATAATCTGCAATTCTAACTATTTGACCTTCAAAGGTAGAAAAAGGGTCTGAAACCATATTTTCGTACTTTTTCAAATATGAAATTTTTGGATTTTCCTTTAACCATTCATTGAACATTTCTTTTTCTACCATGGATACCAACATGTCTAATTCTTTTGTTTTTTTCTTGGTTGGAGTTATAACATCTCCAGTAAAAGCTTCTGGTAAGTCGTGTAATAGTGCTCTTTTTATTATGTTTTCAACACTATCTTTTTCAAGATTTAACAGTTTTGCTATTATAAATGAAATTGCCACAACAATGAAAGAATGTCCTGCAACGGTTGTTTTTATGTTTCTATATATCCTATTCCACCTTACCATGGATACCATATTCAGTGCAATTGAAAAAAATATTTTTGGTATATCATCTGGGAAGTTATTATTATATTTATTAAGTTTTTCTTCAAGTTCAAAAATGGGTTTTTTAAAATCAAAAACTTTATCGTTTACTTTTGCTTCAAAAAGACTTGTGTAAATATCTGCAAATTTATCAATTGGTTCAAATTTTTCGTCTGTAATGTTATCTAGTTGGTCTTTTTCTACTATGTTGTATAGATCTTTGAATGCTCTGTTTCTTACTTTTTCCCAGACATCTGGAGAAAGTCTTTCTACGCGCTCTTTAAGTTCAAGTGAAACATCTGAAAGTACAAGTTTGGGTAGTATTCTACTCATTCTCCATTTTACCGCTTTTTCGATTTCCATATTGTAGTATTCTCTTAAGGCGAATGAAATTAAAAGAGTAGAATAAGCATTGTCAGCTTCGGAAAATTTTATAACTGCTGGTTTATTATTCCATCTTTGTATTGTAAATAAATTTCCCATCATAAATATTAATTTACCGATTCCCAATATTCTCCCTCCTTTGAAAATATTGTAACACATTAAATTCTTATTGTTTCAAAATAATTGTCTTTAAGATCAAAAAAAAGTAATTTATTTACGAGTGCATCTTCAAGATTTCCAGATAAAATTTTTATTGCTTCCGAAACTTGAAATGATGCGGTAATTGAAACGGCAGGTGGAAATACTTGTGGCGTTGTCGGAAAAACATACCCCTTTAATATATTTGATAAAGACTTTGTAACATTTGGTAAGATTACGGTTATTTGTCCAGAAAATCTTTCTACAGCGCCATGTATTAGAGGAATATTTAATTTGTGTGATAAATCATCCAGTATAAGTCTTCCTTCTATATTATCTAGACAGTCAAATATCAAATCAACTTTTTTGGAAAAGTTTTTTGTTATTTTTTGTGCAAAGATTTCAACGTTGCAATTTGGATTGATCCTTTTTAATTTTTCTTTTGCGATTATAACTTTTTGTTTGTTTACGTCGAAATAATCAAATAGTATTTGACGATTTAAATCTGGTGGATCTATACTTTTTGGATCGTATACAACGATGTTTTTAAAACCGAGTCTAACTAGCAATTCCAAATTGGTTGAACCTAACCCACCTGCACCTGCAACCAAAATTTTTTTACTTAATATGTTTTTATCAATTAGTTTTTCATGTCTTGAAATTAATTTTTTCATAATATTATCCCCCTCCAACTGGTATTAATATTATTAGTTCTCCGTCTTCTATGCTTTCTTTGTTTAGGATATTTTCACCATTATTTAGGATTACAACAGATACTTTAGTTTTTATTTTGTCGTTTAATAGTAAGAAAGTTTTTTCATTTTCTATCAAAAACGATATTTTCTTATGTATTTTTCGGCTAATTTGTTTCGAAATTTCATCGAGTGTACCAAAATTTACTTCGATTGTATTTACTCCAATTATATTTCTGGCAGCTCCTGAAAATTTTATTTTCATACTTTTCCTCCTTATTTGATATATTCCTGTTAATATTATATAATTTTTCTGGTGATTTATATGATAGTTGTTTTTAGTGATATCCATGGTTGTTTCGAACAATTTAAAAGGTTAGTTAATTATATTGAAAGAGTTTACAGTGATATAAAGTATATATTCTTAGGTGATCTTATTGATAGAGGTAATGATTCTAAGAAAGTTGTGGACTTGGTTTTAGAGATAAAAAATAAAGTGGTACTTTTGGGTAATCATGAAGAAATGATGTTAAGATACATGCAAGGGAAACCGTCTAGTTGGCTTTCTCAAAACAATGGTGGGTTAAAGACATTGAAATCTTTTGGCAAAAAACTAAACAATTATATTCCTTTTTTCCAGGAACTTAGTTTTATACACTTTGAAAAGATAAAAGATTTTAATTTTGTATTCTCTCATGCAAATATATCAATGTCGTTTCCGCTAAAAGAAGCCTTAAGTTTTGAAGGAAATTTTTGTGAGTTTTTAAAAGAATATAATGTATCTTTAAAGGGGAGCAATATATGGTATAGAGTACCAGAATATATAGATGGATATGTAGTTGTGCACGGTCATACCCCCGTAAATGAACCTGTTGTTTTGAAGAAGGATGGAAAAATTTATGATATTAATATAGATACAGGATGTGTTTATGGCGGCAATTTGACGGCTATGATTATTGAAGAAAATATAACGTTTATTAACGATAATCTTAAATATTTGGAGGGGAGAATATGAGAGTTGTTGCAATAATAAATTTATTGATTGTAACTTTGATTTGGGGATTAACTTTTCCCATACAAAAGATGATTTTACCAAATATTTCTCCTTTTGCGTATAATGCGATTCGATTTTGGATTGCGACTTTACTTTCGTATTTTATTTTTGGAAGAGGGAATAAATACGGTATAATTTTAGGTGTTGTGTTAGGAATATCATATGCAACTCAAACTTGGGGACTTTCAATAACTACATCTTCAAAAAGTGGATTTATTACCGCATTTTACATAATGCTTATTCCAGTGTTTTCGTATTACATAGAAAAAAAGAAACCATCAAAAATTCAAGTCTTTTCATTTTTGATTGCTATTGTTGGTGAATATCTTCTTTCTGGAGGTATTAATAGTATAAATATTGGTGATATTCTTACGTTTTTCTGTGCTATTTTTTATGCTTTACATGTTGTTTTAGTAACACACTATTCCAAAAAGTCTAATGAAAAGGACTTGTTAACTTCTCAGTTTTTTATGGTAGCTTTGTTAAATACTTTATTTGGAATAAAAGGTACTTGGAATTTTAGTTTAAACGTTTTGTCTGTTGCCTTGTTTACTGCAGTTTTTGCCACTATATATGCGTTGATTGCACAAGCAAAATACCAAAAAATTGTAGGAAGTAATACAGCTGCATTAATTTTTGTTGGTGAGCCGATTTTCACAACGCTTTTTTCAATTTTACTTTTATCTGAAAAACTTTCACTAATGCAAGTATTTGGGATGATTTTAACTTTATTGGCTTTGATTTTGACTATAATCCCCAAGAAATTTTTAGGATTTTTAAGAGAAATGTAGAATGATTAGAATGAGGAGGGAAAAGATGTTTAATACGAATTTTGATACATTAAAGATTGCAATGGATGTGGCCTTGAAAAGACAAGAAATACATTCACAAAATATTGCAAATGCAGAAACTCCAAATTATAAAAGAAAATATATAGTATTTGAAGAATTATTAAGTGAATCGAAGATGAAGTTAAAATTAAAAACTACTTCTACTAGTCATATAACTAATATTAAGGAAAATATAAATCCTATCTTGAAGATACAGAAAAACACATCCTTAACTAATGATAAGAATAACGTAGATATTGATGTCGAAATGGCTGAGATGGTTAAAAATGCTTTAAAGTATCAAACACTTTCTAGACTTATGAGTGCGAATATTGAAAGGTATAACACAGTTGTAAGAAATATTAGATAAGGAGGATTTGTATGAACGAATTTAATATAATGACAATTGCTGCAACAGGTATGTCAGCTCAAAGATTGAGAATAGATGTTATTACAAATAATCTTGCAAATTCTGAAACTACACGTACAAAAAATGGGGAACCGTATAGAAGGAAGGTTCCGGTCTTTCAAGAATTAGTTAGGAATATTAAAGGTAGGGTGGAAAATGGAGGAGTTATTGTTAAAAAAATATACGAAGATCAATCTCCTTTTAGAATAGTTTACGATCCTACTCATCCGGATGCGGATGAAAATGGTTATGTGAAATTACCAAATGTTAATGTAGTAAGGGAAATGGTTGATATGATAAATGCTCAACGTGCGTATGAGGCAAATGTTACTGCTTTTAATACCACTAAAGCGATGATTAATAGTGCGCTCCAAATTGGGAGGTGATTTGAATGATAGATAAGGTAAATGGAATAGGAAATTATGGAAATCTAAAACCAAATTCTTTGAAAAAGCAAAATAGTGATTTTACAAAAATATTGAATGATGCTATAAAAAGTGTTAATCAACAGCAAAGAAAGGCAGAACAAATGGCAGACGATTTTGCCACAGGAAAGATAAGTAATATACACGAAGTAATTGTGGAAGCTGAAAAGGCATCAATTTCACTTAGGCTTACTGTTGAGGTAAGAAATAAGATAGTAGATGCGTATAAAGAGATAATGAGGATGCAATTTTAAAAAAGGCTTCGGAAATTCCCGAAGCCTTTTTTTATTCTACCTTTATATCTATAATTTTCTTTTCTTTTTCTACTTTTTTAGGAAGTTCAATTTTTAAAACACCATCGTTAAATTTAGCGCTTATTTTTTCTACATCTACATAATCTGGTAATACAAATGCCCTTTCAAATTGACCTTCGACTCTTTCGATAACTCTGTAGTTCTTGTTTTTATCTTCTCTGTTAAATTTTCTTTCTCCCTTTATTATTAAGACTCCATCTTCTATTGTTATTTTTACATCATCCTTTTTCATTCCAGGAAGTTCTGCCTCAATTACGACTTCATTTTCCGTTTCATATATGTCCACTTTGGGGAAGTGAATTCTGGAATTTCTTGAAGGTTCCATGAAATCTTCAAATAATCTATCAATTTCCCTTTGAAGCTCTACAAATGGATCAAAGTAACCTCTTCTTGCTAACATAGTTTCACCTCCTTTTTTATTTACTATTTTCTGATTGTTGATTACCATTTTGTTTGTATATATATTCACCTATTTTGTTTTTCTCCCTATCAAGCTCGTCAAACAACATCTTTATTCTTGGTATATCGTTTTTGTTTATAGCATCTCTTAAGTCTTTTACTAAGTTTTCAAGTTTTTGTTTTTCGTCTTGAGGAATCTTATCACCATATTCCTTTAGAGATTTTTCTATGTAGTATGCAAGGTCGTCTGCTTTGTTCTTTAATTCCACTTCTTCCCTTCTTCTTTTATCTTGTTCTTCAAATTTCTTTGCATCTTCTATTATTTTGTTAATGTCATTTTCGGAAAGTTTATGTCTTCCAGAGACAACCATAGATTGTTCTTTCCCAGTCCCTAAATCCTTTGCAGAGACATGTACTATACCGTCGCTATCAATGTCAAAAGTAACTTCAATTTGAGGAACTCCTCTGGGAGCAGGTGGAATTCCAACTAATCTAAAGCTACCAAGCAATATATTGTCTGCTGCAATTGGTCTTTCACCTTGATATACTCTAACTTCTACTTCAGTTTGACCATCTTCTGCTGTTGTAAATACTTTACTCTTCTTGATTGGTATTGTGGAATTTCTAGGAATAATTGGCTCAAATAATCCGCCTTTTACTTCAATTCCCAATGTTAATGGAGTGACATCTACTAGGACAATATCTTTACCTTGTGCACCTTCTTCGCCAGCTAATATTGCTGCTTGAATAGCTGCTCCGACTGCAACAGCTTCATCGGGATTTACTCCTTTATTTGGTTCTTTTCCAAAAATTTCTTTGATAAAGTTTTGTACCATAGGTACTCTTGTCATTCCGCCAACCAATATTATTTCATCAATATCTTCTGGTCTAAGTTTTGCATCTGATAAAGCTTGTTCTATAGGTTTTCTCGTCATTTCCACTAAATCTCTAGTAAGAGATTCAAACATTGAACGTGTTAGTCTCATTTCAAGATGCAACGGACCTTCTGCGGTAGCTGTTATGTAAGGAAGACTTATATCGGTTTCTAACTTACTTGAAAGTTCAATTTTTGCTTTTTCAGCTGCATCTCTTAACCTTTGTAATGCTTGTTTGTCTTCTCTAAGGTCAACACCATGTTGTTTTTTGAATTCTTCAGCTAACCAGTCAATTATTTTTTGATCAAAGTCGTCTCCTCCAAGATGGTTATTACCAGATGTTGCGATTACTTGAATAACTCCATCCCCTATTTCAAGGATCGAAACGTCAAATGTACCACCACCTAAGTCGTATACCAAAACTTTCTCTTCTTTTCCTTTTTTGTCGAGACCATACGCAAGTGCAGCGGCTGTAGGTTCGTTTATTATTCTTAAGACTTCAAACCCCGCTATTCTTCCAGCGTCTTTTGTTGCTTGCCTTTGTGCATCATTAAAATATGCAGGACATGTGATTACCGCTTTTTTTATTTCGCCACCCAAATATTCTTCAGCATCTCTTTTTAACTTTTTTAATACAAATGCACTAATCTCTTGTGGGGTGTATTCCTTGTCGTCGATCTTTACTTTGTAATCTGTTCCCATTTTCCTTTTAATTGATTTTAAAGTCCTATCAGAATTCAAGATTAATTGTCTTTTGGCAGGTTCGCCAACCAATATTTCACCCGATTTACTAAAAGCGACTATTGATGGTGTAGTTCTTGTGCCTTCAGCATTTGGAATAACCTCAACATTTGAATCTGGTTTCATCCATGCGATTACACTATTTGTTGTTCCCAAGTCTATACCTACAACGTATTCTTTCTTATTTGCCATTTTTCCACCTCCCAGTTTATATTATATGATATTAGCACTCTGTTGTCAAGAGTGATAATATAAAATTCTAAAAAACAGGAAGGCGCATGAATAAATGCCTTCCTGTGTGTTAATTTGTTGTTTACTTAAAATTATAGCAAACGTAACTTTTAATTGTTATCGATTGTTGAGGATAATTTTACTGCTGTACCATATGCTAATATTTCTGCGGCACCACTCATTACTGCAGCGCTGGAAAATCTTATTGACACTATAGCATCGGCTCCTAGCTTTTCTGCTTCGTCGATCATCCTTTCTATTGCTTTGTTTCTTGCTTCAGTCATCATTTCTGTATAGGATTTGATTTCGCCGCCGGCCAATGTTTTAAATGCTGCGGCTATGTCTTTCCCAAGATGTTTGGAATGTACTATGTTTCCCATGACTACTCCCAATATTTTTGTTATTTTGTACCCTGGGACTTTTTCTGTGGTAGATATTAACATAATGTTCTCCTCCTTTAATTTTTTATAAATTTTATAATTTCATCAATAACTTTTGCATCAACATGATTTTCGATTAAGTATGCATTTGGTGTTTTTTCACCTGGTATAAATAAATGAGTTAATCCATTAAAGAGTATAATTTTGGTATTGTTAGTTAAGTGTTCTTTGAATATGTTGTAGTCTTTTAAAGTTACTTGATAATCATTTTTTCCGAAAAGTATTAAAGTTTTTACCTTCCCTAAGTATTTTAATGGGTTATAGTTGCGTAAGTCATACCAATATTTTGCTTTTGCGCCTAATACAAATTCGTCATTTGGTATTTTATTTTCTTTAAGTTTCTGGAGTTTTTGTAATATTTCATTACTTGTATTTTGGAGAAATTTTAATTGATCAATTATTACATCTTCTAAATTTCTTGCAGGTGGGGCAAGCAATATTAATCCTGAAATATTATCATTTATTGTTGCAATGTATGGGGCTACATATGCACCAAGGCTATGTCCAAGTAGATATATCTCTTTGTAGTTATAATCCTTGAGTAATTTTATTGCTTTTAGAACATCGTTTATTACTTCTTCTTTAATGGTTATATTTTCATTTGCTTGATACAAAGTTCTTTTGTTATATCTTAATACTGCTATATTGTTACTTGACAAGGCATATGCTATATCTTTAAATATTTTGTTTGGTCCAATTGTTTCGTCCATATCTTGTGGTCCTGAACCATGTATTAAAATTACCGCGTATTTTGTGTGCTCTTTTGGAATTGTTAATTTTCCTGGAAGATCACCAACTTTTACATCTTTTTCCGAAAATTTATCACTTTTAACGTATTGTGGTATTTTATATTCTACATTTTGCGCAATGGAGAAAAACAAGCCATCGATTTTTCCTTCTTTGTTTAGAGTGATAGATATATTTAAATTGCTTTTTTTAAACTTAGATGTGAATATGAAGACTTTATATGGTGGTTTTTCTATTATTTGAAATTTTACTATCTTTTCAAAATTTCCGTATGTTGACGTTATTTGCTGCCATATTTTTTTTATTTTTTCTATTGGAAGATGTTGTTTCATTGTATTGGATGATAGATTGTACGCCACTTTGTAGTTTTCATTTACAAGTGCATAAAAATAATTGTAAGCTATTTTTTCAAAATTTGATGAAAATAAAAAAGTTGAGAAGATTACAATAGAAATTACCCATCTTTTCATTTTTACACCTCCTTATTTTCAAATAAGTAATACGAAAAGGACAAAAGTATTATTCCAATTAAAGTTAGTGATGTTGAATATGTAAAGTCTATTGTGGATTCTTTAAAAATTTTGTAGCCAAGAATATATTTATAGGTGTTAAGAAAACTTATGGGTCTTAAAAATCCGAGGGTAGTTGAAATACCTAGTATTGCAAAAGAAGTTAGCAAGGGTTTAACTTGATCGTTAAAAATCACAGAGAACATAAAAGATATGGAATACCAGAAAAATGCACCGATAAAAGAGTGTATAAAAAATTTTGTAGTTGTCTCAAAAGAAAGTGTTTTATTTGTGATTATAGAGTAAATATAGGGAATGTAAGATAGAACAAAGATTTCTATAAAAAGTACAATAAAGCTGACGATAAGCTTGTTGTAGAATATATTTTTTCTTGATTTTCTTACAAGTAAAAATGAAATTGTTTCATTTTCAAATTCCCTTGAAAATAGTGGAAATGAAAGTATTATACCAATTATAGGGATTATTTGACCAAAATTTTTCCCAAACCACTGTGATAATATGTAAAAATCCCAATTTTTGAGTTTTTCAACAAAATTATTTCCTACAAACCTCTGGATAACCTCTGAGTTTTTGTTTAGAAGATCTATCACAAAATTCTGAAATGGTGCAAGTGAAAAAAAGAGTATTAACATTACAACAAAGGTAAAAATACTTCTAGTTTTCATGTCCATCCATTCTTTTTTCATAACTTTCCCCCCTTTACAAGAGCCTCAAATATTATTTCAAAAGTTGCAGGTTTTATATCCCCTTTTGCATTTTCTTTCTTGCAAAGGATAATTTTTTCGTTGTCGGTTTTTTTGTATAAGAATCCTTTTATATTTTCGTTAGTAATACATAAAACATATTTTTCCTTAATGTTATCCATGTAATCGTATTCGACAATTTTTCCATTGGACATAATTGCAATTTTGTCTGCAATTTTTTCTACTTCAGAGAGTATGTGACTTGTTAAAAATACAGTTTTTTCTTCAAATGATAGTTTTCTGATGATTTCGATTACTTTTTTTTGCATTAGAGGATCAAGTCCCCATGTAGGTTCGTCAAAAAAATATATATCGACGTTTTCAGATAATACAATTGCAAGGTATAATAATGTTGTCATTCCATGTGATAGTGTTGCAATTTTTTCATTAAGCGGAAGTTGAAATTCATTAACAAAAAACAATGATTTTTCAAATGAAAAGTTTGAAGAAAGTTCTTTGGTTATTTCCAACAATTTTTTTACTGTTAAATATTTGTATAATTCTTTTTTTTCGGGAAGATATGTATATGTTCCATTGAGTATGATTTCTCCTTTGTCTTTTTTCCTTAAGTTTAATATGCACTTTAAGGTTGTTGTTTTACCAGCTCCATTGGGACCTAAAAGTGCGAATATTTCACCTTTGTTTACTTCAAATGAGATATTATCTACCGCTTTTTTTGAACCATATGTTTTTTTAAAATTTTTAACTTTTATCAAGGAAATCACCCCCTCTAATAAATTCACAAATTTCATTTATTGAAATTCCGGCCTTTAGGCATTTTTTAACAATTTCAGATAGTTCTTGTAGTATTTCCATATTAAATTTTTCCAAAGAATCCTTTATTACTATATATCCCTCACCGCGAACTGCTTTAATGACATTTTCATTGACTAATTCTCTGTACGCTCTTGCAACAGTGTTTATATTTACATTTAGGTCATCAGCTAATTTCCTTATAGAAGGAAGAAAATCACCGTTTTTTAATCTACCCTTTAAGATTTCAAGCTTTATATTTTCAACAATTTGTTTATATACAGGGACGTGAGATGAAAAATTTATACTGAACCACATATTACACCTCCTACACTGTAATATTATAATATTACAGTATGCGTAAGTCAAATAAAAAAATCCAAGTAATCCTTAAGGATTACTTGGATTTATACAATTTTGGCGTATTATTGTAAATTTTCAATTATAACGGCAGTGCCCATACCTCCACCGATGCATAATGTGGCAAGCCCATATTTTAAATTCCTTTTTTTCATTTCATATAACAATGTTACTATTATTCTGTTTCCACTTGCACCTATTGGATGACCAAGGGCTATTGCGCCACCATTTACATTTGTCCTCTCAAGTATCCATTCTTTGCTTACACCAAATTTTTCGCTCCATAATTTTATTACCGCAAGACTTTGTGCTGCAAATGCTTCGTTTAACTCTATTAGTTCTATATCTTCCATCTTTAAATTTGCTTTTTTGAGTACTTTTTCCGTTGCTGGGACAGGGCCAAGTCCCATTTCCATTGGATCCACTCCTGCCTGTGCCCATGCTATTATTCTTGCAAGTGGCTTTAAATTGTTCTTTTCAACGTATTTTTCAGATGCAAGTACTATAGCACTTCCTCCATCGTTTATACCGCTTGCATTTCCCGCGGTTATTGTGCCGTCTTTTTTAAACGCTGGTCGTAACTTTGAAAGTTTTTCAAGTGTTACGTCAAGCCTTGGATGTTCATCTGTATCAAAAATTTTAGTTTCTTTTTTTGTGATTATCTCTACTGGAACAATTTCGTCTTTAAATTTTTTTTCCTCTATTGCTTTTTTGGTTTTCATTTGACTTTCATATGCAAACTTATCCTGTTCTTCTCTTGAAATTTGGTATTTTTCCGCTAAGTGTTCTGCGGTAAGTCCCATGTGTATGTTGTTAAAAACGTCGGTAAGTCCATCAATTATCATGTGATCTATTACTTCAAAATTTCCAAACTTTACCCCATATCGTGCTTTTGAGGGGAGTAAATAAGGAGAAGCAGACATGTTTTCAATACCCGCGGCAAGAACAAGATCAGCCTCTTTTGAAACGATATCAACTGCTCCTATCATAACAGCTTTCATGCCGCTGCCACAAAGCATATTGACGGTATACCCGGGTTTTTCCTTTGGAATACCTGCATATATTCCCACTTGCCTACCAGGTCCCATACCTTGTCCTGCAGTAAGAATAGAACCAACGATAGTTTCGTCAAAATCTTCTTTTGGGACGTTTGCCTGTTTAATAGCCGCCTTAGCAGCTATTGCCCCAAGCTTTGGTGCAGGTATATCTTTTAAACTCCCCGCAAATGTACCTATCGCTGTTCTTTTTAGTCCGAGTATGTATACCATTATATCCCTCCTAGTTGGATTAAAATGTTTTTATTTCTTTGCTAATAATTAGATTTGCATCTGTTAATTTAAGTACCTCATCAATTGTAGTTTCTTCAGAAATTTCTTTTAATACTAACCCTTCATTTGTGGGTTCAATCACGGCAAGTTCTGTGACTATTAAATCTACACGTCTAACCGAAGTTAAAGGCAATGTGCATTTTTTAACAATTTTTGGTTTTCCCTTTGCAGTATGGGTCATTGCGACGATAACTTTTTTTGCACCTGTGACTAAATCCATAGCACCACCCATACCAGGAATCATTTTGTTTGGAATCATCCAATTTGCAAGGTGTCCTTCTTCGTCTACTTGGAGACCACCGAGTACAGTAATATCTAAATGTCCTCCACGGATTATTCCAAAGGAAAAAGCGCTATCAAAGGTCATTGCACCGGGCAATGCTGTAACATAACTTCCACCTGCATTTGTCAAATCTTTGTTTTCAAGACCTACATTTGGAGCAGGTCCCATGCCGATAATACCATTTTCGCTTTGAAAAAACACGTGAATATTTTTTGGAATGTAATTTGCCACTAGAGTGGGTAATCCTATTCCAAGATTTACCAATTGCCCATTTTTCAATTCCTTGGCTACTCGTATTGCAATTTTTTCTTTTATATTCATTTTTCCACCCCCACAATGTAATCGACAACTACTCCTGGAATTTTTATTTCATTTGGGGCGAGTGAACCTGTGGGGACTATTTCTTCTACTTCTACTATTACCATTTTGGCGGCAAGTGCCATTATTGGATTGAAATTTTCTGCGGTAAGATTAAATACTAAATTCCCCATGTAGTCTGACTTTTTAGCTTTAATAATGGATATGTCTGCGTGTAATGGGAGTTCTAAAAGGTATTTTTTTCCATCAATTTCTAATAGTTTTTTTCCGTTTTCTACCACGGTTCCTACTCCAGTAGGTGTTAGTATTCCTCCCAATCCTACCCCAGCAGCACGGATTCTTTCGGCTAGTGTTCCTTGTGGAACTAATTCAACTTCTAAGCTTCCTTCTATCATTTGTTTTTGAGTTTCTGGATTTGTCCCAATGTGTGAAACTATTACCTTTTTACATAACTTATTTTTTATTAATTTACCTATTCCTTTGTCTTCAAATGCCGTATCGTTTGCTATAACAGTGAGATTTGAGATCTTATTTTTTACTATTTCGTCAATAACTTTTTCTGGAGTACCTACTCCAAGGAAACCACCAATCATTAAAGTAGCTCCTTCGTATATTAGTGTCTTGATTTCTGACATATCTATTACTTTCAAAAAATCCCCCCCTTTTTTTGTAAAAATGTTTCAAAGAAATTATAACGTTTTTCTAAAAATTATTCAAAAAGGAAAAGAGCAGAAAATTTAAGGTTTTTGGGTTATAAAACCTAATAAAAAAAAACTCCAGGATTTCCTGGAGTTTAATCATTTAAGAATTCTTTAATTTTTTTTGCTGCTTTTTTTCCTGCGCCCATTGCAAGTATTACAGTTGCTGAACCTGTTACTATATCTCCGCCAGCGAAGACTTTTGGAATACTTGTTTGTCCATACTCGTTTGTTTGTATGTATCCCCATTTGTTTAACTTTAAACCTTCAAATTTTGAAAGCAAAAGTTTGTTTGGGTTTGTTCCTATAGCTTCAATTGCAATTTCTGTAGGAATAATGAATTCACTGTTTTCTATTGGAATAGGTTTTCTTCTACCACTTTCATCTGGTTGACCTAACTTCATTTTTACACACTTTATGCCAATTAAGTTTCCTTCTTTGTCACCAATATAGCTAATAGGTTGTGTGAGTAGTTGGAATTTCACACCTTCTTCCTTAGCGTGGTGGATCTCTGCTTTTCTTGCAGGCATTTCTTCTTCGCTTCTTCTGTAGATTATAGTAACATTTGCTCCGAGTCTTAAAGCACTTCTTGCGGCATCCATTGCAGTATTTCCTCCCCCAATTACCACAACATTTTTACCAATTTTTACTGGAGTATCATATTCTGGAAATTTATACGCCTTCATTAAGTTTATTCTTGTTAAAAATTCATTTGCAGAATAAACACCGTTTAATTCTGTGCCTTCTATATTCATAAATTTTGGTGTACCGGCACCAACACCAATAAAAATTGCATCGTATTTTTCCAATAATTCTTGCGGTTCAATTGCATTACCCACGGGAATATTTAAGAATATGTTTACTCCTAGTTCTTTCAAAAGATCAACTTCTTTTTTTACTATTGATTTTGGTAAACGAAATTCTGGAATTCCGTATATTAGAACACCACCTGGCTCTGAAAATGTTTCGTATACATCAACTAAAAATCCGTATTTTGCAAGTTCAGATGCAACAGTAAGTCCGGAAGGTCCTGCTCCTATTATTGCTATTTTCTTATTTGATTTTTTTTCAATTTTTATCTCATCTTTGATATTGTTTTTAGATGCCCAATCTGCAACAAATCTTTCTAATAATCCAATAGCTATGGGTTTTCCCATTTTGTTTAGCACGCAGGCACCTTCGCATTGTACTTCTTGTGGACACACCCTTCCGCAAATTGCGGGAAGAGCGTTGTATTTTTTCAATATTTTGTATGATTCTTGGAATTTTTCATTTGCAATTTGTTTTATAAATCCAGGAATGTCAATGCCGACGGGACACCCTTTTACACATGTAGGGATTTTGCATTGTAAACATCGTTTTGCTTCTATTATTGCTAAATTTTCAGTATACCCCAATGAAACTTCAGAGAAGTCTTTTGCACGTTCTTTGGGATTTCTTTCAATAGGGTTTACTCTATCTTTTAAAGCCATGTTGGTTCCCCCACAATCTTTAAGTAATTTTCTAAAGCCTTCTTTTCTTTTGTTTTATATTGTGAAAGTCTTGTTAAAAAACTGTTCCAGTCAACATCTCTGCCATCAAATTCGGGACCGTCAACGCAAGTGTATTTTAATGTATCTTTTATTCTAACACGACATCCACCACACATTCCAGTTCCGTCAACCATTATGGCGTTTAATGAAACAAAAATTTTTAAATTGTGTTGTTTGGCAACTTCAGAACAAGTTTTCATCATTAAGGCAGGACCTATAGCCCATACAACATCGTATTTTTCCTTCTTTATCAACCTCTCCATTAATTGGTTAGGAAATAACTTTTCTCCTTTACTTCCATCATCAGTTGCAAAATATAAGTTGTCTGAATTTTTGAATTCATCTTCCAAAATTATAGATTCTTTGTTTCTTGCAGCTAAAATTGTATCTACCTTATTTCCAACATTTATTAATGCATCAACGATTGGTGCAATCGCTGCAATTCCCACACCACCACCAATTGCTAATACTTTTCCATAATGTTTTATTTCACTGGGAGTTCCTAAAGGTCCTACAACATCCTTTATATAATCATTTTCTTTTAGTTTGCAAAGTTCATACGTGCTCTTACCAACTGCTTTTACTATTACTCTGAACATATTGTCTTTAGTTTTAGAGATAGTTAAAGGAATCCTTTCGCCACCTTCGTGAATTCTAAAGATAACAAATTGTCCAGGTTTGGCTTTTTTTGAAATTATTGGGTTTTCTATCCAGAGAAGATGTACACCATATGCCAATTTTTCCTTTTTTACTATGTTATTTAACAATAAAAGCCCTCCTTTAAATAGTAGATTTATGACTTTGGATTTTTTTTGCTGCAAATGATATGGAAAAGTCCAATATTTTTTCGATGTCCCATTTTTTTATGTATCCATACAAATAAGCTGCAGAAACAGCGTCTCCAGCGCCTGTGGTGTTTACTACTTTTACTTTTTTTGCCTTTTTTTGTATCATTTGCTTTTTGTTAGCGTATAAAACACCATCTTTTCCCATTTTTAAGATAACGTTATTTGTGTATTTTAAAAGATGTTGTATATTGTCTTTTAGAGTTTGTTTTTTTGATATTTGTTGTATTTCTTGAAGATTTAAAGATACCATTTCAGGTTTGAATTTTTTGATAATTTCAAATTGGCTGGTTTCTGAAAGTTCTACAAATGAAATTTTTGAATTTTTAAGTGCTCTAATAAGTGTGTTTTCTGGAATACCTGTTTGGATAAATGAAAGTTCCATTTTTTCTGGAATTTGGTCTTCTGATAAAAATTTATTTGCTCCAAGGTTGTGAAACATCGTGTTATTTCCATCTTTATCTATTATTATACTGGTAATAGCAGTAGATGTGTTTACGATTTTTGGGGTGAAAAGTAATATATTTTCAAGTGAATTTTTTATGAATTCTCCAAAGATATCATTTCCAATACATGAGATAAGCCTTACCTTTAGACAGAATTTTGATAAATTTACTGCAACATTTGTAGCTTTTCCGCCTGTGGAAAGAACGGTAAAATTTGAAATATTATTGTTTTCTAATTTAATAGAGTCTACGTAATAAAGTATATCTAAATTTGTTTTTCCTATACATACAATATCAACTTTCTCTTTGTAAAACAATGGAAGCAGCCCCCAATATGCCAGCATTTTCGACTAAAGGACTTTGAATAATTTCATATGTGTTTTTAAAAGATGGCATTACAAGTTCATCTACCCTTTTCTTAAGTGGATTAAAGAGAATATCTCCTGCTCTTGATACACCACCTCCGATAATTATAACTTCCGGGTTGAATATATGGATGAAACTTGTAATACCTATTGCAAGTGCTTCTACAACTTCATCTTTAATCATATTAGCCAATCTGTCATTTTGTTTTGCTAAATCAAATATGGATTTAGCGGTAATTTCATTATCTTTAAATATCAGTGAATTTGGGTATTTCTTTTTTCGTTCCAGAGCCATTCTTACTATTGCAGTAGCTGATGCATAGGCTTCAAGACAACCATAGTTGCCACAACCACATAAAGGGCCGTTGGGATTTATTATTACATGTCCTAATTCTGTGCCGATACCGTTATTTCCAGTAATTAATTTGTTGTGGGATATAACTCCTCCTCCTACACCCGTTCCAAGTGTTAATGCCACAATGTGTTTTTTTCCTTTTCCAGCTCCAAACCATTTTTCACCTAAGACAAAAGAATTTGCATCATTTTCTACGTAGACTTTTTTGTTTAATAATTTTGAAAGTCCTGGTCCAAGCTTAAAATTATGCCAGTCTGGAAAGTTGGGTGAAAACCTCACAATTCCATTCTCTTTATCAATTGAACCAGGAGAACCAATTCCAACGGCGTGAAAATCACCATTTGATAATTCCAAAATTGCATCCGCAATCCTTTTGACTACGGTTTCTCCACCAAGATGTACTTTGGTTTCTATGGATGATTTTTTTAAAATTTTTCCTGATTTTGTATCTACTAATCCGATTTTCACATATGTTCCACCAAGATCAACACCTATGATTTTCATTTTGTGGCCTCCTTTGCAAGATAAAGTGAGCAACATCCTTTATAGTCGTAGATTTTGCTTGCAGAATTTACAAAAATATTAGGAGTGATGTTGTTTAAAAGTATTTCTCTATATTTTCCATGTGGATGCATGCATCCAAGTACGACGGTTTTAAAATATTTTTGTGCCATATCAAAAACCATTTTTACATCATTTATAGCAGGTGGTTTACAGTTTTCAAATTCGGTTTTTTTCGTTGGGATGAAGATGTTTAATACTATAGAATCGAAATATTCTTTTAACATTTCCAAACTTTTTATTTCATGAGTTATTTCCCCACAGAAAATTCCGATTGTTATGTGTGGTATCTTTTGTGCCTTTAATGGTAAAACAGAGTTTAGTATTTCTTCTGGGGATCTAGAGATCTTGTATATATCTTTCATCACATCTTTATCTGAGAAAAAATCGAAACTTATGACATCCGCGATTTCGTCTATTTCAAATGGAGGATTTTTGGGAAAGCCTATGTGAAAATTGTAAATTAAATTATATTTTTCTTTTAGATCTTTTAATTTTTTGACATAACCTTTAAAGGGTATGGTACCATCAAACATTATTCCACCACTTATTAGAAATGATTTATATCGTTTTATGTATCTTTCCATATCATCTATGTATGTCATACTTTTAATATAAACTCCTCCACAATGTTTACAGTTTATAGGACAGGATTTTGTAACAGATATGGGTAAAGTTCCAGAAGGATTTACTATTACCACTTAAAATTCACCGCCTTAGTAGTTAATTTTTCTTTTTCATCAGTTTGTATCCATCCTTTTAATCCTAAAAGTTCCATGTATTCCACTGCTTCTGTGTATTCTGATTTTGTAATTTTTCTGCCAATAAGTGGATCGTTTTTTGCTCCAAAATGTGGAATGTACTGTGACATTAGAGAAACAGGTATTCTTGGATCAAGTTCCAATACAAATCTTAAGGCTTTGAAGTGTCCAGATACATTGTTTGGTAGTACAAGTATTCTAATTATAAGTCCTTTATCTTTAATAAAAGGACCTACTTGCCTGTACATTTCTTTTATTGCAACTTGCGCAATTTCCCAATAATTGTCAACTTTTGAGTAAATTTTACCATACATAGAGTTTGTATATCGAATGTCGGCAAGGTATATATCTACATAACCTTCAAGCATCTTTAAAGTTTCTACATTTTCATAACTTGATGTATTATACACAACTGGTAATTTGAATCCTTTTGATTTTGCGATATTCAATGCTTCTATTATTTGTGGTACATATTGAGTTGCTGTAACTAGATCCAATGTATATGCGCCACTTTCTTGTAGTTTTAGAAAAGCATCTGAAAGTTTTTCAATTGATATTTCTTTACCAACACCTTTTTGTGAAAAACCCATATTCTGACAGTATACACATTTCATTGGACAGCCTGAAAAAAATACGATTCCTGCCCCGTTTTTTCCGGAAATAGGTGGTTCTTCACCTTTGTGAAGCAATATATTTGCGATCTTAATTTTGAAGTCTGTTCCACAAATTCCCCGTTTTTCATATCTATTTATCATGCATTTTCTTGGACATAATGTACATCTTTTTAGCATTTTATCCTCCTCTTTTGAGTTCTATAAAATGTTTCTCAAATTCTTGTATTTTATTTCTAACCTTCTCTATAGCATCTTCAACTTGCTCAAGACCTGAATATAATTCTTCAGTTGCTTCGCGAGTTGTTTTAGAAACTTTGGTAATTTTATCGATATTGTCTATTGTGGAATTATTTATCTCGTTTATAGCGTTAAGTGATTCATTTACTTCCAATATTTCTTTTGAGGCTTTTTCTGAAATTAAAATGTTTGATGTTATAATTTTTTCGATATTTGAGAGTGATTCTTTGGAATTTTTGGCAAGTTCTCTTGTGCTATTTGAAAGTTCCATTATCATCTCTGCAATCCTGGAAAGTCCTTCTCTATCAATAGCTTCTTTGCTTGTTTCAATTGATGCATTTATTGCAAGAACAGTAATAGTATCTGAAATATCCGTTATTTTCTCCGTTAGATTTCCCAAAACGTCTGTTAAGTTTGCGAGTTTAGCACTGGATTGAATTATTTCTTTCATTTGTGCTGTGAAATCTTTGATTTTTTCTGTGGATGTTTCGATTTCAGCAGTTGTTTCTTCAATAAATGCGGCAAAATCTTCTACAGATTTGTCAAGTTCATTCATGGCATTTTCTGTATTTTCGGCCATTGATTTTATTTCAGCTGTCGAAGATGAAGTTAAAACAATATTTTCAAGTATATCTTTGAAGAGATTATTAACTTTTTCAAAGTCTTCTTGGTTTTTTTTGTGTATAAATATACCAAATACATATCCCAAAGTTATGCTAATTATGGATATCAACGGAAGTATAACAGTATAAAATAGCTTTTTGAATTTTTTTATCATTGGAAATAGATCATCTTCGTTAACAGCTGCTACTATAAAATTTTCTCCATCGAATGCAAAGGCTGCTATTTTCTTTTTATTTTCGAACACATATTCGTATGTGCCTTCCTTTTTTTCTTGCATATACTTGAAGAAGTCTGGGAAAAATTTTGAAAAATCTTTTCCAATTTTTGATTTATCATTATGATTTAAAGTTATACCATCTTTAGATATTAGGTAATAATACTCCAGTGTATCTTGTTTGAATATTACATCATATGCTTTTGTCTTAGCAATTATATTTATTTTATCTTCAAATTGAGAAACGGCGGTTTCCTTAAGTGCTCTTGAGAAAAAAGGAATAACAAAGGTGGTTGCCAGTAACCAAACAATTACCAAAAAACATATACTAAGTGCTAATGAAAGTTTAGAAAAATTTTTCATATATATCCCTCCTGAAATAAATAATTACTTTTTCTCATTGTTGAGTGAAACTATTATACTTTTCATTTTTTCAAGTGTTAGTAATGTGAAGTTCTTATTCTTTCTTATATAGCTATTTGGTAAATAATCAAAATCGGCGTCTTTTTGTATGAAGAATTTGACATTTTTATTTTGAAGTTGTTCTATGTATTGTTGCCCATCATTTCCCAAACCACTTAAAACAAAGATAAAAAAGTTTGAACTTGCATATTTTATTAGAGATTTAAATAATGTATTTATTGATGGATGTGTAATGGTAGATTTATCTTCGGCACTCTTAACTTTATCTTTAGATACAAATATCAAACTTTTTCCTCCTGTTGGTAAAAAAATTCCTGGTAATAATTCTGTAATATTATTCACAATCGTTACGTTTTGATGCGTGTTATTTCTTATATGCTCTGCAAAACTTTCCATGAATTTTCCGGTAAAATGAATATTTATTATAACTGGTACATTTAATTTTTTATTTATATTAACTAGTTCAACTGCATTATTAGGACTACCTGCAGAACCGACTATTATAATCTTATTCATTTGTATCACCCAATAATTTATTAATTGTATCTACAATTTTTTGTGGAGATTCGTCTTTTGAAATAAATGCATCTGCCCCAGATTCAAGTGCTTTTGATAAGTTGTTCTTTGTAAGAGTACTTAAGAGTATTACAGGAATATTTTTTTTTGTTTTTTTAATTTTTTTTGTAAGTTCAAAACCATCTAAATTAGGCATTTCAACATCTGATATGACAAGATCAAAATCTTTGTTTTCAAGTTTTTTTAACCCTTCAATTCCGTCTTTTGCGGTTTCAGTCTTGAATTTGGATTTTTCAAGAAAGTTAGAGATAATTTTTCTTGTAATAACAGAATCGTCTATAATCAGTATCTTTTTGTGATTTTGAAATGTTTTTACGTGTTTATTGAATTTTTCTATATCTATTACAGGGATGGGATATGGAAAAATATTTTTTACAAATCCTTTTATGTATGAAAGCTCTTCTGGAACAAACTTTCCATCAAAGATACCAATTATATTTTCTACAACTAATGCTTTGTCATTTTGGGTTATAACCACAAATTTTGGTTTTTTTGAATTATATGTTACATCATATACTTTATTGCTTAATAGTATTTTCCCATCTATTACTTCTTCATACTTTGAAAGCTGGATAATATCTGAAGTTTCTATTGAAAATACCATATCTTCGTCTTTTAATATAAGTACTTTCGTAATAAAATTCTTTATTTCAAAGAAAATAGTAAATTTTGTACCTTTATTTTTTTCACTTTCAACTTTAACGTCTCCACCTCTTAGAGTAGAAAAATTTTTAACCATATCTAAACCTATACCTCTACCGGAAAGTTCATCTGCTTCATCTTTTGAACTAAAGCCTGGTAGAAATATGGCTTCTTGAGGTGAAATATTTAAATTTAATTTTTTTATTTTTTCTTCTATTTTATTATAGTCAATTCCTCTGCCATCGTCTGAAATCTCAATAAATATTTTATTTTGTTTTATATATGCTTTTATTTCTATATTTCCTACTTCATTTTTGCCGATTTTTTTCCTTTCTTCAGGTGTTTCAATTCCATGTGCAACGGCGTTTCTTGCAAGGTGTACTAGTATGTTTATTATATCTTTTACATCTTTTTTTTCAATTTTTACGCCTTTTACGTTTAGTTTTACATTTATTTTTTTTCCATATCTTTTTGCTTCTTTTTGTACAAGTTCTTTGAAGTCATTCAAAACGCTTTCTAAGTCTACAAATAGAATACTCTCAAGTATTTCTATCATGTGCTTCTTCAAACTTTTAATTTGGTTTAGAGCGTTTTTTAAATCATTTCTTATAATAGTATTTTCTATTTCCAAGATTTGTGATATAAACTCACTGATTTCGGAAATTTCAAATATGTCTTTTTCTGAAATTATTAAATCTTCTTCTACAGAAATTTTTCCATCAAGTATGTCTGAAAATTTTGAAAGTTCGCTTTCTGTTAAATCTTCTTTTTTATTTGAAATGTTGGAAATTATAGCTATGACGTTGTCCAGAAATGTAGTATCAGGTATCTCTTCATTTTCTGATTTTTCTTTGAAATAACTTTCTATTTTATGAAAGAGTTTTGAAAAGTTTTTCATTTCCACAAGACTTGCTGATCCCTTTAAAGTGTGAAAGATTCTATACAAATCTTTTATGTAGCTTTTTTCTTTTTCTTCTTTTATTTTTGAAATAAGTTCTTTTGCTTCTTTAGATTTTTCCAAAAGTTCCGACAGAAATATTTCTGTAAAATCCATAATATCACTCCAATATTTGCAGGTTACCAAAGTCACATTTTAAGATTTTTATATTGTTACTTTCGAAAACTTTCCCATTTATAAGGTTTATTTTGTTACATTGATATGCAGTATGGTTTGTGACAACTACGTGTTTACCGTCTGTTATCTTTTTTACTGGAATTATTTTTTTGTGTTCTACAAATCCAACATATTTATCCACGGGAAATTTTATAACTTCTTTACTTTGAAGTATTATAAGTACATTTTTTTTATAGATAGCAAATTTTCCATCTAATATTAGGTATTCACTTTTATCTTTGCTGAGCTTTTTTTTATTGTTTTGAGTGGAGTCCCTTATTTGGTGCGGAATAGAGATCTTTTTAATATTGTATATAAAATATTCGTCTCTCTCAAATATCACACCTGTGTAGATATCGTTATTTTCTATTTTTTTAGGGGAGTAATTTGTTTCTTTTATTATTCTTGTTATACCAAAGGCGAATTTTTCAAAAACGAGAAAAAATTTAAGTTTAGGTTTTTTGAGATTTTTGTGGGAGTAGACGGGATAAAGTTTATTGGCAAACAAACAAAAACTTACATTATCTGGGGTTTTTATCAGTTTTGAACTTATTCCCATAATTTGTTCCTTTGGAAGTGCTATTTTATATGTTTTGTCTTTATCTTCTATTTCACATAAAAAAAACATAAGCTTCACTCCTTAAGGAGATATTTTAACTGCCATATTTCATCATCGTTATTCTGATTTAAAAGTATTGCCACTTTATAGGATTTTTTCGCATCATTTATCTTATTAAGTTTTATTTCTAAGAAAGTTTTATATTTGAATACTATGTAGGATAGAGGAATTTTTTTAGATAGACCCTTTATTATTCTGTAAGCTTTTTCATATTCCTCGTTTTCAATGTAATTTTCAACTAGGTGAATTTCATCTTCAAAATCAAGTTCTTTTTCGGAAATTTTTGGAACATATTTTTCTTTTATTTTTTTTGTTTTTTTCAATATGTATGGAACATCTATAGGGGTGAAAAAATCGTATAACGCAGGATGATATTCACCTTGACCTAAAACTACATATCCATTTCCCTTTGTTAGTTCAAAAAGTTTCTTAGCCATTCTTTTTTGCTCAGGTATATATATTAAGACTCTCCTTATAAATATTATATCAAATTTATCATTCGAAATTTCCATTATATTTTTATTGTAAAATTCGACATATTTTTTATACTTTTCTTTTACATAAAATGTATTGCCTACTACGTTAAAATATTTTCTTATTTCTGTGTTAGTAAGAAATCGTACACTCCAAAATTTGTATTTTCCATTTTTTGCTTCTTTAATTCTATCGGGATTTATATCTATACCTATTATTTTTGCATTCAAGTTTAAATCATTAATCAAAAACGCCAAGGAGTATACTTCTTCTCCTTTTGAGCAACCAACACTTAGGATTTTCCAAGAATCCTTTTTTTTCATGATATTTTTTAAAAACTCAAAAGTTTTTCTATCTCTGAAAAAGTAAGTTTCTCCTATTGTTAAGTTGTCTATTACTAGTTTTTTAAGCATGTTTTCACTTAAATTTTCTACGTTTATTTGTTTTTCCAATCTTTCTACAAGTTTTTTAGAAGTTTTCAGATTTAACTCTTTTAAGATTTTTGATAGTTTTTTTCTCATTTTTTCCCCCTAGGCAAATTATACTATAATTTTGTGTGATATAATACGTAAGAGGTGATTTACATGCCAATAATTAATCTTTTTGGAAACTCAGATCTTATGAAAGAAAAGTACGTCGAAAGTTTAAAAGAGCGTGTTAAATCGGAATATATAAGAATATATCCAGGATATGATATATCTGTAGTAATTGAGAAATTGTCAAATTTGGGATTATTTTCAGAGAACGTTATAGTAGATATAATTGATTTTGATAAATTTAAAACAAGTGAAAGAAAAAAAATATTGGAGTTGAATGTTTCAGATAAAGATTTTTTGATTTTAAGGACACAGAATAAGATTAAGGGATTAAAAGTTGAAGAATTTAAGTTACCAAATGTTTGGGAAGAAGAAAAATGGAAGAAATTGATATCAAAATTTTTAGTTGATGAAGGTTTGAAAAATGATGAAGATCTAATTAATTTGTTATTTGAAAATGTAGGGCCTAATGAATATGCAATTTATAATGAGATAAAAAAGTTAAAAGTTTTCGGGAAAGATTTATCTATTGAATTGGCAAAAGATTTGATACACAAATATACTACTTCAAAGTTGGATGATTTTTGTTTCATGATTTCTGAGAAAAGGATGGAAGTGTTCAAATGTGTAAAAGAAATAACAAAAGATTATGAATTTCCTATAATAGTTTATAGTTTGTCTAATCATTTTATCTCATTATACAAATTAGCGATTTATGCAAATGGGAAGGTACGCTTTAGTTGGCCCGAGCTTTCAAAAATTTCAAGAGAGTTGAAAATTTCAAGCTCAAAGATAGCAAGATTTGTAGGATTTAAGTTTAAAAATCAAAGATTTGAACCAGTAAACCACTTAATTACTTATGATTTAGACAAAATAGAGGCTATAATAAAAAAATTGTATTTTTTAGATAGAGCTGTTAAAACTGGAGGTGTTGTGGATGTTGAATTGTTGAATTTTATTAAGGAGGTGTGGTAGTTGTTTTACGAAAAATATGCAAAAAAGATAATGGTATTTCTAATGATAATTAATGTTACTTTCTTTATTGGATTGTTTAGGATAAAGTTGAAAGCAGATTTTTCACTTTTTAAATTGGAAAATTCAAAGTATGAAAAAATTTTAAATGAGATGGAAAGAGATTTTTCATCTGAAAACCAACTAAATTTATTAGTAGAATTTGACTTTAATCCATTAAGTCTAGAAGGATTAAAGGAAATTAGAGAGTTAAATGAAAAATTGGAGGGAATTGATGGAATAGGGAAGGTTGTTTCCCCACTTCCAAAAGAGATACCTGTGGGATTTAGAAAGGTAAATATCTCAAATATAACGGAAGAAAATTTTAAGTTGGCTAGATCTTTTCTTGAAAAACTTAATACGGTTTTGAAAGAGGATGGGAAGTACTATGTTATGTTTTATATTTTTCCAGAGAAAAAGGTAGTGTCAAAGATAGATAAGGTAATTAATATACCACATTATTTTGCAGGTAGTGCATATTTGCAAGAAAAAATTTACGATTATTTGTTGTTAATTATCTTTACTATTCCGCCTATCGCAATTTTAACCATATTTATTGTGTTTAAATGGAGATTAGGTGGAATAAAGCCTACTTTATTTTCAGTTTTTCCAGCAGGAATGGGTGCATTGTGGACTCTTGGATTTATAGGTTGGACTGTGAGAGAAATTTCGATTTTGACAATACTTGCACCTATTTTCACGATAATTATGGGAAGTGCTGATGGATTACATTTTGTTTCTCATTTTATGGATAACAAAGAGAAAAGTGATAAATTTGGTGCTTTAAGGGAGACATTTAGAAGTACTGGTGTTGCAATGGTTTTAACTACAATAACAACAGTTGCTGGTTTTTTGTCACTTGCGATAATAGATTCTCGATCTTTGGCTCAAATGGGTAAATTTAGTGCACTTGGTGTTACTTTTGCAGGCATTGCCACTTGGTTTTTTTTGCCTGTTGTACTATTGAAGAGTGATATAACACCTAAAAAGGAAGAAAGCAGAATATCAGTAATGTTTAAGAATTTTATAGGTAAAAAGTCTGTGATTTTTACAATATTTATATTATTAGTGTTTTTACCAGGTATGTATTTTGTAGATAATAATTTTTATATGTTGGATCTTTATAAAGAATATACTTCCGTTAAAAAAAATGTAGATGTTGTAAGTAAAGTTGCAGGTGTTTCTGTACCTGTATACGGATATTTTAAAACCAATGATTTGCTATTACCGGATTTTGCAAATAAAATATTGAATTTTGAGAAGAGTTTATCTAATGTTAAGGCGGTTTCGTTTTACGATATAATGAAAAATATAAATGAGAAAATCTTAGGGCAAAGAGGTTATCCAAAGAATATTTTTCGGGTAAAAGTACTTTTAAATTTAATTCCATCTATTTACGATAATTTTATAAATTTGAAAAGCTTGTCGGGGAGAATTTTGATTTTTCCAAAAGAAATTAACAATGAAATTTTAACTGATATAGAAAAAAAAGCTCCATCAGGTGTAAAGATAACAGGTACTCCGTACATTATGAAAGAGATGAATGAGGTATTAGTTCCGCAGCAAATAAAGTCTTTATTACTTGCAGTACTTTTGGTGTTTTTGATTGTCTTGATTAGATTAAAAAACTTAAAGGAATCTTTTATTTCAATTTTACCTATTTCCTTGTCTTTGCTAGTTATGTTTGGGTTTATGGGCTACTTTAATATAAAATTGAGTATAATTACTGCAACAATGGGAAGTATTGTGGTTGGAGTTGGTATAGACTATGCTATTCACTTTATTGAGAGTTATAACTACTATTTAAAAATTTTAAAGAATAAAAAACTTGCCATTGAAAAATCTTTTGATGTAACTTCAAAACCTATTTTGGCAAATGCATTAGGACTTGCAATAGGTCTTTCGGTTTTACTCTTGTCTCCTTTGAAAATACATGAATATTTAGTTGGAATAATGTGGGTTTCTATGATTACAAGCTCAATTTTTAGTTTGACACTTTTACCTACTTTACTGTTTATTGCAAATTCGGATAGAAATGGAGTATAATATTAATATGGATGGCTGGAAGGAAATATCATATATTTTAAAGAAAGAGGTGGCATCCTCTAAGATTTCGTTATTAAAACTTTCAGAAAAGCTGGAAATAGATATTGAAAATCTCCGAAGATATTTTGAAGGAGACTTTTCTGGTGAGCCTGAATTTATCAAAGATGATTTAAAAAAGCTGAGGTTTTTTTTTAATATTTCTGAAGACCTCACTACTTTGTTTGAACTTGGAAAAAGTCAAAGAGAGTTTTCATTAAAAAGGTTAAAAAATATATATGTAATTTATTTTTTGCTTTTTATCAGTGGTTTGTTATTTTTTATTTCTGTGAAATTGTTAATTGAAGTTTATAAAGCTCCTTTAGTGACTTTAAGGTCGCAAAAAGAGATTGTTGTGGATGGAAAAGTCGGAAGGGTATTTTCACTTGGGATAGGAGAGCATGTAGTAAATGGAAAAGCTTTGCTTTTAAAAATCAACAACGAGAAAAAGCTAATCAATATGGATAATTTTAAGGTGGTGATAAAATGGGAAAAATAAGAAAGGTAGATATGGTTAACTTAGTCATGTTTTTTTTCTCTTCTCAAGTTGAATATTGGTTTGAAGAAGTTAAGAATAGATTGATAGAATATTTTGGTCCTATTGATTACAAATCTGAGATTTTAGATTTTGAAAAATATACATTGTATTATAACAAAGAGATGGGGGAAGGTGTACGTGGAATATTAATAAGTTTTGAGAGACTTATCCATCCTGCACAACTTGCAGATATAAAAAATATTACTAATAATATTGAAAATGAATTTGCGGTGAATGGAAATAGAAGATTTAATATTGATCCAGGTTATATTCACCATATGCAATTTGTACTTGCAACTACAAAAATGTGGCCACATAGAATATACATTGGAAAAGGAATATATGCAGAACCTACATTGATGTACATTAATGGAAGGTGGAAGGACTACGATTTCACATATCCAAATTATAAAGAAGAAGAATACAAAAAAGAATTGGAAAGAATAAGGTTAATGTATCTTGAAAAGAGAAAAAAGTTTTTGAGGTGAAATGATGAATTTTTATGTGGATGTTTTAGGATGTCCAAAAAATGAAGCAGATTGTGCAATATTAAAGGCTCATTTGAAAAAAATGGGAAATAACGTGGTGGATAATTTAAGTGAAGCAGATGCGGTGATTGTTGATACTTGTGGTTTTATTTTGAATGCTAAGAAGGAATCTATTGAGGAGATATTAACATATGTGGAATTAAAGAAAGAAAGGAATTTAAAGGTTTTTGTAACAGGTTGTTTAGTACAAAGATTTGGAAAGGAATTGAAAAAAGAAATACCGGAAGTTGACGGATGGTTTGGTGTTGTAGAACCAAAAAAGATTGCGGAAAATATAGGTAAAAAAAGTGTCATTCCCGATATGCCAAATGCGGTTTATAATTTTTATGGACGAGTTGATAACAAACAATATGCGTATGTGAAAATTTCAGATGGTTGTGATAGAGCGTGTAGTTTTTGTACTATTCCGTTATTCAAAGGTAGTTTTAAGAGTAGAAAAATTGAAGACTTGTTGAATGAAGTAAAGTTTTTAGTTAATTCTGGGATAAAAGAAGTAATATTGGTAGCACAGGATACAACGGGATATGGTATAGATCTTTACGGAGAGCAAAAATTACCTGAGCTTTTAAAAAGGATAAACGATATACCTGGAGACTTTTGGGTTAGGGTTATGTATATGCATCCCGATCATATCACAGATAAGATTATTGAAGCTTTTTCTTATGAAAAAGTTTTAAAATATTTCGATATGCCTATTCAATATGCAAGTAATAATATACTACGATTAATGAATAGGACTAGAAAAGTAGAAGAACTCCTATTGTTGATTAATAAAATTAGGAATTTTTACAGCAATGCCGTTTTGAGGACAGGTATAATTGTGGGGTTTCCAGGTGAAACAGATGAGGAGTTTCAAAAAATGCTTGAGTTTGTAAAAGAGGTAAAATTTGATAGATTGGGTGCATTTTTGTATTCAGATGAAGAAGAGGCAGCTTCCTTTAAACTAGATGGAAAAGTTCCAAGGAAATTGGCTGAAGAAAGATTGGAAGAATTAATGGATATTCAAGCCCAAATTTCTTTGGAAAAAAACGAAAAACTTGTGGGAAAGGTATTAAAAGTATTATTTGACGAAGAAGAAGCAGGAGTTTTAGTTGGAAGAAGTTATATGGATGCCCCAGAGATTGACGGTAGTGTATTTGTTAAGGGGAATTTTAAAAAGGGCTTTTTTAATGTAAAGATTACTTCTGCAGACATTTATGACTTAGAAGGAGAATTTATTGAGGAGTGATAGTTTGAATATTCCAAATACTATTACTTGGGCTAGGGTACTTTTAACTGCTGTCATAGTTTTTTTGATTTTGAAGGGATTTTTTTTATTTGCATTTGCGTTATTTCTAGTTGCAGCTATTAGCGACTATTTTGATGGATATTTTGCAAGAAAATTAAATCAGGTAACTAACTTTGGTAAAATTTTCGATCAAATGAGTGATAAGATATTTATTACGAGTATTTTGATAGCTTTTGTAGAGCTTAATTTAATTCCAAGTTGGATAGTCATAGTTATAGTTTTTAGGGATACGTTAGTTACTACAGTGAGAATGGCAGCTCTTGTGTCCAATCAAGTAATTGCTGCAAATTACTTTGGAAAGTTAAAAACTGTTTCTCAAATGATTTGGATAGTTGTTCTATTTTTGAAAAGTATAGGATATAACGTTTATATGGTAGATGATATCCTGGCGTATGTAGTAGTATTTTTTACCATTGCTTCTGGGATTTTGTATCTTGGACAAAATATTAGAGTTTTGAAGGGGTGATTTTAATTGCGAACGTTTGTTGCACTTGATATAACTGATGAAGTCAAAAAGGTATCTGAGGAAGTTATATCAAAGTTAAAGCGTATGGGGTTTAAGGCTTCGTGGGTTTCTTCTGAGAATTTACATCTTACATTATTTTTTCTAGGAGATATCGACAAAGAAAAGGTAGAGTTATTATCAGAGAAACTTCACAAAAGGTTAGCTGGATTTCCCAGTTTTTCTTTTAATGTTACTGAATTTGGCTTTTTTAGATTTAAACATTTGCCTAGAGTGTTTTTCTTAAAGGTGGAACAAAATAAAATACTACAAACACTTTATCTTGAAATGCGCTCAGAGATGAAAAAAATGCGCATTTCATTTGATGATAAGGGAAATTTTGTACCGCATGTTACTTTGGGAAGGTTAAAGTATAGTCCAGAAAACTGGGAGGAACTTGTCAAGGATATTGACATTCCAAAGATGATTGTACCTGTTGATAAAGTAACTATTTATTCTTCTACTTTGACGCCTACTGGACCAATATACAAATGGTTGTATAAGGTGAAATTTGAAGGAGGTTTAGACAGAAATGAATGATAATAAGCAAAAAAAAGAAGTATTAAAAAAAGCTATTGGAAAAATTGAAAAGACGTATGGAAAAGGTTCAATAATGTTTTTAGGAGAAGAAAGTAGTGTTCAAAATATTGAAACTATATCAAGTGGTTCTGTGGCAATTGATATTGCTTCAGGTGTTGGAGGGTATCCAAGGGGAAGAATAATAGAAATTTATGGACCAGAGTCTAGTGGTAAAACCACAATAGCATTGCATGCAATAGCTTCGGCACAAAAAACTGGAGGTATTGCTGCTTTTATCGATGCAGAGCATGCACTTGATCCGGTTTATGCAAAAAATTTAGGGGTGAATGTTGAAAATTTGCTTATTGCTCAACCAGATTATGGAGAACAGGCACTTGAAATAGTTGATGAACTTGTAAGAAGCAATGCTGTGGATCTTATTGTAATTGATTCTGTTGCAGCTTTGGTTCCTCGAGCTGAAATTGAAGGGGCAATGGGGGATGTACAGGTGGGGCTTCAGGCAAGGTTAATGTCTCAAGCTTTAAGAAAGCTTGCTGGAAATATAAACAAGTCTAAAACTGTGGTTATATTTATAAATCAAACTCGTATGAAAATTGGTGTTATGTATGGGAACCCTGAAACGACTACAGGTGGTGTTGCGTTGAAATTTTACGCTACTATGAGACTTGAAGTTAGAAGTATAGGAAAGATAACAGAAGGGAAAGAGAATATAGGAAATCAAGTTAGGATTAAATTTGTAAAAAATAAGGTTGCGCCACCATTTAAAGAAGCAATTGTTGATGTTATATATGGAAGGGGAATTGTGAGAGAAAACGAATTGTTTAATTTAGCGGTTGATGAAGGATTAATTTCTAGAAGAGGGAGTTGGTTCTCATATGTGGATTCTTCTGGTACAGAACACTCCTTAGGTCAGGGAAAGAACAATTCGTTGGAATATCTTTTGAACCATCCTGAATTGTTGAATGAAATAGAGGAAAAAATAAGGGAAAAGCATGGTTTACTAAAGAAAGGTGAAGCAAGTGAAGAAGAATCCCCTAAGTGATGCTCTAAGACTTTTAAAATATAGAGCACGTTCTGAAAGTGAAATTAAAACTCGATTAAAGTCAAAAGGATATTCAGAGTGTGAAATAGAAGAAGTTGTTTTACAATTAAAAGAGAAAGGCTTTTTAGACGATGAAAAGTTTGCATATCTTTATGCATATGATTCATTGACGTTAAAAAAGAAAGGTCCATTTTTAATAAGATTGGAATTACAAAAATTAGGTGTTGATGAGTTTATAATTGAAGATGCATTAAGGAAAGTATTAGAGGAAGTGGATGTGAAAAAAATAAAAACGGAAATAACAAAGAATTTAGACGAAAGAAAAGCAAAAGAATACCTACACAGAAGAGGATTTGGAGGTGAATAAGATGTTGACATATATACTAACGGGAATAGGATTATTAATTGGTGCATTTTCGGGATATGTTATTGCAAAGAAAAAAATAGAAAAGCAACTTTTGATTACAAAGCAAGATGCAGAGCATATAATAAAAAATGCGGAAAAAGAAGCAAGTGAAATCAAAAAGAAAGCCGTTATTGAGTCAAGAGAAGAACTCCACAGGATGAGAGAAGAGTGGGAAAAAGAAAAGAAAGAAAGAGAAGAGGAAATTAGATATTTAGAAGATAGATTGATGAAACGAGAAGAAATGTTATCAAAAAGGGAAGAACTTCTTGATAAAAAGGAAAGTTATATTGAAGAGATGAGAAAGGAATTAGATGCAAAACAAAAAGATCTAATTGAAAAAGAAAAAGAATTAACTGAAAGATTTGAAAGACTTGCTGGTATAACCCCTGAGCAAGCTAAAGAAATGGTTTTGGAAGAGGCGCGTGAAAAATATGAGTATGAAATAGCAAAAGTTTATTCTCAAATAAAATCAAGGTACGAAGAAGATTCTGAAAAGTATGCTAAAAAAGTAATAGCAGATGCTATTCAAAGATATGCGCCAGAATATGCAGGTGAAGTGACGGTAAGTACCATAATGTTGCCAAACGATGATATGAAGGGAAGGTTAATTGGTAGGGAAGGTAGGAATATAAGGGCATTTGAAAAAGTAACTGGGGTTGACTTGATAATAGATGATACCCCTGAGATGGTTACCGTAAGTTGTTTTAATCCTTTAAGGAGGGAAATTGCAAGGAGAACTATAGAAAAACTAGTAGCTGATGGTAGAATACATCCAACGAGAATAGAAGAAATGTATGAAAAATCAAAATCTGAGGTTGAAAAGGTAATAAGAGAGGCAGGACAAGAGGCAACATTCGTTACAGGTGTTGGAGGTTTACACCCAGAAGTTATTAAGTTACTTGGAAGATTGAAATTTAGAACAAGTTACGGTCAAAATGTTTTGAATCATTCTATAGAAGTGGCATTAATTGCGGGATTAATAGCATCTGAATTAGGTGTAAATGTTGAAAAAGCAAAACGTGGAGGGCTATTACACGATATTGGGAAGGCTCTTGATCACGAAGTAGAGGGTTCACATACAGTAATTGGTGCAGAAATTCTAAAAAGGTATGGCGAAAGCCGAGAAATAATAAACATGGTAATGGCACATCATGGAGAAGAAGAACCAATGACACCAGAAGCGGTTATAGTTGCTGCTGCAGATGCTCTATCAGCAGCACGTCCAGGTGCAAGAAGAGAAGATGTGGAAAATTACATTAAAAGACTTATAAAACTTGAAGAAATAGCAAAGAGTTTTAAATATGTGGAGAATGCGTATGCAATTCAAGCAGGAAGAGAAGTCAGAGTTATTGTTCAACCGGATAAAATTGATGATGCATTGGCAGATAAACTATCCCATGATATTGCAATAAAAATTGAAGAAGAATTACAATATCCCGGTGTTTTAAAAGTGGTAGTTATTAGAGAAAAAAGAAGTGTAGCTTATGCAAAATAAAAGGCTCCTTGTGGAGCCTTTTATTATATAATAGCTTTGCCTGTTTCTTTATCGAATATGTGCATGGTATTCATATCAAATACTACGTCGATTTCTTGTTCTTCTTTTGCCTCTGTTTTGGGATCAACAACTGCTATAAACTTGTCATTTCCAGATACAAGATGTAGTATTGTTTCACTTCCAAGTGGTTCAACAACATCTACTTTCGTTCTTGCCGTGTTTTCTCCTTCTTTTGGAGCCATGGCGAACATTTTGTCATAAATATTTTCAGGTCTTATACCAAAGATAACATCGCTGTCAATATATTTTTCCAATTTTTCAGCAATTTGTTTTGGGATTTTTAATTTTAAACCACTTGATTTAATCCAAAGACCATTTTCCCTTATGATTTTTGCGTCAATAAAGTTCATAGCAGGACTTCCAATAAAGCCTGCAACAAATGTGTTTGCCGGTTTATTGTATATTTCATGTGGTGTTCCAATTTGTTGAATTACTCCATCTTTCATAACAATAATTTTGTCCGCCATTGTCATAGCTTCTATTTGATCGTGGGTTACGTAAACTATTGTGGCTTCTAATCTGTGATGTAATTTCTTTAATTCAGATCTCATTTGGACTCTTAATTTTGCATCTAAGTTTGATAGAGGTTCATCAAAGAGGAACACTTTTGGATTTCTAACAATTGCCCTACCAACTGCTACTCTTTGCCTTTGACCACCTGAAAGTTGTCTTGGCTTTCTATCAAGGTACTCTTCAATACTTAAAATTTTGGCAGCTTCTCTAACTCTTCTTTCAATTTCATCTTTTGGAACTTTTCGAAGTTTTAGACCAAACGCCATGTTATCATAGACTGTCATGTGTGGATACAAAGCGTAATTTTGGAAAACCATTGCAATGTCTCTATCTTTTGGTTCAACATCGTTCATAACCTTTCCAGCGATTTTTAATGTACCTTTTGTGATTTCCTCAAGACCTGCTATCATTCTCAATGTAGTTGTTTTCCCACATCCAGATGGACCAAGAAGTACAACAAATTCTTTATCTTCGATTGTAAAAGTAGCATCTTTAACTGCTTCGACCTTACCATCGTAAATCTTCCATACGTGTTCTAATTCAACTTTAGCCATACGGGCACCTCCTATTTATCATCAAATATATCTTCAGGTTTTAATTTGGTATGTAATGAAGGATCACCAACTTCTAATAAATAAAGTTCCCATATGTTTTCTAAAAAAGTCAATATTTTTTCAAATTTTTCATAGTTTATGATTACTGAGACTGGTTTTCCGTTTTTTGTTATTATTACATTATTATTCGTGGATTCTTCTATAACCTTTGAAAATTTTGCCTTTGCTTCTGCAAGATTATAATACAAATTTTTGTCTTTTAACAAAATAACACCCCTGACTATAATTATAGTCATTTTTTTGCAAAATTTTGATGTAGAACTCAAACGTAACATTTTTGAAACTTTCAAGAAATATTATAGGTGTAAAATTTGACTGAACGGTCAATAAAAAATGGAGGTGGAAATATGGCTGTAGGTGGAATTAAGGGTATGATTTATAGGCAAGCTGGTAAGATGATTAATTCATTTGTAAGAAAAGCAGATACAAAAGCCTTTTCAAAATTGTTATTTACTGTTGGTGCATTAAGTAAAGAACCGGCAAAAAGTGGGCTTAAAAAATTGGGATTAATGGCTCAAGAAGATCATCCTATGATAAAGAAGTGGATTGAAATTTTCCAAAAGTCAAGTCCAAAGTGTACCGAAAAGATTATTAACAATCTTATTATAAATGAATTTGCAATAGGAGAGCCCTTGAGACAAAAAATAATGGAGAAAGAAAAAGTTGTTTTACCCAAATTAGGGGTCATAAGCCCTACTTATGCGTGTAATCTACAATGTATTGGTTGTTATGCAGGACTTTACGGAAGAAAATACGAACTTTCAAAAGATGAAGTAAGGAGCGTGTTAAGACAAGGAGAAGAACTTGGGATTTACTTTTGGATAATTACAGGTGGAGAGCCTTTCTATTGGCCACATTTATTTGATATTTTGGAAGAATTTGATCAACATTATTTCATGATTTACTCAAATGGTATATTAATTACCGAGGAAAAAGCAAAGAGGTTAGCAGAACTTGGTAATGCAACTATTGCAATTTCTGTTGAAGGATTTGAAGAACAAACTGATTGGAGAAGAGGAAAAGGAGTATTTAAATCAATTCAAAATACTTGGGAAAGATTGAGAAGATATGGCGTTCCATTTGGAGCAAGTGTGACTGCTACAAAAGTTAATCATGATACAATTATGAAAGATGAATTTTGGAATTTCTTGGAAGAAAATGAGGTTAAATATGTTTGGGTGTTCCAGTTTATGCCAGTTGGTATGAATCCTACTATGGATCTTGTTCCAACTCCAAAGCAAAGATATGAAAGATTCTTTAAAACAGATGAAATAAGACTTAGTGGAAGATTTGCATTTGTTGCAGATTTCTGGAATCACGGATTTTTAACACATGGTTGTCTCTCTTCTGGTTCAAAATATTTCCACGTAAATGCAAAAGGATATGTTGAACCATGTGTTTTCCAACAATTTGCAAAGGATAGTATCAGAGAAAAATCATTGCTTGAAATATTTAAATCTCCGTTCTTTGAGGCGTACAAGAGAATGATTCCATTTTCAAATAATTTGTTTAGGCCATGTCCAATTATTGATAATCCAAAAGTATTTAGAGCAATGGTTAAACATTTTGATGCTATACCACAACATGAGGGTTCCGAAAGAGTTGTAACAGAACTTGCTCCAGAAATTGATAAATTAGCTGAAGAATGGAAAGAGTATGCGGATAAACTTTGGTATGAACGAGGTTATGTTGAGAGATATCCTGTTAATAGGGGAATTTACAATTACGAAACGAGAATGAAAAGGTATGCAAATAGAGAAGAAGCTTTGAAAGTAGATAAAAAATTAGAGATTTAATTTTGTAAGGGGGGTACTCCCCTTACATTATGAGGTGAGTATGTGTCTAAAAGAAATACAAAACAATTGATATTAAAAGCTGCAAAGGAAGCATTTTCTAAAAAAGGATATGATGCAGTAAGTATAGATGAAATAGCACAAATTGCTGGGGTGCGAAAATCTCTTATTTATTATTACTTTCCCAGCAAGGAAGCGCTCTTTGAAGAAGTTTGGGTTAATTCCATTGAAGAATTGGAAAATGAGATTTTTGGTGTTAGCAAAGATGAACCGACTTATATTTCAAAAATAAAAAATTTTTTAAGAAGGTACATTGACTTTTTGACTAGTAAAAAAGAAATATCAGAATTGTTGAGAAAAGAAAAAGCGAAGGTACTTGATCAAGATAATTGGGTGAATGCAAAGGATAGGTACGAGGGATTTTTGAAGAAGATAGAGATGTTAATTATTGAAGGTAAAAATAAGAATGTAATAAAAGAAGATGTTGATCCAAAAGCAGCTACTGAGATGATTGCAAGTGTTGATTCTGTTCCAAGAAAGAGTTTATTGAAAGCAGTTGAAAATATGTTAATAAAAATTTTACTTAAAGATAACACTTAGACTTTACTTTAAATATTTATAATGGTATAATATTGATGATATTAAATTAGGAAAATCTAGGAGAGGTGAGAAAATTGAAAAAAGGAATTCACCCGGAAATGAAGTTGATTACGGTAAAATGTGCGTGTGGTGCTGAACACAAGTTTTATAGTGCAAAGGAAAATATAAGAATCGATGTATGTTCTAGTTGTCATCCATTTTACAAGGGTGCTGGTGCTGCTGGTATGATAGTTGACACGGAAGGAAGAATTGAAAAATTTAAGAAAAAATATAATTTAAAATAATTGCAATTGCCGGGAGCATTGCTCCCAAATTATTTTTTTAAACCATAGGGAGGTTTTGTGTATATGGAAGTTGGGCAAGTAGTAAAAGGTAAAGTAGTAGAGATACTAAAATTTGGAGCAAATGTCGAGCTAGAAGATGGTGAGAAGGCATTTATTCATATTTCAAAGATTGCGCCAACGTATGTGAGGTCTGTGAACGATTATTTGAAAGTTGGTCAAGAAGTAGAGGGAAAAATTTTGGGAAAAACAAGAGATGGTAAATGGGAGTTAACACTTAAAGAATCTTCTTCAAATTCAAATGATGAGGAAAAAGGAAAAAAGTCAAATAGCGATTTTGAAAGGAAGTTAGCTAAATTTATGAAAGATAGTGACAGAAAGCATTCAGAATATAGGAAGAGATTAGACAAAAAAAGAGGAAAAAAGAATAGAAGATAAGTAAAAGGGCGTTTTTCCGCCCTTTTGTTTGTTTTCATGAGTTTGTGTTAAAAAAATATGGCTCCAATTATCTGGAGCCATATTTTTTATTATTTTACTTTTGATTTTTTCTTTTTAGGGACTCTTTTACATATATTTGCCACACAGTGTTTGTTTTCAATATGGTCTAAAAATTCATCTTTAAAATTATTAATCAATGAGAGTAAAGGTACTGGGAAACTTTGACCAAGACCACAAAGTGCTGTTTCTCTTGCTGTATTTGCAATTTCAATCAAGTTCTCAAGATCTGTTTTAGTTGCTTGAAATTGTCCCATTTTTTCCAAAATTTTTACTGCCATTTTTGTTCCTTCTCTACAAGGTGTACATTTTCCACAAGATTCATGTCTAAAGAATTCCATTACATTTTTTGCAATATCAATAACGCAGTGGGTATCATTTACACCTAAGATTACACCTGAACCTAAACTTACTCCGTATTTTGCAAATGAATCATAGTCTAATGGTGTGTCAAATTTGCTTTCATCAATAAATGTACCTGCAATACCACCAGTTTGAACCATTTTAAGATTTTCACCTGATACACCGCCTGCGTATACCAACAGTTCTTTGACTGTTACGCCCATGGGGAGTTCAACGATACCTCTGTTGTTTAAGTTCCCAGCAAAACAGAAAACTTTTGTTCCCGGTGAATTTTCAGTACCAAATTGTCTGAACCAATCTGCACCGTTTAATATTATTTGTGGTATATTTGCCAGTGTTTCAACATTATTTATTACTGTTGGTTTACCAAACAAACCACTTTGCGGTGGATATGGAGGTTTCAATCTAGGTCTTCCAGCATGTCCTTCAATAGATTCTAATAAAGCAGTTTCTTCTCCACAAATATACGCACCTGCACCTAGTCTTATTGATAGATCAAAGTTAAAGCCACTATTTAGTATATTTTTGCCCAAAAAACCATATTCATATGCATCATGGATAGCCTTTTTAATATTTTCAACTGAACCGTAATATTCGCCCCTTATGTAAATATAGCCTTTGGTTGCCCCAACGGTATATCCTGCTATTACCATTGCTTCAATTATACTATGTGGATCACCTTCCATTATTAACCTATCTTTGTACGTTCCAGGTTCACCCTCATCGGCGTTACAAACTATATATTTTTGATCAGAATTTGTTTTAAATGTAAATTCCCATTTCAAACCTGTTGGAAAACCTGCACCGCCTCGACCACGAAGACCACTTTTTTTTATTTCCTCTATTATATTTTCTGGCTTCATTTCTAAAGCTTTTGCAAGTGCAAAGTATCCGTTGTTTGCTATATATTCTTCTATATTTTTAGGATCTATTTTTCCAATGTTTCTTGTTACGATTTTTATTTCTTTTGTTAATGATTCCTTTTTTGTAATTAAATTTTTGTGATTAATTTCAAGATCCAGGACTTTTCTCCCTTTTAAAATGTGCTCCTCAAAAATTTTTACAACATCTTCTTTTGTTTTTGCAGAATAAAATACATTATCTGGCATAACTGCAATAGTTACACCATTGTAATTGCCAAGTGTACCAGTTTCAAGAATATCTACAATATTATCAAAGTTATAATCTTTTACTAATGATTTTAAAAGTTTTAAGAATTCTTTTGCACCCAATAATACACTGTTACTATCAACAGAAATTAATATAGTGATAGGTTTCATATATTCTCACCCCTTTTTAATTTATTTATTATTTCTCTTACTTTTTTTGGGGTGAGATCACCATAGTATTCGTTGTTTATCATTATGACAGGAGAAACACCACAAAGGCCTAAACAGCTTGTTTCTTCAAGTGTAAATAAACCATCATCTGTTGTTTGATTAAAATCTATTTTTAATTCTTCTTTTAATGTTTTGATTATTTCCCTTCCATTTGCAACATGACATGGTAAACTAGTACATACTCTGATTAAATACTTACCTCTTTTTTTGATGGAAAACATTGAATAAAAAGTGAGAACTTCATATACTTTGGATAAGGGAATATTTAATTCTTCACTTACTAGTTTTACTGCTTTCTCTGGTATGTAGTTACCTTCTATTGTTTCTTGAATCTTGTGAAGTGTATAAATTAAAATATCTCTTTCTTCCAATCTTTCTGATTTTGCATGTGAAATAATTTTTTTGATTTCAGTGAGCATAGTGCGACCCCCTTTTTTCTTTATTCAATTGCAGGTGTTACTTTGCTTATTGCGCCAAATCTACAGACTTCTATACAACTTCCACATTTTACACAAGCTGATTGGTCTATTTCATGGACTTTCCTTACTTCGCCAGAAATACAACTTGCAGGACATACCCTAGCACAAGCGGTACAACCTACACATTTTTCTGGATCTATAACGTAACTAATAAGTGCTTTACATTTGTTAGCAGGACATTTTTTCTCTCTCACATGTGCAAGATACTCATCTTTGTAGTATCTTAAAGTAGATAGTACGGGATTTGGCGCAGTTTGTCCAAGGCCACAAAGTGAAGAGTCTTTAATAACATTACCTAGATTTTCCAAGATTTCTATATCTTCTTCTGTTCCTTCGCCTTTTGTTATTTTATCCAAAATTTCATACATCTTTTTTGTTCCTTCTCTACAAGGTGTACATTTTCCACATGATTCATCTACAGTAAATTCTAAGAAAAACTTTGCAACATCGACCATACAATCGTCCTCATCTAAAACTATTAAACCACCAGAACCAACTATTGCCCCCAGTTTTTGTAGTGATTCGTAATCAACTGGTGTATCGAAATACTCTTCTGGTATGACACCACCGCTTGGTCCCCCAGTTTGAACTGCTTTAATCTTTTTACCAGTAGGAGATCCTCCACCAATTTCGTATATAAGTTCTCTTAATGTAATTCCCATAGGTACTTCAACCAAACCTGTATTTTTAACTTTACCAGCAAGCGCAAAAACTTTTGTTCCAGGTGATTTTTCTGTTCCCCATTGTCTAAACCAATTTGCGCCGTGATATATAATCGGTGGAACACATGCTAATGTTTCAACGTTATTTATATTACTTGGTTTTCCCCACAATCCTTTTTGTGCAGGGAATGGAGGTTTTACCCTTGGTTGTCCTCTTTTTCCTTCAATTGAGTGCATTAAAGCGGTTTCCTCCCCACACACAAATGCCCCTGCCCCAATCCTTATTTCTATGTCGAACGAAAAATCCGTTCCTAGAATATTTTCTCCCAAGAAACCATATTCCCTTGCTTGATTTAAGGCCACTGTTAATCTTTCAATTGCAATTGGATATTCAGCTCTTAAATAGACGAAACCTTTTGTTGCTCCGATTGCATATCCTGCTATGGTCATAGCTTCAATTATGGTGTGTGGATCTCCTTCGAGAATTGATCTATCCATAAAGGCGCCTGGGTCCCCTTCATCAGCGTTACATATCATATACTTTTCATCACCAGGAGATTTCCTTGCAAACTCCCATTTTAAGCCAGTTGGAAAACCTGCACCACCTCTTCCACGAAGCCCGCTATCTTTAACAACTTGTATAACTTCCTCCGGTTTCATTTCTTTTAGTGCTTTGTGTAATGCAAAATAACCATCTCTTGCTATATATTCATCAATATTTAACGGATTAATAATTCCCACATTTCTAGTTGCTATTTTTACTTGCCTTGAGAAGAAAGGAATTTCTTTTTGTGGTTGTGGGACTATTTTCCCTTTATCACCTTGGTAAAGGTATTCCTCTACAATTCTACCTTTTAGAAGATGTTCTTCAACGATTTTTTCTGCAGCTTCTGGCGTTAATTTTTGATAGTAAACCCCTTCTGGATGTATTACCATTATTGGCCCTAAACTACAAGCACCCATACAACCAGTTTCAACGATTTTTATATTATCTTGTAAATTGTATTCTTTAATTTTTCTTTCTAATACATCTTTTACACTTTCTTCGCCTGCAGAAATACAGGCTCCACCAGCACAAATAAGAATTGTATTTGTTTCCAAAGGCATTATTTTTCTACCTCCTTATTCTTCTCCTTTTTTTACTATCAAATCACCTACAAGCTCGCCGGCAACTATATGGGACTTTATAATTCTTCTTGCATTTTCGGGATTTACGTGTCCATAAGTAATGGGGACTTCCCCATTTATTTCCACTTTTATAGTTGGTTCGACTTCGCACAACCCCATACACCCAGATTGGACAACTGATATATCGTCAATGTTTAATTCATTTAACGCTTCTACTATTGCATTTAAAGTATCTTTTGCGCCTGCAGCTATTCCACATGTTCCCATTGCGACTGTTATTTTTCCCCTTTTTCCTTCTTCTCTCATTTTAACTTTTTTTAATGTATCTTCTTTTATTTTCATAAGTTCTTCTAAGCTTTTTATTTTACCCATTATTTCCCCTCCCCTTGGAACTTTTTAATAATACTTGGAACCATATCGGGTGTGACTTTACCAAAAAATTCTTTTTCACCTATAAGGACAACAGGTGCCATACTACATGCTCCTAAGCACCTTACACCGTGGACTGAAAAGTTACCATCTTTAGTTACTTCGCCTTCATTTACTCCAAGTTCACTAAGAAACCTTTCCATAACTTTATCTGCACCTTTAACATAACATGCAGTGCCCAAACATATTTTAATTTGATTCTTTCCTTTGGGCTTCGTAGAAAAGAAATTGTAGAATGTTACCACACCATAGACAGTTGATGGAGGGATCTTAAGCTTTTCAGCAACATGGTTTTGAACTTCTTCTGGAAGCCAACCAAACAATTCTTGGGCTTTGTGAAGGACATTAATTAAAATACCTTTTTTTCCTTTTAATTTTTCAATATACGCATCGAGCTCCTTGTAAAGCTCGATATGTTTTTCACAAACTGCCAACATGGCCACCTCCTATTTAGTATTACCATCCAGATAATATTATAACATTAAAAGTAAAAAAATTCACTTGTGAAATGTTATTTTTAAGATAACATTTTTTTAATTATTTCCGATTAATTACTTAAAATAAACAATCCCCTGAGATATCAGGGGATTGTTCAAAATAATATGAATTTATTCAAAAAATGTATTCAATATTTTATTTTCTATTACCCTACCTTCATCAAAATCATCAATCTGTAAATACCAGTTCATAGTTTCAATTGCAGCTCTTAGCGGAATCATTCCAATAATTTCTGAATTTAATACAGGAACACCATATCTTTGTGCTTCTCGTTTTATTGCCTCAAACACTCTAAAAATTGGAGATTTTTTGTAATTTGTCAAATTCATGGAAACTTGAACAATTCCTTTTTCTTTTAATTCCACGCCCATTGCCTTTACATATCTAAAACCACCACTTATATGTCTAACAGCTTTTGCTATTTTATTTGCTACTTCTATATCATTTGTTCCCAAATTGACGTTGAATGCAATTAAGTACTCTCTTGCACCTACTGCAACTACACCTGCGGTAGGATGTACTTTGTCGGGGCCAAAATCTGGCTTCCAATTTTGATTTTTGATTTTTTCAAAAAATCCTTCAAATTCTCCCTTTCTAATTTTTGACAAGTTTTCTCTTTCAGGTGAAGTAGCTGATTTTTCGTAAAGATACACAGGAATGTTTAATTCTTTTCCAATTCTTTCTCCTAATTTTTTGGAAATTTCGATACATTCTTCCATTTTTGTATTCATAACTGGAATAAAAGGGATAACGTCCGTTGCACCCATTCGTGGGTGTTCACCTTTGTGAATTCTAAGGTCAATAAGCTCGGTAGCTTTTTTTACCATGTCGAATAATGCGTTTTCTATTTCATCTGGTTCACCTACAAGCGTAACAACAGATCTATTGTGATCATGATCCATGGACCAATCGAGGACTTTGACTTTTTTGTATTTTTCCGCTTCTTCGATTATCATTCTGATTTTTTCTATATCCCTTCCTTCGCTAAAGTTTGGTACACTTTCGATTAATTTCATACTCCCCCTCCTATTTCATTAGTGATGTTTTTTATATCCTCTAAGATTGATGGCTTTGAAAATATATAACTTTCTCTTTCAAAAATTTCGGGTGTATTATCTTGAAAATTTATAATTTCTCCCCCAGCTTCCTTTACAATCAAATATGCAGCGGCTATATCCCATGGATTTGCACGTTTTGCAATGAAAAAATCAAATTTGTTTGCCGCAACGTAACATGCAGAAAGAGCGGCACTTCCGAGAATTCTAATTCTTTGAACTTTATTTTCAACTTTTTCAATAAATTTTCCTGTAAATTTTCTGGAGAATCCAACACTTCCAATGGCAAATTTAAGATCATTTATATCATTTATTTCAAGTTTTGAGTGGTTTAAATACGCTCCATGATTTTTAATTGATAAGAACAGTTCTTCAGTAAATGGATTATATACTACACCAATTAGTGGTGATTTGTTTTCATAATATGCAATTGATATGCAAAAATTTGGAAGACCATGGATGTAATTTAAAGTTCCATCAATTGGATCAATTACCCACTGATTTTTCCCCATATCTTTTGTGTTGTTTTCTTCTGCTAAAATATTATCGTCTGGAAAATACTTTTTTATTTCCTGTATTATCATTTCTTGTGCTTTTTTATCGTGTTCTGTTACAAGATCCTGGAAATTTTCTTTTTCTTCAATATTTTTTGCTTTTCCGAAAAATTGCATAAGATAAAAGCCAACTGTTTTTGAAATTTCAACTGCTAAATTTAATCTATTCATTATACTCATCTCCCAATAGATAATCAAATATCTTTCTTGCAAAGGGTGCAGCCATTTCAGCACCACTTCCACCATTTTCAAAAAGCACTACAATAGAATACTTTGGAGACTCAAAAGGACCAAACCCTACAAACCAGGAATGAGATTTTTTATTTTTACCCACTTCCGCTGTTCCCGTTTTTCCGGCAACTTTGTATTTTGCATCTTTAAAACTATTATATGCTGTACCCCTATCTTGGATTGAACCACTATGTGATGTAACTTCCAAAAGCCCTTCTTTGATTGTTGCCCATATTTCTTTTGGAAGATTTATATTCGAATAAGTTGTTTGTGACTTTGCTATATGTGGAATAGGTGTTTTTCCATTATTGGCTATTGTTGTGTAAAAATTTAATAGTTGTAATGGAGTAAGTAATATATATCCTTGACCTATCCCCGTTAATATGGTATCACCTGGATACCATATTTCTTTCAACTTTTTTTGTTTCCATTCTCTAGAGGGAAAAATTCCTTCTTTTTCTTCAATATCAATACCTGTTTTCTTATCTATTTTAAAAATATCAGCTACATTTTTAATTTTATCAATTCCCAATTTTAATGCAATGTTATAAAAGTATACATTGCAAGAAACACGAAGAGCTTTAATAAGATCTGTTTCACCATGGCCACTTAAAAGCCAATCATTAAATATTGCAATGGTTTTTCCAGAACTTGATTTGTACTCGAATCTTCCTTTACAATTTACAGTAGCCGGTGTGCTTTCACTTAAAAGATACGCAGCAGCAATGAGAGGTTTTATAGAAGAACCTGGGGAATATAATCCCATTGTAGAGCGATTTAAGAGTGGATTTTTTGGATCATTTATTATTTTTCGCCAGGTATATGTATCAATACTGTAGAATTCTTCTTCAATTCCAGGATATGAAACCATGGATAAAATTTCGCCTGTTTTTGTATCTTCTACAATGACAGAAGCAGGTATGTCGATTTCCTTCAATTTAGAGTAAATGAACTTTTGAAGATTAAAATCAATAGTAGTATGTAAGTCCTGCCCATTTTCTGGGATTCTTTGTATGATTCGTTGTTTTATTTTTCCGCTTGGAGTTGAAAAAACTAATTCACTTCCTAATTTTCCATCAAGTATGTTATTGTACGTTTTTTCAAGTCCAAAACTTCCCTTTCCATTGGAATTTAAATATCCTATTATATGTAATACTTCTGGTAAGTACCTTCTGATTTCTTTGTATTGGATATAATACCCGAGTTTTTCAATACCGTAGATTTGATGATTTTCAAGTTTTACTTTCCCACTACTAATTAACTCTGATAATTGTTTTTCTGTCAAAATATTTTTTAATTTATCCATCTCCATATTTTTAGAATAAATTAAAAAAGGGATTTTTTCACTCCAAGCAAGTTTTATACCGTTTCTATCATAAATAGTTCCTCTTAATCCCTTTGTTAAAATAGTTTGTGTTAACAAGGAATTTAAAAATGCTCTGTGATTTTTTGATTCAAGTATTTGAATTTTTGTAAGATAAAACACCAAAATGCTAAACATTATTAAAAAAATTACTAGAGTAGATTTATACCTCATGTTTCCCCCTTAATAACTGGGTTTTTTTAAGCCTAATAAGTGTTTTTTCTTTTCCTAAAACTTCAATTGATTCAAATAAACCCGGTGTGACAAGTTTCCCCAATAAAGCACCTCTAATTGTTTGAAAGACTTTTTTTGTGGATAAATTTGTATTTTTTGATATATCTCTTAAAGTATTTTCAATAGATGATATATCAAAATTGTCTAATTTTTCAAAGGATTCAATGGCATATACAAGTATTATTTCTGCTTCTGGTTTTTTTAAGAACTTATCTATATATTTTTCATCATAAGTGTAATTATCGTCAAAGAAAGGGTATGATATGTCAAATAATTGTTCTAGTGTATTAACCTTTTCCCTACAAATGGATATAACTTTTTTTGCATACATACTATCTAAATCTATTTTCACATTTATTAGGCTTAGATATTCCTTAAATTTTTCAATCACCTTTTCTATTGGTAACCTTCTTAGGTGTTGACCGTTGATCCACTCTAATTTTTTATAGTTGAAAACTACTGATTTATTGGATATATTAAACGGATCAAAAGCTTTTATTTTATCTGTTATATCAAATATTTCTTCTTCTGTTTTCCAACCCAATATTGCAAGGTAGTTTAATAAAGCATTATTTAAAATACCTATTTCTTTAAAGTAATTAACTGATGTGCCACCGTGTCTTTTACTTAATGGAGTTTTATCATTTCCAAGTATAAGTGGGATATGCATAAATACTGGAGGAGTCCATTCAAATGCGTTGTAGATCATAATTTGTCTGGGTGTATTTGAAAGGTGATCTTCTCCTCTAAATACATGGGAAATTTCCATTAAATGGTCATCCACAACGACTGCAAAGTTATAAGTTGGATATCCATTTGATTTTATTATTATAAAATCTTCAAATAGGTTATTTTCAAAACTCATTTCGCCTTTTAAGAGATCCTGAAATTTTGTTTTTCCTTCTTTTGGTGCTTTAAATTTTACAACTATAGAATAGTCTTTAAATTTTTTTGGAAATTCGTACGATGTGAATATTTCTTTATTGTCAGAATATACGGCGTAGTATGCCAACTTTTTATCTATTAACTTTTGAGCAAAGTTATTGTATATATCTAGCCGTTCACTTTGTCTATATGGTCCAAAGTTTCCTCCAATATCTGGTCCTTCGTCCCAATCTATCTCCAACCATTTTAAAGCATTTAAGATTTTTTCTTCATATTCTTTTGTGGAACGTTCTGTATCTGTGTCTTCAATACGGAGTATAAATTTTCCTTTGTTTTTTCTTGCAAAAAGCCAGTTAAAAAGTGCAGTTCTAGCACCACCTACGTGTAGATAGCCTGTTGGACTTGGTGCAAATCTTAGCCTGAACAATATGATCATCCTCCCAGAATATCTTTTAGAATTTTAAAATCAAGTTTGACGTTGAAAATAAAATCTTTTTCTAATTCTTTTTTTAATAGAAAACCTGAAGCATCTTTTGTTAACGGAATTGGTGTACAAAAATATAAAAAATTATTTTCTACAGCTATTGTATAGAAAGGAAACATCTGTGCGATTTTCCATGCAAGCATATAGCTATTGGAAAAGAGAATATTCCTCTTGTTTTCCAAATTTCTCAATCTTTTTACGTTTAATTCCTTTATTTGATATATATTCTTTGACAATTTAACGTAGTTGTTGTATATAATGGAGTAATTTTTAAACTTCATCATCTTTTTTATTTTCTTAAAAATGTTTTCAGAAATATCTTTTGAAATAATAAAAAAGACTTCATCTGAATATTTCAAAGATTTTGGTATTTTTTTAAAACTCTCTAAGTTCTTTATATAGCATATGGAAAAATTTATATTCTTCTTCTTTTTATTAAAGAAAATCATGTTTCACCACTTATTATAGCTGTTATTAGTTTAAAAGGAATTAATTCAAAAATTTTATTTTCTATTTTTGAATCGAAAAATTTTGTTTTATCAGCTATAACAAAAAATGGTTTATCATAATATTTTGATAATATAGCCAATGTTTTTGAACCTATTTTATTTATTACTCCGTTTTCACATACCGAGTCAGCACCTGTTACTATATAGTCTGCATCTTTAATGTATTTTTCTACTTCAAAATCATTGATTAATTTTACATTGCAGGTTGATTTTAGTTTATCATATAGTATTTTACCCTCGCCACCGGGATTAGATACGGGAACTACTATTTCCAAATTTTTTGGATGGGTTTTAAAGTAAACTTCCAATGTTTTACTGTTGCTTATCGTAACTACCCTAGCATCAAAGTTTAAAAATTTTTGGGCATAAGATATGGTACTATTAAAGGAACTTTTTAAAATCTTTTTAATTTCTTTTATTGTGTAACCATTTTGTACCATCTTTTTAATCCATTTTATAACTCCCATTTCTTTTTTCAAATGTGAAATTTTGTCTAAAATATATTTATCTTCTTCCATCTTTTCTAAAATCCAGAATCCAATTTCAACTGATCCGGCATTTTTTAGTAGTTCATCCATTAAATTGCCCCTTTCTAAAAGCGTAAAAAGAAGCTCTTGCAAGGTCTATATCATCAAATAACAATACGTTATCTCTAATTTTTTCCACGTTTAATTGTTTGTTTCCATATGAAAAAAACCAGCTTTCATATTTTTTGGGAAAATGTACTTTTCTAATATTTAACCTTGTAATTATTTTGTAAATTGCCTTTGCTTTTACCATATCTCCAAATGACGGATGATATGGTCCTGCTACAATTTGGTTTTTTGAATGTTCAGGAACAAAATATCCCATCCTAATTACATTTGCATTGTTTGAATAAATTAAAAGTAACATTTCAGAAGATATATCCAGTGCCTCTTTTAAAGTTAATGGAGTATACAAATTTTTTTCGTACATTTTCTCTAATTCAGTATTTTTAAAAATTAGAGTGGGATGTATTCTAAAAATGTTTACTCCCAGTTTAAGTAGTTTCATCAAAGACAATATAGATTTTTCTTTTGAATCTTTCGGGAGCCCGATCATTAAATGTGCAGAAACCTTAAAATTTCGCTCCATTAAAAGGTGTATAGACCTTTCGTTGTCTTCCACAGTATGTCCCCTGTTTGAAGCATCTAAAACATCATTGAACATGCTTTGAATTCCAATTTCTATGGTTTTAACATTGTAGCGTTCTAAAATTCCAAGATTTTCCTCTGTTATTTCATCAGGTCGTGTAGATATTCTAATTGGAACATTTAAATATTTAACAAGTTCCAAAAACTCTAATTGTTTTTCTAAAGAAAGGCCAGTGAAAGTTCCACCGTAAAATGCTACTTCGTCAATTGAAAAGTTTGAATACTTTTGAATTGTATTAAGTATTTCTTTTTTTGATGGCATTTTTTCTCCGGTCATAGAATATTGGTTGCAAAAAACACAACGTTTTTTGCAACCAGCATTTGGTAAAAAAATAGGAAGAATCATTTTAGTAATTCCTTAACCACCTTGCTAACTAGTGCACCATCTGCTTTTCCTTTTAGCTTTGCCATTGTTTCTTTCATAATTTTTCCAAAGTTTTTTTCTTCAATGCTATGTATTATTTCTTGAACTATATTTTTTATTTCCTCTTCACTTAGCATTTTTGGCGCGTAAATTTTTAGAATTTCAAGTTCTTTTTCTTCTTCTTTTGCAAGATCTTCCCTTCCCGCATTTTTGTATGCTTCAATTGATTCTTGCCTTTTTTTAATTTCCTTGAGAACTATCTTTCCAATTTCCTCATCGGTTGCCTCTTTTCTTTTTTCTACTTCAAAATTTTTAATTGCAGAATTCAAGAGTCTTATTACTCTTAATTTTATTTGATCTTTTTCTTTCATTGCAGTTTTTAAATCGCTCAATAATTTTTCTTTAAGCATTTTCTCCCTCCTTAAATGTTGAAAATAAGTTTACTGCTGCGTGTGTGTTTGCATATTTATTATAGCCACCTTCTTGAATGAAAATAATGGGAATATCTAGTTTTTTTAAGAGTTTTCCCATTTTTTTATAATCTTCATCTACTAAATTAAAGTACCCCATGTGATCTTTTGAGTGTGTATCAAAACCAAGTGAAACTATGAGTTTTAGCGGAGATATTTTTTCTATAATTTCAAGTGCTATTTCAAGCACAACTTTATATTCTTCCCAGGTTATCCCCTCATCTAGTGGAAAATTAAAGTTTGTACCTTTTCCGTTACCTTTTCCAACTTCATCCCTGTGTCCTGAAATCCATGGGAAGAATTTTTCAGGTGTTCCATGAATTGAAATGTAAGTTATCTGTGGATCTTCGTAAAAAATCTCTTGTGTTCCATTTCCATGGTGGAAATCCAGATCTAGAATGCAAATTCTTTCTTGAAAAGTACTTTGCAAGTATTTTGCAGCTATTGCGGCGTTGTTAAAAAAACAATAGCCCCCTGCAAAATTACTTGTTGCATGGTGACCTGGTGGTCTTGTTAAAATGTAAACGTATTTTGAATCAAGGTTTACTCCAGTCATAACTGTATAGTATGCGTTAATTGCTGCATTATAGGTTTTTTTGGTTACAGGTGTGCCCGAATCTAGTATACGGTCCTTTAAAAAAACTTCTGGCAAATATTCGTTTTTTGCATTTTTTGATAAATTTTCCACATGTTTTACATACCATTTTGGATGTATGTTGTATAAATAATTCAAAGGGTATTCTTTTGTAGTTATACATTCAAAATTGTCTTTAACAAAAATTTCCACCCCTTCCAATCGAGAAGGGGTTTCTGGATTTTTTACTAATTTTCCATTGTCAATTTCAAGAGTTGGTATATAGTCTTTGTTTAACTGCGCAACGGCCTTCATTTTATTCCTCCAAGTGAGAAATCTTGTTTAGCCTTCTTTCGTGCCTCCCGCCTTCAAAGTCTGAATTTAAAAACGCATCAACTATCCAAGAAGCCAATTCAAAACCTATAAGTCTACCGGGAAGTACAAGGATATTTGCGTTGTTATGTTGTCTTGCTAATTTTCCCATTTCGGGAATGGTACACAATGCGGCCCTAATACCTTTTATTTTATTTGCTGCAATTGACATTCCTATTCCTGTTCCGCAAATTAATATACCAAAATCAGCTTCCTTTTTTACAACGCATTTTCCAACTTCTTTTGCAAAATCTGGATAATCAACACTTTGGGTACTATTTGTTCCTACATCTATTACTTCAATATCTTTTTCCTTTAAAAAGTCTTTGATTTTTTCTTTGAGTTCAAATCCTGCATGATCACTTCCTATCGCTATTTTCAAGATACTCCCTCCTTAGCTTTTTAGAAATTTTAATGCTTCACTTACTGAATTTTTAATATTTAATGCTTTGTCGAGGTTAGTCATTCTAAAGAGATTTTTAACGTTATCACTTAGTTTTACTAATACTAATTCTCCACCTTGCAATTTAAAAGATTTGTGTAAACTTACTAAAATCCCTAATCCAGAACTATCAATATAGTTCATTTGTGAAAGGTCCAAAATACAATTCTTATTTCCTTTGTTTAAAATATTTTCCATTGCAAATTTTTTCAAGTTATGTGCATTTGAAATATCTATTTCACCAGTGATTTTTAGAATGGAAATACCATCTTTTGTTTCAATTTCAAACATCTATTTCACCTCCTATTCGTAAAATCTTATTATCCCCACCAATTTTCCAATTACTTTTACATCTTTTGTGTTGCAAGTAATGGGTTTCATATTTTTGTTTTCTGGGACAAGTTCCACTTTTTCTTTTTTGTGGTAAAACCTTTTTAAAGTAACTTTGTTGTTAAAAACTACAGCAGCAATTTGCCCATTTGGAATTCTGTATTGTTTTTTTAAAATCACATAATCACCATCCATTATGTGGGCATCGATCATGCTGTCTCCTTCAACTTTTAATGCAAAATAATTGCCAAATCCGGAAATCATCCTAATTGGTATTTCTATTTCTTCATCGATTATTTCAAACATTTCTATGCCTAAACCTGCAGAGATTTTTCCTTTTACTGGAATAGAAACACTTTCAGGTCTTTTTATCAAAGAGATTGAACGGGAATTTTTAGGATTTCTTGTTATATACCCTTTCTTTTCAAGTGCAATTACGTGAATATGTGCACCCCTTGGAGTTAGTTTAAAGTGTTTGGCAATATCTCTAATAGAGGGAGAATATCCATTTTGTTGTATATATGAAGTTATAAAATCTAAAACTTTTTTTTGCTTTTCAGTAAGTTCTTTCATATATCAAACACCACCTTTATTTTTAACATATTTTCAATTTTTTCAATTTTTAGCTTGTGATATGTTAAAGCTTTAAATCCATTGCCAGTTATACCATCAAATGGACAAAATTTTACAGTGTAATCTGCGTATATTTCAACTGGAAAATATCCCAACTCAATAGAGGCAATCCAGTCGTTAACTATATCAAATATCGCGTCTTCATTTTCTTTTAGTTTATATTTGTAGTGTCTATAACTTTTACAATTAATTTTTGGGATATAATTTTCTTTGAAAATTTCTATTATGTCTTTTAGTATTTCCAAAAAAGATTGCGCACATATTTCGTATGACACATCTGCTGTGTGGTCTATTTCTTTATACATTTTCCTCTTCTCCCTTAATTATTGCAACGTCTGCTATTTCATCTCCGTTTGAAAGGTTTAGTAATTTCACACCTTTTGTTACCCTACTAAGAGGTCTTAGACTACTAATGTTAATTTTAATTGACATGCCATGTTTTGTGAAAATCATTATATCTTCACGTCCCATAACATAACTTACACTTACAATTTCTCCTGTTTTGGAAACATCCGATATATTCTTGATTCCCAGACCTGCCCTTTTTTGGGTCCTGTATTGTGATATTTCAGTGAGTTTACCGTATCCATATCTTGTAACTGTTAAGATATAGTTTTTTTCGTCAGATAGAAGAGTGGAACTAACTACTTCGTCATTCTTAGAAAGTTTTATGCCAGTTACTCCCATAGCAGAGCGTCCCATTGTTCTTACTTCTGAAATGGAAAATCTTATACTCATTCCATTTTTGGTTGCAATTAGTATTGTTTGTTCTTCACTTTCAATTTTTTGTACGGATACCAGGCTGTCATCACCGTCGAAATTAATAGCTCTAAGTCCTCTTGCGTTTATATTTTCAAATTCTTTTAATGCTGTTCTTTTTACTTTTCCATATTTTGTTGCGAAGAACAATTCTCCAGAAAAGTCGTCTACTGATAACATTGTTAAGATTTTTTCATCTTTGTCAAGGTTTAAATATTTAGAAATTAATTTTCCTCTACTTGTTCTTGAATTTTCCTCAATTTGGTAATTATTTAAAAGGTAAACTTTTCCTTTTGAGGTGAAAAACAGTGTTTTACCGTGAAGATGAGTGTATATAACTTCCATTATTACATCATCATTCATCAGAGAGGAACCAGTTACTCCTTTCCCTCCTCTTTTTTGAGTTCTAAATGTGGAGAGGTTCATCATTTTCAAGTAACCCTTTTTTGTTAATGAAATCACTACTTCTTTATCTGGAATTAATTCCAACTCGTCGAATTTGATTTCTCTTTCTTCATGATCCAAAATTTTGCTTTTTCTTTTATCACCGTATTGTGTTTTTATATAGTATAGCTCTTCTATTATTTTTTCATACACTTTCTCATCATTTTCGATTAATTCTTTTTCTATCTTCATCTTTTCCACAAGTTCGTTGTAATCCTTTATTAGTTTGGAAATTTCAAGTTTTGTAAGTCTACCTAATCTAAGATCTACAATAGCTTTTGCTTGAGTTTCTGTAAAATCAAACATTTCAATTAGTTCCCTTATAGCACTTTCTTGATCTTCACTATTTCTTATTACAGAGATTATTGTATCAATAGAACGTGAAGCTTTGATTAATCCTTCTAATATATGTGCTTTTTTAGAGTATTGTTTATAGAAAAACTGTGCTCTTCTTCTTACCACTTCAAAACGATGTTCTACGAATGCCCACATTAATTCTTTGAGGTTCATTAGTGCGGGTTTTTTTTCTTTGTCAATTACCAATAGTTGTGCATGAAATGTGCTTTGTAATTGTGTGTGTTTGTAAAGATTATTTATAATTATATCTTCGTTTACATTCTTTGGTATTTCAATTACAATTCTTAACCCTTCTTTATCCGATTCATCTCTAATATCTTTGATTTGCAAATTTGAATTTTCCGCATATTCAACTATCTTCTTTATTAGGTCTGATTTATTTACGTTGAATGGAATTTCAGTAACAACTATTTTTTTCTTTTTCTTTTCCTCTTCAACTTGTACTATACCTCTGATTGTGAAACTTCCCCTTCCTGTTGTATACATCTCACGGATTCCTGATTTTCCGATTATCTCTCCACCTGTTGGAAAATCTGGCCCAGGAATAAAATTAATTAACTCTTCTATAGAAATTTCCGGGTTTTTAATAAGTGCTACAAATCCATCCACAAGCTCTGATAGATTATGAGGAGGTATGTTTGTAGTCATTCCAACTGCAATACCAGTCGAACCATTGGCAAGTAGATTTGGAAATTTTGATGGTAAAACAACCGGTTCTTTCAAGCTACCATCAAAGTTGTCCATCATATCTACTGTGTCTTTATCTATGTCTTCTAGTAATTCTTCTGAAATTTTTGCAAGTCTTGCTTCCGTATACCTCATAGCTGCTGGTGGATCTTTGTCAATTGACCCAAAGTTTCCCTGTCCTTCCACAAGAATATATCTCATTGACCACTCTTGTGCTAATCTGACTAGCGTATCATATATCGCGGTATCACCGTGTGGGTGGTATTTACCTATTACTTCACCAACGATACGCGCAGATTTTTTGAATGGTTTATTGTGGCTTAATCCAAGCTCGTACATGCTGTACAAGATTCTTCTCTGTACAGGCTTTAATCCATCCCTAACATCTGGAATGGCTCTACCAATGATAACACTCATTGAGTAACTAAGATAAGACTCTTTTAATTCTTCTTCGATGGATCTATTTATTTCCATTAAATTCCCTCCAGTTATGAAATTTTTGCACCAGGTTCAATATCTCTATCTACGGTTAATACTGTTAAATTGTCATTGATTTTTGCCGCAAGTAACATACCTTGTGATTCTATTCCCATTAATTTTGCGGGTTTTAAATTAAATACCACAATTATCTTTTTACCTATTAGTTCTTCTGGAGAATAATACTTTGATATACCTGCAACTATTTGTCTTTTTCCATGTTTTCCAAAATCCACAATTAATTTTAACAGTTTTTCCGATTTTTCGACCTTTTCTGCTTTGACAACCTGTGCAACTCTAAGTTCTATCTTTTTGAAATCATCTATCGTAATTAGATTATCTAATTTGACTTCTGTTTTTTCATCTTTTTTGATTGCAATTTTTTCAAATTTTTTCAGGTCAATTTTTTGAAATAGTGGTTTATCATGTATTACTTTATTTCCAGCAACAAGGGTATTCCACTTGTCAATAAATTTTTGAGGTTCAAAATCTTGCCCCAGTCTTTTAAAAACTTCTTTTGATGAATCAGGCATAAATGGAAGTAACAAAGTTGCAATTTTTAAATATGCTTCAAGTGTATAGTACAAAATAGTTGCGAGCCTTTCTTTGTTTCCTTCTTTTGCAAGAATCCATGGTTTGTTTTCGTCAAAGTATTTGTTTACAAATCTGATATAATCCCAAATTGCTTCAAGTGCATTTGTCAATTTATATTGCTCCATGAAACTTAAGTATTTTTCTTTTGTTTTAAAGTATTCATTTGCTAGTGAATTATCTGAGTCATTTGATGTTTGGGGGACTGGAATTTTTGAATCGAAATTTTTGCTTACCATCGCAAGTGTTCTATGGAGCAAGTTTCCGTAATCATTTGCAAGGTCTGAATTTAATCTTTGTACAAGGTTTTCTTCAGAAAAGTCCCCATCTTTTCCAAAGACAATATCCCTTGAAAGGTAATATCTTATGACATCATTTCCATATTTTTTTACAAATTCCCTTGGATCAATAGCATTCCCAAGTGATTTGCTGATCTTTTGTCCATTTACCGTAAGCCATCCGTGTGCAAAGATCTTTTTAGGTAATGGAAGGCCTACAGACATTAACATTGCAGGCCAAATTAAACTATGGAATCTATTTATTTCTTTTCCTATTAAGTGTAAATCTGCCGGCCACCATTTTTTAAACGTTTCTTCATCATTTCCGTAACCAATTGCAGAAATATAATTTATTAGTGCGTCAACCCATACGTATATAACATGTTTTGGATCATTTGGCATTCTTATACCCCAATCAAAAGTAGTCCTTGTTATTGATAAATCTTTTAAACCGCTTTCTAATATTTTCAACATTTCATTTTTTCTAAATTCTGGTTCAACAAAATCTGGATTTTCTTTAAAATGCTTTAACAGAGGTTCGGTGTATTTGGAAAGCCTGAAAAAGTAATTTTCTTCCTCAACAAAATTTAGTTCTCTATTACATGTAGGACATATGTGTTTCCCATTTTCTATTTTTATTTCGTCTTCATTCCAATATGTTTCACAAGGGATGCAATACCAACCTTTGTATGTTCCTTTATATATATCACCATTTTCCAACATTTTTGAAACAAAAAATTGTACAGTTTCCATGTGTTTTTTATCCGTTGTTCTGATGAAATAATCGTTGGTTATATTTAAATCTTTCCATAATTGTCTAAATTTTTCAGAAAGTTTATCACAAAGTTGTTGAGGTTCTGTTCCTTTTTTCTTTGCGGCTTGTAATATTTTTTGTCCATGTTCATCGGTGCCAGTAAGGTAAAATACTTCATATCCCATTAGCCTCTTATATCTTGCAATTATGTCTCCTATGATAGTTGTGTATGCACTTCCAATGTGTGGTTCTGAATTAACATAATATATAGGGGTTGTTAGATAAAATTTTTTCACTTTTACACCTCCACAAACGGTTTATTTTCTTTGTAAAATTATACCATATAAATGAAATTTACAAGATTATGAAACAAATGTATATCATTAATTTTTGGTTAATTAGATAGGCGGATATGTAAAAACAATATTACAATAAAAATTTAATGTTAAATCTTGATTTTTAATATTAAAATATGGTAAAATAATGTTACCATATTCCGAGGGAGGGGATTATATGAAGAAATTGCTGGTTATTTTGGGGTTGTTGCTTGTTGCTTTTTCTTTCGCAAGTAGTGTTATAGTTGTGGGTACAACTGACAAGATAAGGACACTTGATCCGGCGAATTGTTATGATTATTTTTCCAGTAACATTTTGCAAAATGTTTTAGCAGGACCTGTTGATTATGAAGTTGGAACTGCAAATATTAAACCGTGGTTGTTTGAAAAATGGGATGTTTCATCTGATGGTTTAGTTTATACGTTTTATATAAGAAAAGATGCCTACTTTGAAGATGGTACACAGATTGATGCAAATATTTTCAAATTTTCTTTTGATCGCGTTATGAGGTTAAATGGTGATCCCGCATTTCTTTTATCAGATATTGTAGAAAAGACGGAAGTGGTGGATAAATTTACATTTAGAGTACATCTTAAAAGTAAATTTTCAGCATTTGTTTCGGTATTAGGGTATACAGTGGCATTTCCAGTAAATCCGAAAGTGACACCAGAGGATAGATTTTCAGATATTGCTCCTTCTGCATCTGGCCCATATAGAATTAGTGAATGGATAAGGGATGTAAGAATAGTTTTAGAGGAAAATCCAAAATATTTTGGTCCGAAGCCAAAGACTAAGAAGATAATTATCCAATTTTATGAAAATTCACAACAATTGAGACTTGCACTTGAAACGGGAGAAATTGATATTGCGTATAGACATCTTGATCCAAGGGATATTTTAGATTTACAAAATGTTTCCGGAATAAAGGTATATTTAGGCGCAAGTCCGCAAATTAGATATTTAGTGTTAAATGTTAAACAAAAACCGTTTGATAATCCTTTGGTAAGGCAAGCAGTAGCACTTTCTGTGGATAGGAGTGCCATTGTTAAGGATATTTTTGTAGATCTAGCAAAGCCATTGTATTCAATGATTCCAGCAGGTATATGGAGTCACGAAGATGTATTTCCAAAACGCGATTTACAAGCAGCAAAGGAAATTTTGAAGATTGCAGGTTATAGTGAAAAGAATCCACTTGTTATAGATTTGTGGTATACACCTTCTCACTATGGAACTACAGAAGCAGACGTTGCACAAGTTTTAAAAAGTTCTTTGGAAGAAACAGGGATGATTAGAGTCAATATAAAGTATGCTGAATGGTCTACATATGTCGAATATTTCTTGAATGGAACAATGGGATTATTCTTATTAGGTTGGTATCCTGATTACCTTGATCCTGATGACTATTTATGGCCATTTTTAAGTGTTAGTGGTGCAAAATCTCTTGGTAGTTTCTATGAAAATCAAATAGTCGAAGATTTGATGGTTGCTGGTAGAGCAGCTACTAACCAAGAATCTCGTGAAATGATTTATAAACTTGTTCAGAATTATCATGCGGCAGAGATGCCATATATTCCTCTTTGGCAAGGTTCTGCAGATTGTGAAGCACATGATTACATTAAAGGAATTATATTAGAGCCTACCCAAATCTTTAGGTATTATCTCCTCGAAAGAAAGTAAATATCACCGCCCATCTCGGGCGGTTTTTTAAAAGGAGGGAGAATATAGTGTCCTTGAAAAGCTATATAATTACGCGTGTTATACTTGCGATTCCTATGATATTTATTTTATTGGTAATGATTTTTTTTATTTTGAGAATTATTCCAGGTGACCCTGTTTTGGCTATTTTAGGAGGAAAAGCTCCTTTGGAAGTTATAGAAGCTAAAAGACACGAATTAGGGTTGGATAAGCCTGTAATTGTCCAGTTTTTTGATTATATCGGAAATGTTTTTAGAGGAGATTTAGGGGTATCGACGCTTACAAATAGACCTGTTTGGGATGAAATTAAAGATAGATTTCCTGCAACGTTAGAATTAACAATATTTTCCTTTATAATCGCATTATTGATAGGGTTGTTTTATGGTGCGGAAGCTGCGTGGCGTAAAGATAAATCTTTAGATATTTCTGCAAGGGTATATTCTATACTACTTTATGCTATTCCCGTATTTTGGCTTGGCTTAATGTTACAACTTTTATTTGGAGTTTATTTAAGATGGTTTCCAGTCGGTGGAAGATTATCTCCTAGGGTGTCTTTGGATATAAAGACTGGATTATTAGTTTTGGATAGTATTTTAAACTGGAATTGGGAGGCATTTTCAGATGTTTTAAAACATTTATTGCTTCCTGGATTAACTTTGGGACTTGTAATTTCAAGTATTTTTTTGCGTATGGTAAGAAATAATACCGTATTGATGCTGTCAAAAGATTTTGTTAAAGCTGCAAAGGCAAGGGGATTAAAGTCGAGAGTTATTTTGTATGGTCATGCGGTAAAAAATGCATTTGTTCCTATATTTACGATTATGGGAATGCAATTTGCATTGTTACTTGCCGGGGCAGTTTTAACTGAGACTACTTTTTCTTGGCCGGGGATTGGAAGTTATCTGGTGTTGAAAATAAAATATAGGGATTTTCCGGCGATTCAAGGTACAATTGTATTTTTTGCAATGTTTGTTGTGGTTATAAGTATTGTAATTGATATAGTTAATGCACTGGTAGATCCAAGGGTTAGATACTAAGGGGTGATATTGTGAGAAAAAAGTTTGTTAGCGAGCGAATTGGCGAAATAATAAATGATTTATTTAAAACTGGAACGGGTTTGCTAACCTTTATAGGTGCAATGATATTACTTTTTTACATTACACTAGCAATTTTTGCCCCGCAAATTGCTCCGTATAATCCAATTGAAAGAGTTGGACGATCTTTGACCTCCCCAAATGATCAATTTGTTTTTGGTACGGATAATCTTGGCAGAGATATACTTAGTAGGGTAATTTATGGTGCAAGAATAGCTTTAACCATAGCATTTATTGCAGTTTTAATAGCTGCTGGTGTTGGAATACCATTGGGATTAGTTTCCGGTTATTTAGGTGGTGCATTTGATAGGATTTTGACTTTGATAATGGATGCAATTTATTCTTTTCCAGGTCTGATACTTGCTATTGCAATAGCGGCGGTTTTAGGTCCGGGTGTTGTAAATATTTCCGTTTCTATAGCCGTTGTTTATACTCCAACGTATTTTAGGGTTATAAGGAATCAGGTTAGTTCTATTAAAAGTGAATTGTATGTTGAAGCGGCACGTGCTTTGGGCGCAAGAAATTATGAGATCCTTTTAAAATACATTTTTCCAAATGTTTTGCCATCAATAGTGGTTGTACTATCAATGAATCTTGCAGATGCCATTATGACCGAAGCAGGTTTGTCATTTTTGGGGTTAGGTATAGCACCTCCTACTCCAGATTGGGGGTTTGATCTGAGTAATGGTCAAAGGTTTGTTTTAAGTAAGGCCTGGTGGGGACTACTTTATCCAGGGCTTGCTATTGTGACAGTAGTATTGGGATTTTCCATGTTTAGTGAAGGGTTAAACGAGTTGTTGAATCCCACTATTAGAGAAAGAAGGTGAGTTTGTGTCAGTATTTGAAGCAAGAGGATTAAAAATATATTATAAAACAAAGCGTGGATATATAAAAGCGGTTGATAATATAAATTTTTCAATAGAGAAGGGTCAAGTTGTGGGTCTTGTTGGTGAATCTGGGTGTGGTAAATCAACATTTGGGCAAGGAATATTAAAAATATTACCTCCTACGACTTTTTACAATGGGGTTATGGAAATCGAAGGGAAAAATTTAGTTACAATGGGTGAGGAAGATATTAGAAAAATCAGAGGGAAAAAGATAGGAATGATTTTTCAAGATCCGATGACTTCGTTGAATCCAATAATGAAGATTGAGAAGATATTTTATGAAACATTGAAGACTCATGAGCCTGATATTACTTTAGATGAAGCAAGGGAAAGAACAGCAAGGGTTTTAGAAAAGGTGGGAATTAAACCGGAACGCATGAAAGAATATTCATTCCAATTTAGTGGTGGAATGAGGCAAAGAGCTATGATTGCACTTTCGTTGGTGTTAAATCCTACATTGGTAATAGCAGATGAACCTACTACTTCATTGGATGTAATTGTCCAAGCTCAAATAATGGAATTGTTAAATGAATTAAGAAGAGAATATGATATGTCCATGATTTTAATTACTCATGATTTGGGAGTTGTTGCGGAAGCTGCGGATAAAATTTGTGTAATGTATGCTGGACACATTATTGAAGAGGCAAAGAGTGAAGAATTGTATTATGCTCCAAAACATCCATATACACAACTTCTTCTTAAGAGTATTCCAAATACAAATGTAAATGATTTGGATTTAAAATATATTCCTGGTTCTCCTCCAGATCTTTTAAATCCTCCAAAAGGATGTAGATTTGCCCCTAGATGTCCGTTTAAGAAGGAGATTTGTGAATTAAAGGAACCTAAAGTTGTCGAAATCGATGGTAGTAAGGTAAAGTGTTGGTTATACAGTGAGGTGAAAGTATGATATATGTTAGAAATTTGGTAAAACACTTTCCCATAAAAAGGACAATAGGTGAAGTTTTAACAAGGGTACCACAGCGTTTTGTGAAAGCCGTTGACGGAATAAGTTTTGATATAAAAAGAGGAGAAACTTTTGGTCTTGTTGGAGAATCAGGTAGCGGAAAAACAACCACAGGAAGACTTCTTTTAAGGTTAATTGAGCCCACTGCTGGGGAAATTCTTTTTGAGGGTACAGATGTTACCAAATTAAGCAAAGAGGAGTTAAGAAAATTTAGAAAAAACTTTCAAATTATTTTTCAAGATCCAATGGCGGCTTTAAATCCGTATATGAAGGTTGGAGAAGCGATAAAGCATGGCCTTGAGATACACAATATTGGAAATAGTAGAATGGAAAGAAAAAAGATGGTAAAGCAAATGCTTGAGAGGGTTAACCTTTCTCCAGCTGATGATTTTTATTATAGATATCCACATGAACTTTCAGGTGGACAAAGACAGAGAATAGTGATTGCACGTGCGTTAATTTTAAGACCAAAATTTGTAGTTGCCGATGAGGCTATAGCAATGTTAGATGTGTCAGTAAGATCACAATTACTACAACTATTGATCGACTTAAAGAAGGAGTTTAATTTAACATTTTTGTTTATTACACATGACCTTGCAACAACAAAGTATATTTGTAATAAAATTGGTGTGATGTATCTTGGAAAATTAGTTGAAGTAGGTGATTTTAAGGATATTTACCTTGAGCCTTTACATCCTTATACAAAAGCTTTGATTTCAGCTGTTCCAGAACCTGATCCAAAGAAAAAAAAGAAAAAAATTATACCACAAGGAGAAGTTCCTAATCCAATTAATCCACCAAAGGGATGTAGATTTCATCCAAGGTGCCCATTTGCAATGGATATATGTCGCAAAAAAGAACCTAAATTAATTGAATATAAAGGGCGGAAGGTTGCATGTCATTTGTATAAATAACCCCCGTTTATCGGGGGCTATATGTTCCAAATTTCTTCAAATGTATGTGGAGTTTCACAGTATTTGCATACAAGCTCTCCTTTTTCGTTTTTTATAAAAAACGCTTCTGCGTTTTCACCGTGTGTGGGATTTGTTATGCAATTTTCGTTTTTGCATTTTAACTTTGCAAATCCATAAATATAAGGTGGAAGAGAAATTCTATATTTTTCCACAACCTTTGAGTTTTTAATAATATTAACCGTTGTATTTGGAGATATGGCAGAAAGTTTTTTTATTTCTTTCTTTGATAAATACCTGTCCGGAAGGCTTATGTATCCTTTGAAATTTCCGTCTTGTGATTTGAATATTCCATCTGTACTATCAAGGTCGTATAATTTTAAAATTTTTCTTATTTTTATTATAGTTTCGTAGATTTGGGCTTTGGATTTTCCCTTTGCAATGTGATCTATTACCGTTCCATTTTCAATTGGTTTGATTCCCCTTTTTCCTTCTTTTAAAATTCCCTTAGTGCCATTTGTAATATTGGCTGGGATTATAAATTGTTCATCTATAATGTTATTTATTTTTTTGGATAAATCCGTTTCAAGTGCTCCACCAAGCATAGAAAGTAAAACGGTTCTAGTCCAATATCCATTTATTGCTTGTTCTTCCCAACCGTTGAGTGGTAATGTATCCAGAAATGTGGGAATTGTCGGATACATTTTGTGCCTTGGAAGAGGGTGATAAAATTTTACATTTTTAGGTAACTTTTCCAAAAATTCCTTCCTAAATGTAACACTATTTCTTAAAACGTGTTCTTTTTCGAGGATATCTTCCCCCATTCTTTCAAGTTGTAACCTTGTGAAATACCAAATTGGGGCAATGTTTTCATTTTTTAAATAATTTTCAATTGAATCAAATAATCTAATTTCAAAACCATTTTTTTTCATTTTTTCTACATAGTGAATAGGCATAGAAAGTTCTTCTGGGGCAATTAAATCAACTAAGACATTTTTAAAAATTTTTAAACCATTTGCCTTAGAATGTACAGTTCTACCATGCAAAAGATCTCCGACAAGTGCAATATGAATATAGGAATTATCAAAATTCAATTGTTCTAAAAATGTGAATTCATCAAGTAACTCTTGAGTTGGATGTTCATGTTTCCCATCACCTGCATTTATGAATGAGGGTTTTTCTAAACCATGTCTTTTTGTAAATTCATATACTTTCTCATCAAGGTATTTGCAAGTTCCTTCAAGTTTTGTGCGGACTATGAAAATTGAATAATTGCTGTATCCTGTTAACATATTGAATGTATCTACATAACTTTCTTTTTTGTTAAACGAAGAATGTTCTGAATCAAAAATGTTTACTTTGGCATTTTTGTGAAATTTTGCTGCATTAATGAATGATTCTTTTGTCCTAGTACTAGGTTCGACGAAGATGATATAAATTCCCACGTCTTTTTTGATTTGAAATTTACTGGTATCTTTCTTTTCTTTCCAAAGTTGTTTTAGAAGTTTTGTCTTTTCGTACAAAAAAAGTTGTTCTTCAACTGAAAAATCGTTGATAACGGTAAGACTTCTCCCAAGAAAGTTCACTTTCCCCCCACCTCCTAAATATTATTAAATTAAAAAAAAGAGCCCAAATGGGCCCATTATGCAATATCTAAATTTTCTTCTTCTTTTAATACATCTAGAAAAGCTGAGACAACTTTTGGATCAAATTGTTTGTTTGAATTGTTTATTATTTCCTGCAGAGCAAATTCATATGTTAAGGCATCTCTATATGCTCTTTTACTAGTCATGGCATCCCAACTATCTGCGACACTGATTATCCTTGAAATAATTGGAATCATCTCGCCTTTTAACCTCCCTGGATAACCTGTTCCATCCCACTTTTCGTGATGATGATATACATAGGTTGCTATATTTTTAAGTGTTTCAGACGTTGATAAGAATTCAAAACCATATATAGGATGTTTTTTTATTATTTCGTATTCTTCCATAGTAAGAGAGCCTTCTTTATTTAAAATACTATTTGGAATTGCTATTTTCCCTATATCGTGAACAAGACCTGTCCAATATGCATCTGAAATTTCCTGTGAAGATAAATTAAGTTTTTTTGCAATTTTTTGGGATAACTCTGCAACTCTAAGTGAATGACCTTGGGTATATCTGTCATAATATTCTAATATTTTTATCATAGAAAGCATAAGATCAATTTGGAATTTTCCATGTTTTTTTATTAGATTTTTAATTAGTTCAGATGAAGAGATTAAAGAAGAAATTATTTCAAGTTTTTCGGTTTTTGATTTAGAAATCTTAGACTTTGAATGAAGTATTAATCTTACTCCTAATGTATTGTCTATTGTAAAGTCTTTTACAAAGTAATCTTTGTAAAAAAATAATTTATCGTTGTATTCGATTTTTTGGCCAAAAGAAGATATTTCATTAAATTTATTTCCTTCTTTTACTAAAAAAATGCCCGAATCAATTTCGGGAAATTCTTTTGAAATAAATGATAACGCTTTTATTGGAAAATCATTGTTCTCATTTGTAAGTTGATTTGTAAAATCAAACACTACTTCTTTTAAGTTTATTTTTTTACTTTTAGCTAAATTAAATAAAAAAAATGTTGTTATTAGCGAGTATATTGATAGAATTATTAGTAAAAACTCCAAAATTTATCCCCCTTCCTACGTTAATTGTACTTTTAAAACTTCTTTTTACAACGTATTTTAGAAAAATATCTTGAAACAAATTAATCAAAGTTTTTTTACGTATAATTTAAGGCATTTGTTCGATAGTCGAATAAAAACGTTTTTTAGGCATTTGCGTTGTCTAGAATAAAAATTATAATAAAAAAACAAAAGATATTGACAATGTATAAAAATAGATGTATAATAAATTTGGACATGATAAAGGAGGATTAGTATGGAAAGTTATGCGAAGATTTTAAAACTTCACGATATAAGACCAACTATTCAGAGAATACAGATTTTAAAATTTATAATTGAAAGTAAAGTACATCCATCTGCTGATGAAATATACGAAGAGTTAAAATCAAAGATACATGCTATTTCAAGGGCTACTGTTTATAACACCGTTAATTTGTTGAGTGAAAAAGGGGTAATAAAAGAGGTAATTACACCATCTGCGATAAGATATGATTATGAAATTGTTCCACATCATCATTTTTTCTGTTTGAAGTGTAAGAAAGTTTATGATGTATTTGGTGAATTACCAGAAATTCAAAAAGTAGATAGTATAGATGGGCATTTGGTAAAAAAAATCCAGTATTGTTTAGTTGGAATTTGTAAAAAATGTTTAAATGGAGGTGAGTAGTATGAGTTTACCACTTATTGGGGAAAAGGTTCCAGAGTTTGAGGCAGTTACTACGAAAGGGGTTATAAAGTTTCCAGATGATTTTAAGGGGAAATGGGTTGTTTTATTTAGTCATCCGGCTGATTTTACACCAGTTTGTACAACGGAATTTGTTGCATTCCAGAAGAGATACGATGAATTTCAAAAAATAAACACAGAATTGGTTGGATTGAGCATTGATCAGGTATTTTCACATATAAAGTGGGTTGAGTGGATTAAAGAAAAACTTAATGTTGAAATTAAATTCCCAGTTATAGCAGATGACAGGGGAAAAATTGCAGAAATGCTTGGAATGATTCATCCTGCAAAAGGTACTAATACGGTAAGAGCTGTATTTATAATTGATCCTAAAGGAATTTTAAGAGCTATTCTTTATTATCCACAAGAACTTGGAAGGAACATGGATGAGATTTTGAGAATGGTAAAAGGATTGCAAACAGTTGATGAAAATGGAGTTGCTTTGCCAGCAAATTGGCCTAATAATGAACTTGTTAATGATGAGGTAATTATTCCGCCTGCAAGTAGCGTAAAAGAAGCAGAACAAAGGTTAAAAGAATACAAATGTTACGACTGGTGGTTCTGTCATAAAAAATTAAAATGATATTTTGGAGGGGGAAATATGAAGAGGTATGTATGTAGTGTATGTGGATATGTATATGATCCAGAAGTAGGGGATCCAGACAATGGGGTAGAGCCAGGGACACCATTTGAGAAATTGCCGGAAGATTGG